>SVSJ01000019.1 GCA_015064355.1 Oscillospiraceae bacterium | reverse complement strand
ATAAAATGCTCTCGATAAAATCAAGAGCATTAAGTCAAGACGTAACAATATAAGTTAGTTTGCGGACAAAACGGCAATTGATTTTATCAGTGTTAAGTTTGTCATTTTGTCCACCTCCTTTAAGTATAAATTTTGTACTTTTATTGTAGCACAATATTTTCCATAAGTCAACATCTAATATGTCAACTATTAGTTGTTATAAGAAAAGCTTGGTGCACCTGCTTTATCGCAGGTACGCCATAAGCGTGTCTTTTGTTTTTGTCATTACTGCGGAAGAATATCGCTGAACATAACGAGCAGGGAGGTTACCTTTTCGTTTTCTGTCAAGGTTTTCCAAGTGCCGTTGCCGTAAAGGATATCCAATACCATAACTGCAACGACAGTGCCGATGAAGCCGCCGCAATAGTTAGCGATCACCAAGTCCTGCATCTGAAGCGGATAATCCTTTGCCTCAAGCATTGCATACTCAAGGGCATAATCAGCAAATTTTTTCTTTAATTCTTCGCTTACAGAGGGGATCTTACCCAAGAACTCTTCCATTCCTCCGCGGGCGATCATAATATTTGCGCGGTTATCGTCGGTTATAAATCTCTTCTCGCGGAGTCTCGCGAATTTTTCGGCGTTTGCTGCGTTGTCATCAAGGGTTCCGCTTATCAGCTCGTAGAGATATTCGTAGTCAGCAACCTCGTTGTTCTCCCATGCACCTTCGCGTGAGCAGTATTTTGTGTCAATGCTTATTGACTCAACGGGATACTTGTCAGAGCCTCTGATCATCCATCCGCAAGCTCGGTAGTTATTATTCGCAAGGGTTGCCTTGTAATCCGGGTCAGACTGTGTAGTGGGAAGCTCGATATATGCAATAAACTTACCACCGGCCGTTGTCTTTATCTCATATTTTGATAAGTTCTTTCCGGTCTTGATGCCTCCTGTGCAAGTGACTCCATAAGAGACTGCCAGTGCCTCAAGAAGCTCTCGATTTCCGCCGGGGATATACACGTCGTCGATCTCCGCCACCGCTTTTCTCACAAGGGGGACGTATTCCTCCACAAGCATCTGCGCGATTTCCTGCTTTTTCTTGAGGATCACATCCTCTCTCTCCAGCGAGAACGTTCCGGGTTCAAAACTAACGTAAGTTGTGAATTTGTCTCCCTTTGTTTTCACAAGGAAACCGTTTCCTTCGAGAAGTGCTATCCGGTCTTCAATAAACACAAGTGTAACACCAAGCTCCTCTGCGATCTCCTCCGCTGTCTTCGGCTCGAAATACACGCTGTATACGATGTTCAGATTCAGCTTGTCACCGAGATAATATTCCGGTCCGCTGTTTTCTCCGGTATGGCCCGAGTGTCCGTAGCCAACTGCCGTGATAGGATCAAGTCCTAATTTTCCAATCTTTCTTTCCATAGAAAAGCCCTCCTTCAATTCGTTTCTTGCTTTATTCAGGTGCCATTTGACAGTGCCTTCGGGCATTCCCATTTTCTTTGAGATATATGAAATGGGTTTGTCCTCGTAATAAAACAGATAAACTATTCTGCGGCGTTTTTCGGTAAGGAATGCAACCTCTCGTCTGAGACGTATGATTTCTTCTTCTGCATCATCAATCAGAAAATCCTCATAATACGGTATTTCCATTCCATCTATGGAGATGCCCTCGTGCTTTTTCTTTGAGGAAACAAATTTTGAATATGCGTGCTCGCTGATTCGCCAGATATATCCTTCAATATTGTATACATCTTCTGCCTTCAGCAGTGATACGTACACTTCATGAAGTATATCCGCACACAACTCCTCAGCTTCATCGTAAGAAAAAGCTTTCTTCATGGCAAATCCGTAGATCTTTTTGAAATATTCGGTTATGATCTGATCTGCAATTTGTTTATCCATTTTAATTACTCCGGCGCCGTTTGACTATATAGTGTCGGCAAAAACGAAAAGGTTGGAGGAAAAGTCAATAAAATTTATAATTTTTTCGGATATATCCGTCTGCCTCTCTGAGAAATTGCTTCATTCCGTCGAATGAGAGGGTATCGAGGGCTTCCTCAAGGGTCATCAAATATACGTCAAACAGCTCTGATTCTTGAGGGTGGGGTGTTTGGTCCTCAAATTCTGCAAGAAAATACACGACCTCTTTCTGGATAACAAGATCTCCGTTCAAGGAGAACTTGTACTCATCAGGCTGTCTGAATCCGTCAATCAAGGTGACGTCAAGACCCACCTCCTCGCGAATCTCACGAAGGGCGGTTTCTTCTTCTGTTTCTCCGTTCTCCATATGTCCCTTGGGGAAACAGTAGATACCGTTGGTCTGGTGGATTATCACATATTTTAGCCGGTCGCCGTCTCTTGTGAAGATAATGGCACCGCAGGATTTTTCTTTCTTCATATTCGCTCCTCTCTATTGTCAATATCGGCAAACAGCCGATCCAAATAATCAAAGGGGACAAGCTCGCCATCCCGATGCATTCGGTAGATTTCGGCCTTTGTGGCGTATTTTGCGTCTACTGTCTCGCCGGGTTGAAGGATTACCTCTGACAGGTCAAAATCCTGTCGGAACACCCATATATCGCAGAAATTGTCGGCGCAACCGTGGTTCAGCACACACTTGCCGCAGGTGGGGTCAAGGGAAAGCCCTGTCTCCTCCTCCATTTCGCGAAGAGCGGCTGTCAGACTGTCGTCTCCCGCAAGGGCAGAACCACCGGTGCATTCCCACATTCCCGGAAATCCCTTGGTGGGCGCACGCTTGGTCAGGAGAAATTCTCCGCGACTGTTCAAAAGCCAGATATGCACAACCAGGTGATAGTCGCCTTTCGGCATTGGATCACCGCGGCGGTGGAGTCTGCCGGTCTTTTGACGGTGCTCGTCGTACACGTCCCAAATTTCGTCAGCGGAGGTGGTAGTACAAAGATGCCCCTGCACACGCCAGAACATATCGGTCTGTATGTCGGGATACGTCAAGTCCTTCGGCAGGGAATCAAAGAGACGTGTCTCCTCCATTTCCCACTCCTCCGGCGGCGCGGCAAGTTCATTTACTTCTGCGAAATACAGCATACCGTAGGTGACCTCGTCTCCGCGGACAACTCCGTACACGTTGACCTGGGTGAGTGTGGCGTCGGTTATTCCCGTTTCCTCATAAAGCTCGCGACGGGCGGTGTCGTTTATGTCTTCCCCTGCCTCGCGATGACCACCGGGAATTTCCCAAGTGTCAAATCCCCGCTTTCGTGCGAAGACGAAACTGCTGCCGCACCTCGGCACGATGACTGCGTATTTGAGGAGCGAGTCCTCCACCTCACAGGGCAGTTTGAATATTACTTTTATCATTAATGTTGCCTCTTATCTCGTATGCTCGTTTTCTTCGCCGTTTTGTATTGCCAGAACTTCTTCGTCTGTCAACTCAATATAGCGATTTCTACGATAAAGTGTGTTTGTTGTATCTTTTAACTTCGACAGCAAACACTCAGTATCATATATGTTATTAAAACCATGATTGTGTGCAACACAAATAAATTCTTTTGTCTCCCAATCAATATCAAAATTCAACACCAATTTTGTCACTTCACTTCTGTGAACATTAAACTGTGTCTCCATATTATCGATCATATTTTCATATATCCACTCAAACATAGCATCCTGGCTGATCTTTATGATTCTGCAACTGTTTTTCGGTATCTTTTTCTTCATTATTTCCCTCCAAATGCTGTTTTCCTAATTATACCACAAATTCCCGTCATGCACAAGCGAAAAAAGAACCACCCCTGCGGGTGGCTCTTTAATTTTTGCTTTAATTCAATTATTTAGCAGCAGAAACACCGGTGATGTGGGTGTTAACGTCGATGTACCAGTAAATGAAGCCTGTTACGTCAACAACGTCGCCTTCCTTGAGAACGGAAACTGCCTTGTATACGTCTGTTTCGGGACCTGTGAGGTAGCGTTCTACGCAGAAGCCGTAGTCAGCGCCGTCCTTGGAAACTGTAACGTAAATGTCGTCGCCGGGTTCGCCGTTCTTGAATTCGATAGCCTTAACGGTCATGCCCTTGAAGATAGCAAGCTCGTTCTGGTGCTTGATGAGCTCGTCTGTGCCAAGCCATGCTGTAGCGTCAACGGGTTCTGCGATGTAAGTCTTGCCGTCTGTGCAGAATTCGAATGTAGCGTCGAGAATTTCAATTTCGCCATTGTATTCGCCCTTGTAACCGGTGATCTTGATCTTTGTGCCGGGAACAAGCTTAGCTGCGTCTTCTTCAGAGCAAGCCATGTTGTATGCAAAGTATGCGCCGTCCTTATCCTGTGTGTAAGCAACGATCTTGTTGTCCCACCAGGACTGTGTAGCCTGAACGTAAGTTTCAACTACAACCTGTGTGTCAAGCTCAGCTGCAGCGTATTCAGCGTAGGTCATAACGCCTTCGCTCTTAACATCGGGTTCGTCTGCGGGATCCTTGTCGCAAGCAACGAGTGCAACTGCGGAAAGAGCCATAACGAGAACGAGAATCAGGGAAATAATCTTCTTCATTTTGTTTTCTCCTTTGGTTTTTGTTTGGGTTTAATGTTTTAACGTGTTAACAATAATTATACTCAAATTTTGAGATAAGTCAATGTGTATTAGCACTATTTTTGCGCTTTTTTAGTGAAACAACTATAACATAAACAACAATTATTGCCCAGGCTGCGCCTATAGCTGACAAAAGGATCACGGAAGAAGTTGGCATCTCGCCAAGCTCCGCCTTTGCTCCTGTTGTACTTGCTCCAAGCTGATCAAGTCTGTACAGAGCGTTCACATCCTCATAAAGCTTGGTCATATAAGCCTCGTCTACGGTTTCCTTTCGGCGCATTGACTTTGTCACGTTTTCAACAAGCTGTCCTGCGGCGTCGCGTAGGGAAGCGGAACCGTTGAACACGGGAGTAACGAAAGTGCTGTCCAGATTATCTATCATCAGCTGCTTCGCATCAAGCTTAACGTAATAGTGATCCCTTGTATCTTCACCTTTTTTCGACATATAGTCGGTGAATTCATCGGACTCGAGTGCCTTGTTTGTTACGGGGATATATCCCTCTGTGCCGGAATAAGCGAGCTGAACATCGTTTGTGATCATAAACTGAGCGAACAGCCAGGATGCCAGAACCTCCTGAGGGTCTCCCTTGTTGAACACGCACATTGACGGTCCTTGTGAAATCATCTGCTGATTCTCTGTGTCAAACTGGGGGATCGTCATTACCACAGTCTCAAACTGAACAATGGAATTCTCGTGAATATCATTGTTGGGTGCATCGGAGCCCATCCAGGTCGCACCTGCTGTTGAGTCAATAGCAAAAATGCACTGACCTGCATTGAGGAAGTTACCCGGGTAGCTTGATATCTTAAATGTTGAGAACGATCTTGTGCCCGCGTGCTTGGAGATCTCGTAAAGAATCTCTTTTGTGGTATCATTGAAAATGAGGATCTCGCCTTCATCGTTGGAGTATCCGGCGTCAAGCTGCTTGAGCATTGAGATCATCATATTGTCTGTGGATTTGTAGATAAAGGGGATCATAACCTGCTGACCGTTGACTGCGAAGTTTCCTTCTTCATCCTTAGCCATTGCCGCCTCGGATACTTCCCAAACGAAGTCCCATGTCAGCACATCAGGAAGGGTGTAACCGAGCTTTTCAACGTAGGTTTTGTTAACATAGCAGGCCTCGGTTGAGCGCATATAGGGGATCGCGTAATACTGACCGTCGATAATGCACTCCTCAAGGAATTTCGGAACGATCTCCTCTTTGGTGGGGGCATCGAATCTGACCTCGCTTCCCCCAAGTCCGTATTTCTCGTGAGAGATCAGCTCGTCCAGAGACACCACAGTATTGGCACCGGTCATATAGGTTGCAATGTGGTCGGGGTAGGTGACACACACATTAGGTGTGGTGTTTGTTGAGATGTTTGTGATAACGTCGTTGTAGATTCTGCCGTAGTCGGTGTAGAGGCGCATATTTACCTTGATATTGGGGTAGAGTGCCTCAAAATCAGCAATCGCCTTGTGGTATATTTCAACCTGTGTAAGGTTTGTGTCGTTCTTGGTCCAGAAGGTGATCTCATAGTTGCGACTCTCGTCAAACTCTTCTGGAATAACGAAGGGGTCAAGCCCCAGGGAGCCGTGACAGGACGTAAGGGGCAGAAGCACCGTAAGAAGGAGAAGAATGACAGATAATACTTTTCTCATCCCTTTGTACCTCCTCTCGCAACACCTTCCATGATCTTATTACGGAAGATAAGGAACAGAACGATAAGCGGAACGGAGATAACCACCACCGCTGCCATCATTGCGGGAATATTCTCGCGACCGAAGCCGTTTTCACGGATCTCCTGGATACCGTTTGAAACAAGATAGTATGCAGGATCGTCGGTAATAAGTCTGGGCCAAACGTAAGAGTTCCAGCATTCGATGACCTTCAGAATAATTACGGTCACGATGGTGGGCTTGCACATAGGAACGACCACCTTGAAAAGGTACTTCAGATCCCGTGTTCCGTCCACTTTCGCGGCGTAATACAGCTCGTCGGGAATCTGTGAGAAGTTCTCCTTGAGTAGGTACAGATAGAACACGGACATAACTGACGGCAGGATAAGTCCTGCAAAGGTATTACGCAAGTCCAGATTGGTGATTGTTGTGAAGTTAGTGATAACAACCAGCTCGTTTGGAATCATCATAAGGGCAAGGAACAGGGTGAAGAGGAGGTTCTTTCCCTTGAAGTCCAGTCTTGCAAAGGCAAAGGCCGCCGGGATAATGACGATCATCATAACAGCAGTTGTAACAAGGGTGAAAATCAGGGTGTTTACGAAATAGTCCGCCAGGGGAACTGCACTAAACGCCTTGATGTAGTTATCAAGAGTGGGGTTGAGGGTGATAAACTGGGGGATGTGCTCTCCGTTGTAGGAGGCATAGCTTTTCAGCGATGTGAGAAGCATCCAGTAGAAGGGGAACAGAACGATGAGTCCCCAGAAAGCGAGCAAGGTGTATGTGACAGCCTTAAGGACGGTCTTTTTCGCGTTTGCTCTCTTTTCAATTACTTCGTAATTTGTGTTCTTATTCATACGTCTCACCTCACTTATGAATAATGAACGTGCTTTTTGCTGACAAGCAGGTTAATGCACGTTATGGTAAGCACTATCACGAACAGAATTATGGCTGCCGCCGACGCATAAGATGGGTATCCGCCGCTGTCACCGTAGAGCATATCGTAGATATAGCCAACGATGGTGTTCATCTCCGCAGCGTTCAGGTCTGTGCCAAAGAGGGCGACCGCATCGCTGTAGGCCTTGAATGCACCGATGAAACCGGTAATTACAAGGTAGAATATCATAGGCGAGATCATGGGCAGGGTGATCCTTGTGAACATTCTCCATTTCGGTGTGCCGTCGATCATTGCGGCGTTGTAGTAGTCCTGCTTAACGGACGCCAGGGAACTTGTAAGAATAAGGATCTTAAAGGGCATTACGATCCAGATGGTGTAGATGCACAGAACAAGCATCTTCGCCCAGTATGGACCGTCGATAAAGTCAACGGACTGGCCACCGAACATATTTATAAGAAGATTGATAAGTCCGTCGGAGTAAGCGGTCTTTTTGAACAGTATCATAAACACAAGTCCCACCGCCAGAGTGTTTGTAACGTAAGGCAGGAAATATACTGTCTGGAAAAGATTTCTGAGAGGCTTGATTGATGAGAGTCCCACGGAAATAAGGAGTGCGATTCCCGTTGACAGGGGCACAGTTATCATTACAAGAATAAAGGTGTTCTTAACTGCCTGCAGAAAATAGGGGTCCCTGAGAACATAGGAATAGTTATACGAGCCCACGCCGAAAAACGTCTGGGATGCGGAGTTATATCCTTCCTCAAAGGAGTAGATAAAAACGTCAATGAGGGGATACACCATAAATGCTCCCAAAAACAGTATGGCAGGCAAAAGATACAGCCACGCCTTTTTACTTCTGTTTTCCATAAGCTTCCTCTCTTTCACTTTACTGTACTATCACTTCGCATTATATCACATAATATTGAAATTATCAATAATTACGGCAAAATATGGGGAATATTTTTGCCCTGAAAAGTATCGGATTTTTCGATTGACAAAAAACGCCGAATGATATATTATTAAGATATAGTAAGTAAATAATTAGGTAAAAAACGAAAGGACACACACCATGACCTTGACTGAAAGATTCCTCGAATATGTAAAGATCCCCACCTCAAGCGATGCCGACTCTACCACCGTTCCCACAGCGAAAAAAGAGTTCGATCTTGCGCGTAGACTTGTGGAGGATATGAAAGAGATCGGCATTGCTGACGCATACATTGACGAGATGTGCTATGTGTACGGTCACATTCCCGCAACTCCCGGATATGAGAACAAAACAAAGATCGGCTTTATCGCTCACGTTGATACGTCCCCTGATTTCGCCGACTCCCCCATCAAGCCCTGCATTATCGAAAACTACAACGGTGAGGACGTTATCCTGTCCGATTCCGGCAGAGTGCTGACAACAAAGAACTTCCCACACCTTACCGGGCTCAAGGGCAGAACTCTTATCACCACCGACGGTCACACACTCCTCGGAGCTGATGACAAGGCAGGGGTTGCGGAGATCCTTTATGCTATGGAACAGATCATCAAAAGCGGCGTGCCCCACGGCCCTATTTCAATCGGCTTTACTCCCGACGAGGAGTGCGGTGTTTCTGCTGACAACTTCAATCTTGAGGCATTCGATGCAGAGCTTGCTTACACAGTTGACGGCGGTGAAGAGGGTGAGGTAGTTTACGAAAACTTCAACGCTTGCTCCGCTGCATTTGAGGTCAACGGCTTCAACATTCACCCGGGTTCTGCAAAGGATACAATGATAAATGCCTCTCTCGTAGCTATGGAGATCAATTCTATGCTACCCACAGGTGAAACACCCCGCGACACAGAGGGATACGAGGGCTTCTTCCACCTTTGTGACATGGAGGGCAATGTTGAGAAGGCAAACCTCTACTATATCGTCCGCGATCACCGTGCAGCAAACTACGCTGCAAGACAGGACACCCTCCGCCACATCGAAAAGCTGATCAACGCAAAGTACGGCGAGGGCACGGCAAAGCTGACTATCAACGAATCCTACCGCAATATGGAAGAGAGGATACGCCCCGTATTCCACGTGGTTGAGATCGCAGAGGAAGCGACCCGCATGGCTGGTGTTACAGTTTCAAACACACCCATTCGCGGCGGTACTGACGGTGCGCGTCTGTCATTTATGGGACTGCCCACCCCCAACCTCGGCACAGGCGGATGCGCATTCCACGGTCCCTACGAGCATATCACGGTCGAGGGCATGGAAAAAGCCGCAGAGATCATCGTAAATATCGTCAAGCTTTACGGCGAGAATTGATTAATATATCCAAAGAGGAGAATCAAGCCGCCCCCAAATTACATAACGAGGTGAATCATGCGCATTAAAAATTATTATTTAATATTTTTCGCGTTAATTATGCTTGGATATTAACTAATAAAGGAGAGCTTTCACATGAGAGAAAAAGTACTTGATTTGGTATACCTTAACACAAAAAAATATTCGACACTTGCTGATTTGAAAAAAATATATTGGGCTCTTTTTATCTTTCAGTTAATTATGTTGGTGATGGGTTTCGGTGGAATTAAGACGATGGGGGCTAGTTGGGAAACGTTATTTCCGATTTTTTCTGTCATTATCTGGAGCTTGCTATTTTGGATATTTATCTTTTGCATTCAAAATGCAAAAAATACCTTTGAGTTGAGATTTCTTGTAAAGGGTATTTCAGGATTATTGCTTTCTCTTCTCGTCTGGCTTTTATTTGCCTGCGTGTGTTTATTTGACCCAGTGGGAGATAATGGACTTGCAGATATCTCTTTTTGCTTATGGTTACTGCCTTTATATGTACTTTTCTCGGTTAGCTACATTGCTTTAATAGTGCTAGGCGTGCATAAAGGAGTTTTTAAGAAGATCAGAAAAAAATGGCAATCACCTGTAGCTTTGGCAATAGATGCTCTTTTGGCATCCTTGGTTCCGTTGGCCAGTGCAGCAGGTATGGTTACAAGTAGAGTACTTAGATCACATACCAGTGTTAGTACACAAAACTTGGTTGCGACTATTAGTCTTGTTCTTTTGTTTTTTATTCCTGCGCCTGGTCATATAAATTTTGTTCAGTATTTTTATTGCAAAAAATATAAAATAACTTGTGATGAAGACGGCAACACCACTTCGCCTGGTATTTGATAGCAAAAACAAAAGTCAAGAGTAGACATAGTAACCGAATTAAAAATTTGTGTAACCCAACATATCAAAAGAAAAGTGATCTAAACCATAATCGTAATCTTAGGCACACCTATTATTCTTTGTATTTCTTGCGTTTTTCGTAGAAAAGTTTGACGGAGATCCAATGAGACTGCCTGTGATTTTAACCGCTTATTACGGCTTAAGAAGAATTGAAGTACTCGGATTAAAGTGGGATGCAATTGATTACAGCGAAAAAAGATTGTCATTCGTCACAAAATCATAGAAGTAAACACACCAAATGGTAAAGGTACTAGAGGAATGGATGTTTTGAAAACAAAATCCTCGTACAGAACACTTCCACTGATCCCATATATCGAAGAAGTCCTTAACGAAGAAAAAGATCCCGAGCAAGACAATCTTCCTCCCTCTTGATGGTAAAACTTAAAATTTATGGGGTAGGATTAGCCCTTTTCAAGCTTTACGGCGAGAATTGATTTGTTTATCAAGGAGGGGAGAATCAAACAACCCCGAAAATACATAATGAGGTGAATTATGGAATACCAACATATTCAATGGATATCAAAGGATCCGATTTACGTTAACTTTGTCAAGCACTATTGCCCCCATTGCAATGGACTTTTAAAGAAAGTCAAAGTTTCAAGAATCGTTAATTCCTATTCTCCCGAAGCAAAAGACTTTGATTTTTTCACATTTGACTCTTATATGATAGGCAACGTAAAGTTCATTTGGTCAGAGCTTCATTGTGAAAACTGTAATATCAATTTCACAGTTGATGAAATGAAGAAAATCGAAAAGGAGCAACAAAAGTAAATACCCGGCGCTATTTTTTATCGACAACTACGCAAAAATGACCGTTGAGTGTTATGAAATTATTATTGCAGGAGAAAAGAAAAAATGAAAAAAGTAATAATTGTTTGCGCGGTTTTGATTTTTATATCAGCAATAATACTGGCGAATCAGATCAGCCAAAAAAACACACCGAAGAATGACGTGACACAATTTACAATAGCCAATTGCCTGTTTGATATGTATAATTCTAAAAGCAAGTCATATTTCATCGAGGGCATTAACATAGGTCCTGTATCAGATAAAGATGATGCAGTAAATAAGGCAATAATCTTGTGGAAAGAGCAGTATAATTCTGAATATGAGCCTTCTTCAATTAAAGCCTCATATGTTCCGGAGGCGATGTGCTGGATAGTCTATGATAGGCACCTTGAACCTTATTCATCTGAAGATCAGGTTGAATTCGTATTGGGCCGTTTCCCAATAGCAATCATTCAATCGAACGGAGAAGTAATGGGCAGTTGGTTGAAATAAGTATAGCTTAATTCATAATAGGCGAATAAACACCATTGAGGCTGATGCGTGATAACAAAAAGCCATTCCATTTAGCTTCGTGTATTAAAGAACAGTCAAAAAAGCCGATATGGGTTTGTTTCCGTATCGGCTCTTTTATATTCGCACTGTCACTTTTGGTTGTGAATAAGTGCGCACTTACAGACAAAAAGCCGCCCTTGTGCAAAGGGAGGTGGCACGGCGTAAGACGTGACGGAGGGATTGTTAAAGCAAGAATTATACCAAAACAATCCCTCAGTCAACTTCGTTGACAGCTCCCTTTACACAAAGGAGCCTCCGGTTGTAGCTGTTTGCCTTTGCGCTATGTCGTTACAAAAAACTATCCTTTAGAACCCACCCATTTTCGGAGTGGCTTTTTTTTGTTTGTTGCAGGGAGTGAAATCCATCAATAAGCGGCGCATTGGAGCTGTCAGGCTGGGCAAAAAAGAGAAAAATGTCGCAAAATCGCAACAAAAAGGAAGCAGGAGACAAAAATTCATAATTTTCTATACATTTTCATAATTTTTTATGCTATAATTACATGGGGCAGTATGTGTTTCTGCCGATTATTAATAAAAATACGATAAAAATCGAGGAAATTATGCCGAAACCCACCAGACATTGGACAAGGAGCAAAAACATAAACAGCAAGAGATACAAGAGAGACCTGGCGAATTATCTTGACGGCCGTGCGCTGAAGTGCGTAACAGAGCGCATAAACGGAATCGAAGAGGTAGTTGGCAAAAGCGGCGCAATTATCAAAAAAGACGACGAGCTGCTTATCTACTCAAGCCAGGACGTACTCATGCGCACCAAGATCGAATGGCTGTACGCTTGGGAGCTTATGTCTCTGGACGGCGTGGTAATCACTGCACCTGACATTGAGCACGGCGGTGAAGAGCGGACTGTAATTGCTTTTTACAGCTATTGGCGGCAGATCGAGAATTAAGGCAAATGGATATTTTAATAGAAAACAATTACGAGGGCAAACTAATCCGTGAGGTTTTAAAAAACGATCTCGGGTTTTCGGTAAACCTTATCAAGAAATTGAAGTTTTCCCCCGACGGAATCAACGTAAACGGCCAGTGGGTAACTGTCAGATACGAACTGAAGAGGGGAGACGTGCTTTCGCTTGCAGTTGAAGACAAGCCTGAGGACGTAAGTCCGTATATCATCCCCGTGGACTTGCCCATCGAGGTGGTATACGAGGACGAGGCTGTGACTGTGGTGAACAAGCCGTACAATATGCCATCCCATCCCTCCCTTGGCCACAAGCTTGACACGGTGGCAAACGCCCTTGCCCACAGATACGAGGGTACAACTTACGTTTTTCGCCCGGTTAACCGACTTGACCGTGATACAAGCGGTTGTATGCTTACCGCAAACACCAGAGACGCATCATATAAAATGATGAAGTCAATGATGAACGGGAAGATCAGAAAATCATATATAGCAGTGACCGACGGTGTTCCCGCTGTGCGAGAGGGCGTGCTACGTTCCTTTATGCACAGAAGGGCAGAGAGCATTATTGAGCGTGAGGAATGCGACGAAACGGCTCCCGACGCAAAGCCTGCGGTGACTGAATACCGTGTGCTGTGCGACAACGGAAAGCAGGCTGTTGTGTGGGCATCCCCCATAACCGGTCGAACACATCAGATACGTGTGCATTTTGCGGGAATCGGCTGTCCTCTGGTTGGCGACACTCTTTACGGCACAGAGTCTCCCCTTATTCCGCGACACGCACTGCACTCATACGAGACCGTGTTCCCACATCCGTACACAGAGGAGGACGTGGTGGTCAGAGCCCCTGTGCCCAAGGATATCGGGGAGCTAATGAAGGCTCTCGGCCTCCGTTTTGAAGAATAAACTTTAAGGAAAACAAACATGACTTTACTTAAAAAGATAACAAAATACATTCCGGTTGTATCAATGGTGATAATAGTTCTCGCCATAATCGCGGCAGGGCTTAACGTGGCGTTTATTGCAAGTCCGGCATTTGCCGACTGGTTCAACGAGGGAATTTCAAATTTCTTCCGCGGATTTTTGGCGATGCTTACCGCTTGGATCCCATTTTCTCTGGCTGAGTTTATTATTCTCGGCAGCCCGTTTATTATCCTTTGGGTAATCGTTGGTGCAATAAAGAGTGCGTCACGCAGTGACAGACATTTTGTCCGTGTGATCGTTGGGATTCTGTCCGCTGCCCTTGCGATCTATGTGATCTTTGTGTTCAACTTTGCAGCAGGATACAGAGGCTCTACTGTTGATGAGAAGCTGGGGCTTGAAGCGGCTCCCGTATCTGCGGAGGAACTTCATCACACGATGAACATTGTGGTTGAAAAGCTGAACGAGCTTGAAAGCCAGATCACATATGCGGATGAGATTGGATCCGTGCGCCCGTATTCTCATAGAGAAACTGTGAAAAAGCTTCACGAATCCTATGCCCTTTTGTCTCTCGAACACGATTTCATCGGTATTGTAAAAGCTCCGGTAAAGCAGATCGTCATTTCGGAAATAATGACATACACTCATATCTCCGGTGTGTACTCCTTCTTTACAGGTGAGGCAAATCTCAACACCAATTATCCTTATTACGTTAACGTATTCACCACCGCCCACGAAATGGCTCACCAGCGGGGAATCGCACGGGAAAACGAGGCGAACTTTATTGCATATCTTGTGTGCATAAATTCAAGTGACCCGTACATTCAGTATGCCGGTTATCTCAGTATGTACGATTATCTGGCAATGCCGCTTTACAAGGCTTCGCCGGCACTTTACAGCAAGTCTGTAAGGAATCTGTGCGACGGTGCAAAATACGACGAAAAATGCTACAGCGAGTTTTTCGACAAATACCGTGATAACGTTGCTGCAGAGGTAAGTGACACGGTAAATGACACTTATCTCAAGGTTCAGGGAACTGAGGGCTCAGTAAGCTACGGTATGGTAGTTGATCTGGCTGTTGCATATTACAAAGACCAATTTCCCACAGAATAATTACTAACAAAAGGAGGATGCGGCTATGAGAAAAGGCTCATCGGTCAAGCTTATTTCCATGCTTATGATATTATTTATACTTGCTCTCGTTCCCGCGTCCGTTTACGCTGATGGGGTTTATCCAGATGAGGGGAATGTTCCCACTCTGTTCTACAATGACGAAGCCTGGTACAAGGATTCCTCATCTCCCTTGGTTGTAAGAGAGGGAGAATATTACGTGCCGGCCGAAATATTCAAAATGTTCGATGCGATCAGCGTTACGACTCCCACAAGTGATAACCTCCTTATCTGTAACACCGAAACCGGTGAGTACATTTCCATACTGTTCTCCTCTCAATCGGCGGCGGTAAACGGAGAGATCGTCCGGGGAGTGGGAGTATTAAAGGATTCCGGTGCGTTTTACGTTAACGCGGAAACCGTGGGCAACGCTGTAGGAATCAAAAGAGAATATTTTGTTGCCGAAAACGGGAAGACCACCCTAAGGCTCTTTGACTCCGGAAGAAAGCTGTCCTTGGGTACTCTTATAAAGAACTATACGATTGAAGAGGAAGACCACAGTGAGGGCACTACCGGTACTATAAACGTGCTGAAGAGAATATACATTCTCGTGAAATCTCCCTCGAACATTTCGCCTGAATACGTTGCAAAATACAGGCTTGACGAGTACGGGCTGAATTATACTATGCTTCTCACCTCACAGGTCGAGATCGATGACGTTCTTGAAGCATCGGCGATGGGTGTTTACGGAGTGATCCCCAGAAATCGGCGGATCGACGGGGTCGACATAGCCGCAGAGCTTGACGGAACAAACGAGTTGTTTATGCCATACACCAAGAGGCACGCAAGGCTCACCCTTGCAACGGGCAACGCTGAAGAGGACCGTATCCTTGAGAGCCTTGGGTACATACCCATAAAGCCTGACTTTACGGTGAACGGCAGCTCTGACGCGGAGGCTGTATTTACAGAAATGATCGCACACGTTACCAAATACGGAGCTTGCACGATCCTTCTTGAGGACTGTTGGAACAGCGGAAGGCTTGCAGAGCTTATAAGCGAAATAGACTATCCCTATTACACCACATCAAATCTTGCAAAATCAAATTGATTTCGGAGGAAATATGGACTCAAAGAAGAAGATCCTCGTTGTTGAGGACGAGAAAAATATAGCTGTTGTACTTGCGTATAACATCAAGAAAGAAGGATACGACTGTGATATGGCCCACGACGGTGAAACCGGACTGAATATGGCCCTCACAGGAGGCTATGACCTTATTCTTCTTGACATAATGCTCCCGAAAATGACGGGATTTGAGGTTTGCGAGCGCATCAGATACAAGAGCCAGGTGCCGATCATTTTTGTTACAGCAAGGGAAGAAGAAAAGGACAGGATCCTTGGCCTTGAAACAGGCGCTGACGATTACGTAACAAAGCCTTTCTCATTTAAGGAGCTTATGGCCCGTATCAGAGCAAATATCCGCCGTTCTTCGGGAGAAGTGGCAAGAGTCGTGGAAAGTCACGACGCGCCTATCGCGGTGGGTGAGCTTGTGATCGACAGGGAACACTACTCCGTAACCAAAAACGGAGAGCCTGTAGAGCTTTCAAAGAAGGACTACGATTTCATTCTGTTCCTTGCAGAGAACCTTGGTGTGGCTTACTCCAGAGAGGATCTGCTTGAAAAGATCTGGGGATACGATGATTATTACGGAGATATTAGAACTGTGGATGTTACAGTTAGCCGTATCAGAAAAAAGATCGAAAACGATCCGGCCCGCCCCGAGTATCTTCTCACAAAGCGTGGCATAGGATACTTCCTTTGCAAAAGATAAAGAATATTAATTGATAGGAACTTATTGACGAATATGTTAAAAAGTCTGTATTTTAAAATAGTTCTTATCCTGCTGATATTTATCATAGCCGTTATGTGCGCTGTCGGAGCTATTCTTATGAACGGTGTCACCTCCTTCTATACAGGTGAGTTCGCCCGACAGATGGATGATTGCTTCGACGAAAACGGGCTTTTGATGGCTGACTTGATATTGGCAACGGATAACACATATTACGCTTCGGAAATGAAAGCGGTTCTCGCGTCATACGGAAGCGTCCTTGGAATAGACCAGTACCGAAATTATTATATCCTTGACATGGACGGGGAAATGATCGTCGGCTCTGATAGCGCGTTGGGCGAATCTCTTGAGATAACACCTAATCTTTTGGCTGCCATCAACGGCGAGGGGCTTAATTCCTCCTCAGGAAGTATGGAGTATGCTGACTGGGCTATAAATATTAGCCTTGGAGGCGCGGAAAATGAGGGCTGTATCGTTTACATCAAGGACACCCTTGAGGAGATGAGACAGCTTAACAGTATACTTTTCTCCATTATTCTCCAGGCTATGCTTATCGGTATTTTTATAGCTGTGCTTTTGTCATTTTTCCTTGCCAAATCCATTTCATCTCCCCTGCAGAGCCTTACTTACGGTACACAGCTTGTTGCCCAGGGTGAGTTCACCAGCGAGATCGAGGTTAATTCCGCTGACGAGATCGGTGTTCTGGCAGACAACTTCAATTTCATGAGAGAGCGTCTTCGCGATACCATCGAAGAGGTTGAAGGGGAAAAGGAAAAGCTTGACACGGTTCTTTCCTGTATGCGCGACGCGGTGGTTGCTTTCACCGTTGAGGGGGATGTGCTTCACTCTAACAGCAGCGCTGCTGAGCTTTTCGGTGAAGAGCTGGAAAAGGGCACTCTCACTATCGAAAGATGTTTTGAGCTTCTTGATCTCCCCCTTGCAAAGCTGGGCAACGGTATAATCCTTTCGTCTCCTGACGTTCTGGTGGAAAAAACCAAGGACGGATTTGTGTTCCGCGACAGAATCTGCGGCTCCAGAGTTTACGACGTTAGCTTTGCGGTAATCAAGTATATTGAATCAAACAGACATATAGCATCAGGCTGCGTGTTCATCATTCACGATGTAACGAGCAGATACGAGCTGGATGAGTCAAGACGTGAGTTTGTGGCGAATGTTTCCCACGAGCTCCGCACACCTCTTACGTCTATCAAGGGTGCTACCGAAACTGTTATGATGGACCCCGAAATGGATAACGAAACAAGGGGATACTTCCTTGATATGGTTCTGACGGAAAGTGACCGAATGACCAGAATCGTGTCCGACCTTCTTGTTCTGTCAAGACTTGACAACCAGCGGACAAAATGGAACATTGAGACCTTCGATTTCAAGCAGTCTGTGCGCCGTCTTTGCGACGTAATGAAGCCTGATCTGGATGCACACCGTCACACTGTATACTTTGAAGCTGACGAGGTTATTCCCGAGATCACAGCGGACCGTCAGCGCATTGAGCAGGTTGTGATAAACATTATGTCCAACGCTATCAAATACACTCCCGAGGGCGGGCATATTGATCTGAAAATGGTATATACCCCCCAGAACACTGTGGTTCTCCACGTGTCAGACAACGGTATCGGTATCCCGGAAGAGGATATAGCTCACCTGTTCGAGCGATTCTACAGAGTTGAGAAATCCAGAAACCAGGACGCAGGTGGTACCGGTCTGGGCCTTGCCATCGCCAAGGAACTTGCAGAGGCTCACGGAGGTAACATATCCGTAAGCAGTAAGGTCGGAGAGGGAACAAAGGTGCGCCTTGAGCTTCCCGTTGAATGTAAGCTCAAAACAGAAGACAACAAAGCAAAGGTATAATTTACACGGAGAACAGTATGAAAAAAAGAACCCTGCAAAAGAGAATAGACGCAATCGTCTTTATCCTGGTGGCGGTTCTTTTTGCTGCGCTTATTGTGATAACAGGATTACTTGTGCTTTTGTTCAACCGTAATACTTCACAGGGCAATAAGAATATTCCATTTGACCTTGATAGTATCACCTTGAACAGCGGAGACGTTATTCCGGCGGATTTTGAAAATCTACTTCTTCCTGAATTTATCGGAATCAAATTAGGTGAGGAGCAGAGGGGTGTTTCAGGCTCTGTTGACGTTATGACAGATGCCTATTCCACCTTTGCACCGGTGATCTCTTCAACTATGCGGGCAGAGTTTTGCTCCCGTGGTACAGAGGCGACCTGGAGCAGCATTGCAAACGGAAAAGACTTTGTATACGTAAGGTTCCACAGCCAGCTTCCCGATGCGGTGGTTGCCATGTTTGCAGATATTTCTGCTGGGGAAGCAGAAAACAGGAGTCTGGTTTCGGCATATGTATACGAGATGTTTATTGTTCCGGAAAACAGCGAAGATAACGGCGAAACCATCGCTGTGAAAAGTATCTTCGGAGACGTGTTTATCTATAAAAAACCTCACTCCGACGACTACGTATCAACCGCACAGCTTTCAAAGCTTCTTCACACCTACAGCACACAGTTCAAAAAGTTTGAGTTTGCCAAGAATCTTCTCTATGGCGACTCCTCAACAGATCCCGTGTTTGTTGAATCAATAAGCATAAAAAATATATTTATGACAAACAACGTGGCGTCAATGACCTACGGCAACACTGTCAAAACCGTAATGCGCGTGTTTGGAGTAAACCCGGACAAGCTTCTTAATACGCATACAGGTGAAGACGGAACTGCCAGCTATACTGACAGAAGCGGAGTCTTCTATCATTACGAATCTGCATTTGAATACAAGGCTACCGAAGACGGCGGCGTTGATATCAGTGAAATAATCGGTTACTCAGACAAGACCGGCCTTGTGGAATACATAAGTGCCGCGAAAACCTTGTTTGACGAGGTGGGAAAGATCAACGCTAATTACACAGGTGCTGAGGCTGACATAATTCTCACATCGGTGAAGTCAGACGGCGAAACAGTAGACCTTGTGTTTACCTACGCATACGACAACATCCGAATAGTTGAAATCGAGCCTGCGTTTACCGCAACATTCAAGGATGGTAAGCTCATGGGGGCGAGAGTCTACACTCTGGCTGTAAGAAACGTAAGCACCAGGAGCATACCCCGGTCGGAATGGTGGTTCTATGATTACCTTGGAAACGAGCACGAAGTTGTAAACGTTGGCTTGGTTTACAGAAGTGATTTCATTTCTGAAAAGGTTTCGGCAGAATGGTCAGGAACAGTCAATAACAGCGCATCAAGCCACTACCGTTACAGATAAAAATTATCAACAATAAGGAGGACATAATGGAACACAAACGAATACTTCCGGTTATCGCCGCGATTCTTCTTTTATCTTGCATTATTCTTACCACTATTTTCCTCCTTCTGAATCACAGGATCAATTATCTTCCCGAATCGTCCGTTGATTCTCTGGTAGAGATCATGGCGAAGGAGAATATAATTATTTCCCGCGAAGTGATCCCGACAAAAATCGAAAACAGCACTGTGTATCTGTGCGCTTCGGAAAATTATCAGGAAACCATCGCCGGCCTCTTGAGCGGATCCTCAACCGATGCAGTCTACGTGATTCCCGGTGGGCAGATAATTCTGATGAAGGACGGCTCCGTCTTCCGCTTTGGTGACAATTTCTCCTTTGAGTATCACAGGGATGGGGAGCGCGGTGAAGTGCCCAATTTGCTTGATGGCACATATTTCAGCGGCCACCTTAACGAAACAAAATATAACGAGATCGCCTCTGTTGCAACCCAGTTTCTTGATAAAGGAAGCCGCGGGTTCAAGAGCGACGAAAAGATGAGTGTTCTCACAAAAGCTGACAGAATCAGCGAAAAAGACGGAAAATATTACGTGTTCTGCACACGATCAATTGACGGAATGGAGATCACGGAAAACACGGTTCTCTGTACTGTTGAGAATGGGAAAGTGACCGAGGCCTTTGGCTCATGGAGCTTTCTTACCCTTGGCGAAGCATATTCCGCACAACTTTCGGACATATTAAATATACTGTTTAATGTAAAAAAAGAGATATCCGCCACAAAGGAAAAGGATCAGGCGGTTACAGTTACTGCCATTGAGAAATGCTATGCCCTGTATTTCTTCGGTGAAACGGACGAATTCTGCCTTATTCCTTGCTGCAAGATCGTGACGGATTCTATGGGAGAATACATTTACAACCGTATTGATGGTACATTATACACAAAAACATAGGATAATTGGTAAAAAATGATGTGTGAAATTGCCATTATTTATTAAAAATGTGAAAATACTTTAAAATCCTATTTCTTTTCCCACTACAAACTGCTATAATATATAAGGCTCATAATGTATAATTGCGACTGCTGTGTGTAATCAGCCGTGCAAAGAGTCCGATAATCAATAATGAAAATGACCCGAACTAAGAAAGGCTCGGTATAATATATGGAAAAAATAGTTATAAACGGAGGCACCCCGCTTTTTGGACAGGTAGAGATATCAGGCTCGAAAAATGCGGCTCTTCCTATTATATATGCGTGTGCGCTGGTAAAGGGCAAGTGTGTTCTTGAAAACATCCCAGCCATTTCCGACATCACATATTCCTTTGAGATCCTCAAGGGTATCGGCGCAAAGATCAAAATGCTTGACAAGACTACTTATGAGGTTGACTGCACAGACATTCAGCCCTGCTCATCCGATTACGATATGGTTCGCAGGATCCGCGGTTCCTATTACCTCCTCGGTGCGGAATTCGGTAGATTCGGTAAGGCGAAGGTCGGACTTCCCGGTGGCTGTAATTTCGGTGTTCGTCCCATCGACCAGCATATCAAGGGATTTGAGGCACTTGGCGGAACGACTTCCACAGAAGGGGGATACGTTGAGATCAATTCTGAAAACGGCCCTGTGGGAGCTAATATCTTCTTCGACGTGTCCAGCGTTGGCGCAACCCTTAACATAATGATCGCGGCAACTCTTGCAGAGGGTACTACCGTTATTGAAAACGCAGCAAGAGAACCCCACATTGTTGACTGTGCCAACTTCCTTAACTCCTGCGGTGCCCGTATCAGCGGCGCAGGTTCAAACGTAATCAAGATCAAGGGTGTTCGTGAGCTTTACGGCTGCACCTACGCTATTATTCCCGATATGATCGAAGCAGGCTCGTTTATGGTTGCCGCTGTTGCAACAAGAGGATCTGTTAAGATCACAAACGTTATTCCGAAGCACCTTGAGTCCATATCCGCAAAGCTGGAGGAAATGGGTGCGACGATTGAGGAATTTGACGACGCAGTTCACGTTACTGCAAGCGGTACTATAAAGAAGACCAATGTGAAGACCCTTCCTTATCCCGGCTTCCCCACGGATATGCATCCCCAGATGTCCGCGCTTCTTTGCACGGCTGAGGGAACAAGCTACGTTAACGAGAGCATTTTCGAGAATCGCTTCCGTTACGTTGAGGAGCTGAAGAGAATGGGAGCAAAGATCAAGGTTGACGGCCGGATCGTATATATCGAAGGCGGCACACCTCTGACCCCTGCACCTGTTATCGCAACAGACCTTCGCGGCGGTATTGCTGTGATGATCGCTGCGCTTACCGCAAAGGGAAGAACAGAAATTTCCGAGATCAAGCTTATCGAGCGCGGATATGATAATATTGTTGCAAAAATGCAGGCACTTGGAGCTGACGTAAAGAAGATCGTTGTGCCGGATGCTGACGATCTGGAACAGGCAAATTAACAGTTAATAAAACACAGGAGAAATAAAAATGAAGGTAACACTTGAAACAATAATCGGTGATATCATTGATACCGATCCTGACACAGCGGATATTTTTCTGGAATGCGGAATGCATTGCTTCGGCTGCCCCGTATCCCGTATGGAAAATGTTGAAGAGGCTTGCATCGTACACGGTGTAGACGCTGAAGAGCTGGTTTCCAAGCTTAACGCTTACTTCGAATCCAAGAAATAATCACATGAAAAGGCGGAGTTTCATCCGTCTTTTTGCATTGATAAGATATGATAACAGAAAACGAAAACAACGTAATAAATCTTGATCCCCGTTTGCTTTCTGTGGCAGAGATGGTCAGGCAGGGCGCCGTTGTTGCCGATATCGGAACTGATCACGCGTATATTCCCGTGTATCTTTTGCAGAAGGGAAGAACGAAATTCGTTATTGCCTCTGATATTAACAAAGGTCCACTTGAAAGAGCAAGACACAGCGCAGAAAAGTACGGCGTGACAGATAATATACGCTTTGCTTTGTCTGACGGACTGGCAGGGGTGGAACCCGAGGCTGACGGAGTTACCGATATTGTCATTTGCGGTATGGGCGGCGAGCTTATTGCAAGAATAATCGACGAGTCGGAGTACACACGGCGGCAGGGTGTTCGGCTTATTCTTCAGCCTATGTCAAGCGCATATGAGCTCAGAGAATACTTGGCAGGCGCGGGATTTAGGGTGCTTGAAGAGAAGCTTTCACGTGCGGCCGGGAAGATATACACCTGTATTCTTGCGGAGTACGACGGTGAGAAGAGATCATTCTCTGATGTTGAGCTTCTGCTCGGTAAAGCAAATATAGAAAAACGCGAAAGACTGTTTGACGATTTCGCTATGAGGCATAAGGTCCAGCTTGAAAAGAAGATCGCGGGAATGAGCCTTGGGGGGCTAGACTGCACTTTTGAAAGAAAGCTGACCGATGATATTGATAAGATCCTGGAGGTGGAATAATGACTGTACGTGAGCTTCACAATAAGCTGTCAGAGCTTTATCCGAAAACCTTGTCCTGCTCTTGGGATAACGACGGAATTATGGTGTCGAAGGATACGGGAACAGAGGTGAAACGGGTTCTCGTGGCACTTGACGCAACAGGCGATGTTTTGAAATATGCCGCAGAGGGTGGCTTTGATACTGTAGTAACCCACCACCCAATGCTGTTCCGAGGCGCAAAATCAGTAACACCTGATGCACTTGTGGGAAGAAAGATACTCGATGCTGCCACAAGCGGCGTGTCGGTCATCTCCTTGCATACCAGACTGGACGCAGGGGAGGGCGGAGTAAATGACTGCCTTTGCCGTGCCGTTGGCTTTGAACCTGCGGAAAAATTCGGCGACGACGATGCTCCGGAGCTTGGCAGAATAGCGAATGTGCCGGCGACTACTGCCCGTGAGCTTGCGCTCCTTATTAAGGACAAGCTTGGCTGTGGCGCAGTGCGCATTACAGGGGATCTCAATAAGAAAATAACACGGGTTGGCTTCTGCGGAGGAGACGGAAAGGATTTCGTTTTTCCGGCACTTGCAGCAGGCTGCGATGCATACGTTACCGGGGACGCCGGATACAATATGGCAGAGGATGCGGCAGAGGACGGACTTGTAACAATCGAGGTTGGACACTATCATTCAGAGGCTGTGGTTTGCCCCAAGCTCGAGAAATTGGTGGAAAAATTGACGGGTGCAGAGTGCGAAATCTACAATTCTTGCCCGTATAATGTTATCTGATCCACCCTTGCAAAGGAAAAATCACCCAAAAATGTGATAAATTACTGAATATTTGCATTGTTTTTCTTGAAAAGTAAAAAATGTAATTGAAATCTCTAAAATATTGTGATATAATAACACTTAATGATTTGATTTTATTCAAGCATAAATTAAAATGATAAAATTCTGAAAGGAGTTTTTCCTACAATGGGTAAAAACACAAAGATGAACGCTGCGGCTATGGAAGCTAAGCGTAAAGAAAAAAGAAACAGCATAATCATCACCGCGGTGGTTATCGTTGTTGCAGTTCTCGTAATCGGACTTGCAGTATATAACGCACTTGACAATGCAGGTGTTTTCCTCAGAAGCAGCACTGTTCTTGAAACAGAAAACTTCGAGTTTGACGGCGCTATGATGGCTTATGTTTACAGCTCCGCTTATATGAACTACTCTTCATATCTTTCCATGCTTGGAGTAGACCCCAACGTTTCTCTCAAGAGACAGGAATGTCCCTTTGCTGAAGGCCAGTCTTGGTTCGATTACTTCATTTCCACATCCAAGTCTCAGGCTACAGAGATCCTTGCTCTTTGCGAAGCTGCACACGAAGCAGGCATTACACTCAGCGATGAAGACCTTGAACTGATCGACAACAATATCGAGACCATCAAGTCCGAGGCTGCTACCTACGGCTACGAAAGCATCGACAGCTATCTTATGGCTATGACAGGCAACCCTGTTAAGATCGACGCTGTAAAGCGTTGCCTTGAGCTCAGCGCTCTCGCAAGCAAGTACACAACAGAGTGCATCACATCTCTCACATATACAGCAGACGAGCTCGCAGCTTATCGCGATGCTAATCCCGATGCTTTCCTTGGTGTTGACCTTTATTCTTACTCCTTCAACACAAGCGACTATTCCTTCAACGATGACAGCGACGCTGCAACTCTTATGGATATCGCCAAGAAGGATGCTGAAGCTCTTGCAAACAACAAGACCCTTGATGATTTCAAGGCTGCTATCAAGGCTCTGATCGAAGAGAATACAACAGCAGGTAAAGACGAAACAATTGAAGAATTCGAACAGAGAAAGGCTGACCTTCTCGAGTCCTATCTCCAGAAGCACGTTGTAAAGGCAAGCCTTACAGAAAAGGTTGCTAAGTGGGCATTTGACGCTAATCTCTACGAAACATACGTTGACAGCGAAAGCAGCGCTACAAAGTGCACTGTATATATGCTCGTTAAGGATGAATATTTCGATGATTCCGAATCTCGCGATGTTCGCCACATCCTCTTTGCTAACGACAATCACAAGGACGATGCAAAGGCTCAGGAAGTATTCGCAAAGCTTGAAGCTGAAGGATTCACAGAAGACGCATTCGTGAAGTATGCTGCTGAATACAGCGAAGACCCGGGCTCCAAGGATAATGGCGGTCTTTACGAAAACGTATTCGAAGGTGACATGGTTCCTGAATTTGACGCATGGCTCTTCGATGCAGATCGCAAGGCCGGTGACTGCGAAGTTATCAAGGCTGCTGATACAGGCTGGCACATCATTTATTACGCAGGCGTAGGCGAACAGGTTCTTTGGGAGGCTGACGCTGATGCAGGTCTCAAGACAGGCGTATATGAAGATGTTATTGAAAAGCACAGCGAAGGTGTTAAGTTCAACGAGAAGGCTCTTAACACAATCGACGCGTAAACTGAATAATCAAAAGAGATGTCCACTCGGGCATCTCTTTTTTTTATTTTATCGGCAGGGATTTATTGACATATTTCGCTTTTGCTGATATACTAAACGTAAGGTCCGGCGGAATAAGCGGACGGTAAACCAGATTAATTTTATTATCGGAGGAAGATAATATGGTAAGAATAGCAATGCTTTCCAAGTGGCACGTTCACGCAGGCGGATACGCATATCACATCAAAAACAGCGACAAGGCTGAAGTAGTTGCGGTGTGGGATGACAACACCGAAAGAGGCCAAAGCTGGGCTGAAGAGCTGGGTTGCACCTTCTACGCCGATCTTGACGAGCTCCTTGCACGGGACGACATCGACGCTGTAGTTTGCGACGCACCTACAACTGCGCACAAAGATATTCTCATTAAGGCTGCAAAGGCAGGTAAGCACATTTTCACAGAAAAGGCACTTTGCCCCACAGTTGAAGAATGTCTCGAGGTTAAGAAGGCTGTTCTTGAAGCAGGCGTAACATTTGTTATCAGCTTCCCCCAGCGCGGCAGACCCTGTATTCAGTTTGCAAAGAAAATGATCGAAAAGGGTGCATTTGGTGACATTACCTTCATGCGTGTCCGTGATGCACACAGCGGTGTTTCTGACAAGTGGCTTCCTGCTTACTGGTTCGAAAAGGCCGATGCAGCAGGCGGCGCTATGATGGACCTGGGTTGCCACCCCATGTATCTTCTCGCATATATCCTCGGCAAGCCCAAGAGAGTGACAGGCTTGTTCACCTCTCCTTACGGTACTCCCGTTGATGAAAACGCAGTTGCTATCGCTGAATTTAACGGCGGTGCTATCGGTGTTGCTGAAACCGGATTTATTTCCACCGGCGCGCCACAGACTGTTGAAATTCTCGGTACAAAGGGTGCAATGCTTGCAAGAGGCGAGGACGTTCAGTTCCGTAGCGATATGCTTGAGGGCGTGTTCGGTTGGTACGTTACACCGGAGCTTCCCGGAGCAAAGCCTTCGCCGCTTGATCAGTTTATTTGGGCAGTAAGCGAAGGAAAGGGCTCTCCCGAAGGTTTGGGAATCGACGATGCAATCGCACTCACCGAGCTTCTGGAAAACTCCTATATAGCAAACGATTCCGGAAAGATCGTTGATATCAAGTAAGCAAGTAAAAAAGACCCCGCGGGGTCTTTTTTGTTTAGACAAAAGGCAAGGTGGAAGAGGGAGGTGGCTTTCTCATTTCTCACAGAAAAGCTTTTTATAATCTTCGCGGTCATGTAGTTCACTGAAGCTTTGCCGTTTGCTCATTTCCCTGATATCGTCAAAGAGTGAGCCCTCTCCGGTGCGGCACCAATCGCGGGAGTTATATGTTAGTCCGCAAATAACGGGTGCAGTGAAGGCGTATTCGCCGGGTGATTTGTTTAAGAGCACGTCATATTCCTCTGCGTAGTGTACCGCTTCCTTTAACAACTGTAATGCAGTGTCCGGATTTTGTGCCTTTGCTTCTATTTCAGCCTTGCGGAATTTAATATGGCTCATTTCAAAATTGTAGCAGCAATAGTTGCCGTCCGGAATCATAGCTTTAATTATGCCCTCAGCGGCATCGCAGGTGTGTTTATTTTCGGCAATACCCTCCCACAAAAGTGTTTGCAAGAGTGTATTGAAGCAACCGTCTAAATAATTTTGCTTATGGCGGAGCTGTTCTTCACCCTCCAGACACTTCCCAAGCAATCTATCCTTTTCTGACGGTATTACTTTTGTATCAGGGAAAAGATCAACGTATTTTCTTGCTTCTGCTTTTAATCCTTTGCCGCAAAGACATTGAACGATACCTGTGATGGCATGGACTTTCGTTTCAGAATTATCGGTATTCGTGATCACAACATCAAACAGACGAATGGCTTTATTGCGATTATTTTCAAATTCATCATCAAAATGGTCAACTGCATAGCACCAGATATCCCACGCATATCGATTCAGCCAATCCATATCTCCGGGGTATGTCTTGACTGCGTCTTCTGTTATTTTCATACGCATCTCCATATCTCCGGTTTTGAAAGTTTCATTGTACCTTTCTTCAAGCTCGTGATAGTAATTATCAGAATCCTTGGATCCGGCGCCGAGAAGTTCGTCGGTAGTAACATTCAAAAGCTTTGCAAGCGGAATTATCATAGAAAGATCGGGGCTTGACAGTCCCGTTTCCCATTTTGAAACTGCTTGATAAGAAATGCAAAGAAAATCCGCTAACTTTTCCTGGGTGAGATCATTCTTTTTTCTTAATATTTTAATGCGTTCTCCTATAGTCATTGATTTTTCCTCCAATAAATACTGAATCCGGATTCTGTTATTATAATATCAAAAAAAGCAAAAGTATACAATAACTAGTTTTTTGAAATAAATGCAACTGTCAGTTGAGTTAACTAAAAAACATTATTAATCTGTGTTATTTCCCGCTTGCATTATGGGGGACATTGGAGTATAATAGTTTTATTACATACACATAGGAGGCATTATGTTCAAATATATCATACTTGCAATACTTGTTATTAACTTTATATATGACGTGGTATGCGCGCTGCTTTCCAGGGCAAGAAAGGATAAGCCTCTGCCCGAGAACGTACGCGACGTTTACGACGAAGCACAGTACAAGCGCTGGAGAGAGTATTCAGCCGAGGGCTCAAAGCTGTCCATGATCGAGGGAATATTCAGCTTTGTTGTTATGGTTGCCCTTTTTGCTACCAACATTTTCTCCATGACATACAACGCTATGCCCGGCGGTGAGTTTATTAAGTCCATTCTGCTTATGGTGGTATACTCACTTGTGCTCACAGTCTTGTCCCTCCCATTCGGTTACATAAGAACCTTCAAGATCGAAGAAAAGTACGGCTTCAACAAATCCACCGTAAAGACCTTCGTTTCCGACGAGATCAAGAATTTCATCATCGGCACCGTGGTAAACTGCCTTCTTCTTGCGGCGGCATATCTCCTTTGCAGAAATATGACATGGATCCGCTACCTTATCTTTGTTGCAATCGGCTGCGTGTTTGTTATTGCGATAAATATGCTTGCAACATTTGTGCAAAAGATATTCAACAAGTTCACATCTTTGCCCGAGGGCGAGCTCCGCGACGCGCTTACGGAAATGTTCTCCGCTGAAGGATACCAGCTTGAAGACATTTACGTTATGGACGCATCCCGCCGTACAACCAAGGTGAATGCATACTGCGGCGGCATCGGCAAGACAAAGAGAATCGTTCTTTACGATAACCTTGTGAACAACTACACTCCCGGTGAGATCGCGGCGGTATTTGCTCACGAGCTTGCACACTTCAAGAATCGCGACACCGCAAAGTTGACAGCGTTCTCTATCTTTAACGTAACCGTAATGATCTCCCTCATCTCTTTGTTTGCTCTTGTTCCGGAGATATCAATGGATTACGGCTTTGAGGGTGCTAATATGGCCTTTGCGCTGATCGCACTTATGAGCGCGGTAATGTCCCCCATTATGACCCTTATCGGCCTCCCCATCAACATAATGAGCAGATATTTCGAGAGACGTGCAGACACTTTTGCTGTGACTAAAGGATACGGCTGTGATATGATCTCCGCTCTGAAAAAGCTGTCTAAGGATAACTTGGTTGACTTGAACCCACACCCGTTTATCGTTGCAATGAGCCACAACCACCCCACGCTCAGCCAGAGAATCGCGCTGGTTGAAGAGAAACTGCAGGGTGAAAAATGATTTTTGAAAAAACACTATTGCCGGACGAGATGTATCCCAATTTCGAGTGTGTGACACCCGAGCATCTTGCAAGCCTTGGGATAAAGTACATCTTCTCAGATATTGATAATACCCTCGCCACATATGATGACCCCACGCCCCCGGAGAATGTGGTAGAGTGGTGCGAAAAAATTAATGAAGCGGGAATCAAGATCGCCTTTGTGTCAAACAATAACCGTGAGCGTGTAGAGCTTTTCAACCGCGACTTCGGCTACGTCGCGTACCCTAAGGCAGGAAAGCCTCTCACAGGCAAACTCTCCCGTGCAATGGCAGACTTGGGTGCGACGCCGGAGAATTCCGTGCTTCTCGGAGACCAGCTTCTCACAGACGCGGCGGCAGGAAACCGCGCAGGAATGTACGTGATAATCGTTCCGCCAATCAAGGACAAAACAAGCCTGTTTTTCCGCTTCAAAAGATGGCTCGAGAAGCCGTATGTAAAAAAGTACAACAAAATGAACAGTAAGTGAGGATAGATCAATGACGAAAATGCAGAACAGATTTAATAAGCTTCGCGCTAAAATGGCGGAGCTTGGACTTGACGCAATTTACGTTAACTCTGCAGAAAACCATCTCTATATGTCCGATTTCGACAATCCCGACGGATGGATATTCATAACAAAGGAAAACGCGCATCTTTACGCTGACTCACGTTATATCGAAGCGGCACGTGCAGAGGCTACCGAGCTTTGCACAGTATGTTTGCCCGGACAGCCTACACTTCAGGAGGTAGCACGTGATAACGGAGTTAAAGTTATCGGATACGAGGACAGACGTATGACCTGTGCGGCTCTTGAGGGATTGAAGCGCAATTTCGACGGTATGGGAATTGAATTTGCTCCCGTTGGCGGACTTTTTACCGATCTTCGCTGCTACAAGACTGAGGATGAGGTTGAAAATATCGTTCTCGCACAGAGAATTGCCGAGGGCGCATTCGAGCACATCTGCAAGGTGCTGACCTACGATATGACTGAAGTTGAAGTTGCGGCAGAGCTTGAATATTATATGAAGAAGCACGGCAGCGAAAAGCCGTCATTCGATACGATCTGCGTATCCGGCAGCGCGTCCTCCCGGCCTCACGGTGTTCCTCGCAGAGTAAAGCTGGAGAGGGGATTCCTCACAATGGACTACGGCGCAATGGTAAACGGATACCACTCCGATATGACCCGTACTGTGGTGATCGGCAAGGCTGACGCTGATATGAAGAAGCTTTATAACACAGTTCTTGAGGCACAGATTGCGGCTATTGACGCGATCGACGTTGGCAAGAACAACGCAGAGATCGACAAGGTTGCCCGCGATATTATCTACGACGCAGGATACGAGGGCAAATTCGGCCACGGCCTCGGCCACGGTGTTGGTCTTGAGATCCACGAATCCCCCAACCTCAACCCCAGAGCAACGGAGCTTTTCCTCGCTCCCGGTCAGATCGTTACAGTTGAGCCCGGCATCTACATTGAGGGCATCTACGGTTGTAGAATTGAGGATATGGTGCTCGTAACCGAAACCGGCAAGCGTAATCTCACAAACTGCCCCAAGGAAATGATCGAACTTTAATAAAAAAACAAGGATCCCGAAAACCCCGGGGTCCTTTTTTGTCAACCTCTGGTTTATTGACAAACAGGCCAAACAATAGTATAATATATATAGACATAAAAAGTATGTCAAAAAAATATTGAAAGGCGGTACCCCTATGACAGAATACATTATTCCGATCGTTATTGTTGCTCTTCTTGTAATTATTATTTCTTACCTGAAGATCGTTCCTCAGGCAACAGAATACGTTATTGAAAGACTGGGTAAGTATAACAAAACCTGGGGCGCAGGACTTCATTTCCTGATCCCCATAATTGACAGAATCGCAAAGAAGGTTACTCTCAAAGAGCAGGTTCTCGACTCACCCCCGCAGCCTGTTATCACAAAGGATAACGTAACCATGAGAATCGACACCGTTGTATATTTCAAGGTGTTTGACGCAAAGCTCTTTACATACGGTGCTGTTAACCCTATCAGCGCACTTGAAAACCTTGCTGCAACCACACTCCGTAACATCGTTGGTGAGCTTGAGCTGGACGATACACTTACATCCCGCGATACCATCAACGGCAAGATGACTGACATTCTTGACTCTGCTACTGACCAGTGGGGTATCAAGGTTAACCGCGTTGAGCTGAAGAATATCATTCCTCCCACAGAGATCCAGAACGCAATGGAAAAGCAGATGAAGGCTGAACGTGATCGTCGTGAGACTCTTCTTGAGGCTGAAGGTCACAGAGCTGCTGTTATTACCCGTGCGGAAGGTGACAAGCAGGCTATGATCCTTGCAGCTGAAGGTGAACGTGATGCCCGCATTGCAAGAGCTGAAGGTGAAGCAAAGGCCATCTATCTTGCAAAGAAGGCTGAGGCTGACGGTCTCGCTGCACTTCGTGAGGCAGGTGCTGACGCTGCTGTTCTTGAGCTTAAGAAGTTCGAGGCTCTTGTTGCTATGTCAAACGGCACTGCATCCAAGATCATCATTCCCACAGATGCAGTTGAAATGACAAAGGCAAACGTTATCTTCTCTGAAACCGCCGGACTTGGCGACGTAACAAGCCCTGCTGCAAAGGTTGAAGAACCCGCAAAGGCTGATCCCTGCTGCGAATAACCTCAGACTATATCCCGAAACATTAGTGGAGATATTATGAAACGCTTTTTACTGATAATTCTTGCATGTGTGTGCATTTTTAGTTTCAGCGCATGCAAAGGCACACCCGAGGTGCCGGATGAAACTCTGCCCCAGGCAACCGAGGCACCCGAGACAAACGCACCGGTGACCGAAGCACCTGCTACCGAAGCACCTGCAACTGAAGCTCCTGCAAAGGAAGAGGGCAGCGTATACACTATTGACGCGCTTTCCTTTGAGTATCCGAAGAGCTGGGAAGTAATGGAGGAGGGTGGTTACACAATAATCACAAACCCCAGAATTCCCGGAAACAACATTACTGTGACAAGTGAACCGAGAAACGATTACTTTGAAACAGTTGATGAGGAGTCCTACAGGCAGATTTTGGTTCCCACCTATGAGGCTATGGGCATTACGATTGATGATCTTTCCCTTGACCGTGTTGAAAACGGAAACGGCGTTCTGATTACCAGAATCGTAGTAAACGGTGCTTCCGCAGGAACAAAAATTGAGCAGACCCAGTATGTCATTACTGCAGGTAACAAGACATATTCTGTTGCCGTTACTGAAATCAACCAGGACGACGCTCTTGTGGCTATGGTGTTTGACTCCATTTACATTGACGAGAGTGCAGTTGATACCGGTGCAGTTGAGTCCGATCAGCCGGATCTTGAGAATACGAAAACCTATACTATTGAGGATCTTACTTTCGAGTATCCCGGCAACTGGACAGAGCTTGGAACTCAGATAGTCGGAAATGACAGAATCGGTGCCATTGCTGTTCAGGCTCTTGAACTAAATCCCCTTTTCCATATACTTGATACAGAAGCCTGCAAAGAACTTGTTGTTCCGAGTATTGAAGCAAATGGAATGACGGTTCACGAAATTGAGGCTGAGCATCTCGAGAACGGCAACGGTGAAAATATCGCAAAGATTACTGTCTGGGCTACGTCTATGGGCGTGGACATGGAGATTACGGAGCTGTTCGTATCATCTGCTGACCACACATATCTTATAGCTATATCCTCCATAACAAAGGACAGCGAAGTTGTGGATTTGGTGTTTGATACTATTTCTGTTGTAGGCGAAGACTCAGAAAATGTCACAGAATGGACGGGAACAAAGTCTCTGACTTTCGGTGCGATCTCTTTTGACTATCCAGATCATTGGACATCAGAACCCTATGATGACATTGATGAAGGCATTATCTTGAGCGAAAGCGATGAATCACTTGTTAGCATTGAGGTGTTCAGCAGTCAGCTTGAAAACGGTGAATTTGACGTTGAGGGCTATATCCAGGAAACACGCGACGCTTTCGACGCTATAGGAATAGTAATGGAAAACCTCCAGACCGAAAACGTTAAAAACGGTAAGGGCGTTGACATCATTAAGATAAGCTTTGAAATGGACTTTTTAATGATGAAAATGTACTTGACCGAATTTGTGGTCAACACGGGAAATGAATCCTACTCCATTCAGATCACCGAAATGTCGCCGGATTCTCCTCTGATCGCTTTGGTGTTTGACAGCATTGCCGTTTCGGATTCCTACGTTCCGGAAGTACCTGAGACCGAGGCTCCCGCCACCGACGTAACCGGCGAAACAGTTGAAAACGTTATTTCCGCTGACGGGCTCACAGTTGCGTATCCCGCAGGCTGGGAAATGATTAGCGAAGCGCAGGCTATTGACCGGACAACTGGCAATAATGTCAATGTGGTATACGAGCCCAAAAACGTATTTTACGATACGATAGACGCAGAGGCGTACATTTCCGGAACAAAGCCTATCTACGACGCGGCGGGTATGAGCATCAAGGACGTTACCGTTGATCACGTTGAAAATGCAAAGGGCGTCAAAATAGTGAAGATCGGCTTTACTGCCGAAATATCCGGCATAAACATGAGAATGACACAGCTTATTGTGCACAGCGGAGACAAGACCTGCACCATAACTGTGTCGGAGACTACACCCACAGAGGGACTTGTTGACTTGGTATTTGAATCAATTACAGTAAAATAAAAAAAGAGGCGCGAGCCTCTTTTTTGTTTGGGTCATAGATGTTTTTTAGCGGTTTTGCGTTCTTCGATCTTTTCTTTGATCTTTGAGTAGATCATCAAGCCTGCGATACTTACAACCCCGGTGACGGCAAACACAAGAATACCGAAAAGATACCGTCCTTCGCTGAATGCGTTACCCCCAACCGTAGATGAGACAACCGTTGCAAGTCTTGCAAATGCGGTTATCGTAATGAACTGTGAATAGGGAATACCGGTGAGACCTGCGGCGTAGCAGAGGACGTCCTTGGGAGTGCCGGGGATGAAAAACAGAATGAAAAGGAGCTTTTCGGAGTGATTGGCCTTTTTTGCAAGCTTTTCAGTAAACGCCTTTGCCTCGGGGAAGAACATATCAATGAATCTAATACCGAACTTCCGTATTAATAGGAACACGATAGTTTGGCCAACGATGATCCCTGCCATACAGAGGACCGTTCCCCAAACAGCGCCGAAGGCGTATCCGGCAGCTATCTCAAAGGGTTCGCCGGGGATAAGAGCTACGAACACCTGAAGCACCGTCATAAAGAAGAATATAGCGTGAGCCCACAAGCCGTGAGATGCGACCCATTCCTTGAACTTTCCGGGCTCGTCAAGCATTGCAACAAATGGTTTTCCAATATAGATGAACAGGAGTGCGCATAAGATAATATAGGCAAGGGTAATACAAACAGCAACAGTTCGCCGCTGAACTTTCGTCATTTCTATAGCCTGCTTCATTGCGTGCACTCCTTTCGTTTTTTGATAATATTTACGGATGGTGGTTGTTTATATTGACGCTTGGCAAAAGCAAAAAGTTCCGCCAGGATCACGGAACTCTATGATTATTTTTATTTATCAACGCATCCTGCGAGAGCCGCACCGATAACTGTGCCGAATGCGGAGTTTTTCGGAATGATGAAATTCATGTCGAACATTCTGTTCAGCGTGCCGAAAATATCCTTCGCCTGTGCTACGTCAGAGAGATTACCTGTGAGTACAACGTCGCGAATTCCGTAGTTTCTTGCGGCGAAGATGGACATCATACCGATGGTCTCAAACACCATATTGATGATACCGAGGGCAATGTCAGCCTTTGTTGCAAGGTCGCTGATGCTTCCGAAGTTTGATGCGGTCATAATATCGGAGAATCCGGGAACAATGTCCGCTTTTGTAATATCGTTGATCTTCAGATCCACCTTGTCAAGTGAGCCTTCTTTTGCAAGCTCGGAGATGTGGGAGACCGTGTCCATGGAGAGCAATTTCTTGGATAGTCCAACAAGTGTGCCGCCACCAACACCTGTACCGCCGAGATACAGGGGATTCTCCCCTCTCTTTGCATAAACGAGGGCAGTACCTGTGCCGCAACTTGTGATAATGGCATTTTCAAGCTTTGAGAGATAGAGTCCACCCAGACCTATGGCTTTGAATTCCTCGATCTTCTCGCACTTGAGGCCGTAGATGGGCTTTGAGATATACGAGCTTCCCGCACCTGTGACCATTACTTTCTTAATATCCTCGAGGGAGTAGTTATTCTCGTCAAGAAATCTTCCGAATGCGCCGTAAACTGAAGTGATCGGGTCTGTGGCGCGGACAAAAATAGGATCAATAAGCTTGAATCCTCCGTCGGCTGTGTCAAAGCCCACGATCTTTGTGGTGCTGCCGCCTATATCTATTCCGATGATAATATTTTCCCGCATAGTATTGCTCCCGTGAGATAATTGTTGTATAATATAATATCATAAAGAAAAACAAAAATCAACCTTGTATGAAATAAATATGTGAGGTTAACATGCTTACAGAAAAAGATTTTGCTTTTGCGGCTGAAATATTAGACTCGAAAAAACTGTTCGTGTTCGATATGGACGGAACCATATACCTTGGGGGGATCCCCTTTGACTTTGCGGTGAAGTTTATAAATAAGCTTCGCGAAAGTGGCAGACGGATTTTGTTTTTCACTAACAACGCATCCCACAGCCCCGAGTTTTACTTTGATAAGCTTACCCGCCTTGGCTTCTCTCCCACAATGGATGAGATCTGCACTTCCGGCAATGTTACAGCGGCTTATCTCCAGAGAAAACGGACAGGAAAACGCGTGTATCTCCTGGGTACTTCGGAGCTTTACGATCAGTTTTGCGACTATGGCATAGATATGGTGAATGACCGCTGTGGTAAATGGGACGGCAGAGTGGCCGACATAACCGTCACCAGCTTTGACACGACCCTTACATATGAAAAGCTCACCCTGGCCTGCGATTTCATTCGCGGTGGAGCGGAATACCTTTGCACTCACCCCGACTTCAACTGCCCTACAGAAACGGGATTTATCCCCGACAGTGGAGCTATTGCCGCTTGTGTAACAGCCTCCACCGGTGTGACTCCCACCTATTTCGGTAAGCCTTACCCGGAAACTGTGGAGATGATCTCCGAGATCACAGGTGCGGAAAAAGAAGACATAATAATCTTCGGCGACCGCCTTTACACAGATATTGCCACAGGCAAGAGACACGGGATCACCGCAGCCCTCGTTTTAACGGGAGAAACAAAAATCGAGGACGTGGAAACCGCCCTCGAAGAAGAAAAACCGGATATAATGATTGAGTCCCTTGAAACTGCTGGCAGAATGATGTTCGGATAATAATTTAATATCCTTTGATTTCACGAATCAGCGCATTGGCAAATATGTCGGCGCTGATTTTTGCTTCGTCAAGGGTATTGCCGGAGGAGCCTACCTCAAGAATAAGGGACCCCTTGGTGTACTGCTGGTTGAAGGACGCACTCCGCAGATTGACGTTCCGCATAAGAGCAGGATAGCCAGTGCCGATTGAATACTGAATACGGGCGGCAAGGGAAAGGTTATCTCGCCAGCCTGTGTGCCCCGATCCTCCGTGATCTGTTCCCACAACGAACATAAGCTGGGCGGCGATATGCCCGTCAGCTTCAGCTTTGAGGGGATAATGTGTTCCGTCTGACAGTTCAACCGAATCTCTGTGTACATCAATTATGTAAGAGACTGAGGGATATTCTTTGAGAACCCTGCGTATTTCAAGTGAAGCATTATAATATGCCATGTTGAAGTCCTCCGCATCAAACAGGGTGTCGCAGTGAATGGTGGAGATGCCCGCCGCGTTCAGCTTGTCCGCTATAATTTTGCCAATAGCTACAACATTTTTGCTTTTGTCTTCCGTGCGGTACGAAGAATCCGCGGAGTCAGAATATCCCTCGCTGCCGTGTGTGTGGATTATCAGCACGATAGGTGCGTCGGAGCCGTATTCCGACAAAAGCTCATCAAGGGGCGAGATGGCGCGGTGACTGTTCAAGATCTCTGACATATCAGGTGAGTAGGGAGTTTCGTTGTTCAGGGAAATTGTGTAGTCCTCTACTGCCGGGGAATTTGGTGATGGAAGGGCGCTGCTGCCCGGTATTATTACATCCGCAAACTGGATACCGGGGAGCTGTGATTTGTCTGTGGTGAGGTTTTCGGATGCTTTTATATACTGCACCTTTGGCGTACCCCCAACTATTCTGCCGAGAGCTGTTCTTGTGACGAAGATCTTATCAAGTTGAACCGCACCGAGAATTGAAATAGCTGTATACGCGAAAAATGTCACCGAAACTGCAGTGAGCAGAATTGGCAGAGCTTGGCAAATGATTCGGGTGACTTTTTTTCGCTTGACCACTGGCGGGTCCTTGATGGGCTCGTTTTCCCGAGTCTTCTCACGCAATATGATTTGTACGTCCTGCTCGTTCATTTTTGCATTCCTCCGGCTTCTTTCCTATTTGATTAATCTTATGCGTCATAGGACGCGATTATTCCGGATACGCTTCTATTTCCCAAAAGAGCGGAGTTGATCCCTCCTGCAATAATTGACGCATAGCAGTCTGCGACAATATCAAGATCTGCTGGAGAGACCAAAAGAGACGTGTCTGGAACCGACGGCGACAGAGAGGAGGCGCGGATCACAGTAGGAACCCCAAGGGAGATGACGGGGCAGGGCATGGTCATCTTACTTATTTCTCCCGATGTGTGGGAAAATGCAGAGCCCGGGGATATTCCCGCTTCGCTGATCTGAATTACATTTCCCAGCCTTTCGGGTGACACAGCGCAAAGGGAATCCACGGCAATAATCAGATCTGCCGACATTTGTTTTGCGATATGCAGGACAGTTTGCGCAGTATCGAGACCCGTCCGCGCAGGAACTCCGGGGATAATTGCACAGATTTTCGGAAATCCCATTTCAAAAAGCACTCGATCGGTGACCGCAATACGGGAGGCTGTGATCGGACCAAGGGAGTCGGCGGTGATTGCGGAATTCCCGAGTCCTACCACCAGAACAGCCCCCTTGGGGGATTCCTCGGAGTGGTTGTTCAACAATTCCGAGAGGCACTGTATCAGCTTTCTTCGTGAATTCGGTGACAGGTCAATAATGTTTCCAACCGTGACTGTTGAGTAAGCCTTGTCTTCGTAGGTGGAGTTTGTGATTTTGAATCCGTGTTTTTCTGTTTCATAATGCGCTGGTGAGTGGGTAGGCAGAGATCCGTCCGCTGTTCTAAACTCTGTGATAAGATCGCTCATTCGCTGTTCCATATTATCTCTCCGCTATAGGAAATATTGCGTTTTTGGGGCAAATTATCGCCGCAAATAGATTTGACGTAGCTACAAAAATATTTTTCGCTTTGAGTTTAATGCGTATACACATTTTGTGGGTGTTTTTAGTGTAAAAAATGCACAAAAAATGCGGTGCTAATTGTGCATGTGGCTGAAACTGCAAGAGAGTTTGAAATATTGTGTTGATTATGAAGAAAAAAGGTGATATAATATGTTGAGTTAACCTATCATGGAACGATTTATTCGTTTTAGGCAGCACAAGGAGGAATTACCAAACCATGAAAAAAGCACTATCCCTTGTCCTTGTTATGATTATGATTGCTTCTGTCATAACCGGATGCACAACCCTTAAAGGCGAAGATAAGGGTGCAATCATTGACATGTATATTACTACAGAGCTCTTTAATTTTGACCCTCAGGCAAGCGTAACTGACGACGCTATGCTTAAGATCAACAGCTTGATCTACGAAGGTCTTACCACTATCAACCAGAAGGGCAAGTGGGAAAAAGCTCTGATGAAGGATTATGAAATAGAAAAGGATAAGAACGGAGAGTTCTCCATCCTTGTTTATCTCAACAGCACTTGCTGGAGTGACGGCCGTACTGTTCAGGCAGCGGACTTTGTTTACTCCTGGAAGAGACTGCTTGACGCAAACAACAAGAACGAAGCGGCTTCTCTCCTTTATGAGATCAAAAATGCGTATGATATCAAAATGGGTGACGCCAGCATTGATGACCTCGGTGTAGCGGCAGTTGATACATACACACTTCAGATCGAATTTGAAACAAAGGTAGACCTTGACCAGTTCTTCGAAAACTGCTCTTCCATCGCTCTTGTTCCCCTTCGTGAAGACGTTATTTCCAGATACGGTGAAGATGAATGGGCAGCAAAGTCCACTTACATCGTAACTAACGGACCTTTCGCTCCTAAGGGAATGACAGCTCACAAGATTCTCAGAATTGAGCGTTCCGGTTATTACTACCTTGACAAAGAAAAGAATGAGCCTCTGGATAAGTACGTAATTCCGTACAGACTCCTTATTGACTACACTATCGGTGACGCTGAAGACCAGCTCAAGGCATTCGAAGAAGGCAAACTCTTCTACATCGACGAGCTTCCTCTTTCCGCTCGTGCTGATTACAAGGACGAAGCGACTGTTACTGATATGATGACCACTCATACATATTTCTTCAACACAGCTAACGAGCTTTTTGCTGATGCAAACGTAAGAAAGGCTCTCTCTATGGCAATCGACAGAAATGAGATCGTTTCCATCGTAACATTTGCAAAGGCTGCAACAGGATATATCCCCTATAAGGTATTCGATTCCAAGACCGGTACTTCCTTCAGAGAAGTTGGCGGCGACATTCTCAGCACAACTGCTGACGTTGAAGGCGCAAAGAAGCTTCTTGCTGATGCAGGTGTTAAGGGCGGTTCCTTCACTCTCACAGTAAAGGACAACGAAGTTGATGTTGCTATCGCTGAATATGTTGCAGATGTTTGGGAAGACCTCGGCTTCGATGTTACTGTTGACGCTCTCGGCGCAAAGAGAAGCCAGAACGACGAAGAAATTTATGTTGACCAGTTCCAGCTTGCATATGACGCAGGTGAGTTCGACGTAATCGCTATTGATATGAACATGCTCTCCACAGATGCGTTCTCCGCTCTGTCACAGTTCGCAGTTCCTTTCTCCGGCGGCGGCGTTGATATGTACTCCGAGACATATGACCTCTACACACACGTAACAGGTTACGCAAGCGAAGCTTATGATGCAATCATCGAGCAGGCATTCGCTGAAAAGGATAGAGCAAAGAGAGCAGCTATCCTTCACGAAGCTGAACAGATGCTTCTCGACGATATGCCTGTAATTCCTCTTGTATTCCTCCAGGATGCATATCTCGTTCACGATGATATCTCCGGTATGAAGAACACATACTACGGTACTCGCGACTTCAAGGATACAAAGCTGAAGAACTACATGGATTATAAGGCAGCTACAGCACAGACTGAGGTTGTGGCTGAGGACTGATAACCGGTTCGGATTCCACAATATTGTCACAAATAAAACGGGAGGTTTTATAACTTCCCGTTTTCGTTCCCTAATATAGCAATGCGGTAAAATTTACCGTAGGATTGGAGAAAATTATGCCGGAAACATTCCATTCACCACAACAAGTTAAGGTGTTTATTCTGTACCTTCTGGAAAAGATCGGCTACCCACTTGATTACAACGACCTGGCTACTATCGTTATCCGAGACGGTTATGTTGACTATTTCGACTTTGTCACCTATTTCCACGAGCTTCTTGAGGCGGGGCATATCAGCCGCGTTGCAAGAGACGAGGAAGAGGAGGGCGGCCGAGAGGTTCCCGTTGACCGTGATTCATATCTTGTAACGGATACAGGTAGAATGATAGCCAAGGGTTTGTCAGATGATTTGCTTTTGGCAACTGTCAGAGAAAAGAGTTATATCAGTGCAATGCGGCATCTTTCCCTCGAAAAGAGGGGGGCTGTGGTGAAGCACGATATAGAGCAGGTGGGAGACGGAAGCTACATTTTCCACTGTTCCATTAACGATTGCGACGGTCTCGCATTTAATCTTGCAATTCGTGCAGATTCCTATATGCAGGTGTCCAGAATGAGAATGAATTTTGAAGATAAACCCGATGTGGTTTACCGCGGAATCGTTGCACTTGTTACAGGAAATGTGAATTATTTGCTCGAAAAATAAAATTTGAATGGGTATTCGCAGGGAATTATTAACAAACAAACCAAAGAATTGTTAACTTAAATCCCAACGGACTACCCATTTTTTTCATTTCAGTGAACAACTTAACAAAAAATGCTCATAATTGATAGAATAATTTGTTAAACCTATTGACAAAAATGAAAATTAAGTGTACAATATTATTTAGCGTAATATAATTATTTTGGAGTGCTGCGACCTGTGAACGATTTACTACATCTGATTGAATCAATTAAGCAGGGCGACGAGGGAGCATTCGCGCAGTTGCTTTTGCAATATAAAGGGGTTGTTGACGGAGCGGTGAGACGCTTCTCGGGATCATTTGATATGGCAGACGGCGACTGGAATGGTCTGTGTTCTCCGGAGGATCTGGAGCAATACGCAGCCTTGGCGCTGTACCGTGCGGCAACTACCTACTCCCCGGATGAGTCCGGCAAGGGAAAGGACGTCAGCTTTGGCTTGTATGCAAAAATCTGCATCAACAACGCGCTGATATCTGCCCTGAGAAAATATCGGAGTGAAAAGAGAAAACGCGACGCAGCCAACAATAAAGTGAAATCTGCAAGCACGACCCGCACGTCGGAGGGGGATCCACTGTTTATGCTGGTGTCCTCTGAAAGCGCAGGAGAGCTTGTAAGTCGAATAAAAAGTAGTTTGTCAGAATACGAAAACAAAATATTCGATTGCTACGTTATAGGTAAGTCCACAAACGAAATCGCTCATCAGCTTGGAAAAGAAGAAAAGTCGGTGAGTAATGCTTTATATCGAGTGAAGGTTAAGATCAGAGGACTACTTAAGAATCAGTAATGTATTTTATTCTTTCCGAAAGGTTAGATTGAAATAAATAGCCCAAAAATTTACTCAAAAGCGTTGTATCAAGGAAACGAAGAGTCCATGACGGGCAAAAACTTCAACCAATTTAATTAAAGCGAGGAAAAAAAGATGTACGAGGACAAGACCTTAAAGTGCAAGGAATGCGGCAATGATTTCGTATTCACAGCAGGCGAACAGGAATTCTATGCAGAAAAGGGCTTCCAGAACGAACCCCAGAGATGCAAGGAATGCCGTGACAAGAGAAAGAACGCTACTCGCGAACAGAGAGAAATGTTCACAACTACTTGCGCTAACTGTGGTAAGGAAGCTAAGGTTCCTTTCCAGCCCAGCAACGACAGACCCGTATATTGCAGCGAATGCTTTGCTGCAATGAAACAGCAGTAATTACAATAGGTCAAAAACAGGCCTACTATGCTTCACTCCTTGATGTGCAGCGCAGAGCTTAATTACTAAAAAGTATTGAAATACGGTTACAAAATAGCCGTATTTCTTTATTTTTTCGAAAAAATTGTAATTTTCCTCACTATTTGTTTAAAATGAGTATATACAAAACGAAAAAAATGTGGTATAATCAAAATGTATTATTGTGTAGAACTATGCTCGTTTTACACCGGACGGAGAAATAATGGAAAAGAAATATAATAGAAAATATGGCGGTGACGGTGGCCGCGGCGGCAAGAGCAGGGGAGACAGACCTCCCAGAAGATCAGGCGAGGAGCTTCCTTCCAATATTGTTGTAGGAAGAAACGCTGTTCTTGAGCTTGTCAGATCGGGCGCTCCCGTTGACAAGATCCTTGTGTCAGGCAAGGAAGGATCCGTGCAGGTCATTATCGCTGAAGCGAAAAAGGCCGGTGTTCCCATAGTCAGCTCCACTAACGAGTCTCTTGACAGACTGGCAAGAGGTGAGAATCACCAGGGCGTCGCTGCAATGGTGGCTGAAAAGCACTACTCCACAGTTGAAGAGATTTTGGAGATTGCCCGCGACCGTGGAGAGAAACCTCTCATTGTGGTTTGCGACGGAATCGAAGATCCCCACAATCTTGGTGCGGTGATCCGTTGCGCAGAATGTGCCGGAGCTCACGGTGTGATCATTCCCGAAAGACGCGCTTGCGGACTTACTCCGGCCGTGTCAAAGGCTTCTGCCGGAGCTATTCTTCATATGGCTGTTGCGAAAGTTGGAAATATTGCTCAAACTATTGAAAAGCTGAAGGAAAACGGAGTCTGGACATTTGCAGCCGAGGCTGACGGTGTAGACTTCTACGAAGCTGACTGGAATATCCCCTGTGCCATCGTTCTCGGTGGAGAAGACAGCGGTGTGAGCCGACTGGTTAGGGAAAGATGCGACTTTACCGTATCAATTCCTATGTTCGGACGAGTGAATTCTCTGAACGTATCAACTGCGGCATCAGTTCTCTTGTGCCACGCCGCAAGAAAGCAGAAGCTGGGTTAAGCCCATCAATTTGGTCAAAAGCAAGTTTAACATATAAAAATAAAGCGTATGAAAGGAAAGCCGCGGACAAAGGCTCCGGGGTCAATGTACTTATTATGGCTAACAATATGAATAGTAACAATCAAGAAATTTCAAAAGAAGCTAACGTAACAGGTGAGAAGAACTTTGTTGACGAGAGCTTTGATGAAATTGATCTGACAAACAGCGCTGACAGTTCTGACAGTGAGCTTGACATCAATGAGCTTCTCAAGAAGTATATGCCCGAATATACAGAACCGGAAGAAGAAAAGAAAGCTACTACCGGCGGTGTTTTGTCGCGCATTAAGGAGTCTGCTGCTGAAGATCGTGATGATGACGAAAAGCTGATGGATGCCCTTGATTCAGTGTTCTCTTTCCCGGGGGACCAGGAAACTGAGGAAACTTATGCCGAAGAATATCCGGCGGATGATGCGGCTGAAGAGACATTCGACGAAGAGTTGGACGATCAGTCCTACGACGAGTCTTATGATGAAGCGTATGATGAATACGAAGACGAGTATGATGATTCTTATGAATATAACGAGAACGACATATTCGAAGATCCTTTTGCTGAGGACGAACCCAAGAAAAAGGGATTCTTCGCAAAGCTGAAGGAAAAACTTGCTGCTAATAAGGCCGCAAAACAGGCTAAAAAGGAGCAGAAGCAGGCTGAGCGTGACTTGTACGAAGCCGAAGAGGAATATACTGACGATTATTCCGAAGAATACGGCGAAGAGTATGAAGAAGAGTACGACGAGCAGTACGCTGAAGAGTTTGCTGAAGAATACGCTGAACAGTTTGGCGAAGAACTTGTCGGGGAATATGCCGAGCAGTTCGACGAACAGTATGCTGAGGAATTCGCAGAAGAAAATGCTGAGCAGTTCGACGAACAGTATGCTGAGGAGTACACCGAGGCTTACGCCGAAGAAATTGCTGAAGAAACAGCAGAAACCACAGAAGAATTTGCTGAAGAAGCAGAAACATTTGATGAGCTTGATGAGTTTGCAGATGTTGTAGAGCTTGTGAATTTTGCGGCTGATAACGAACCTGCTGAGGCTCCGGCTGCTACCGAAGCTGTAGAAACAGTAGAATCTGCTGAAGAAAATCCCATTGATGAATATGCAGAGCTGTTCGGAGACGACACCTTCGGATTCAGCGAAGACGTAGCTGAAGATACAACCGAAGAAATTACAGACAGCGAAGTGGCTGAAAACGAAATCGACGAAGAAGATCAGAAGGCTATCGAGCAGATTCTTGACGAAGAGTTCGACCCCACAGATATTAACCTAATGGTTGCCTTCGGCCTTGACAACGGTGACGACGATAAGGCTGACCGTGCAAAGGCATTTGGCGACAAGCTGGTTGAAAAGCAGAAGAACCGTGAATCAAAGAAGTTCAAGCTCGACAGACCGGAGTTTGTGGATAAAACCCAGATCCCCCAGATCCGCGCTGAATACAAGAAGAAGACAACTTCTCTCTGGATCAGACTCGGCGCTTGCGGCGTACTTTCCTTCCTGCTTTTGATCTTTGAAAATATGGCAACAATAACCAAGCTGTTCACAGGAACAGAGCAGCAGTTTGCAGGTGCATTTGACCCCCAGGTTTATCCCATCGTTTACGCAATGGTGAGCCTCCAGCTCATGCTCCTTGCTTGCCTCTGTGCACTCGAGCAGATAGTTGACGGTTTCAAGTGCCTCTTCAACGGAACACCCAAGCCCGAAACCATTACTTCACTTCTTACCGTTTGCGGAATTCTGTATTCTGCCATCGTCCCCAGACTTGTTGTTTCCCCCGAAGAGCCTGCGATGTTCAACTTTGTAGTTGCTCTTTCCGCATTCCTCGCCCTTGTTTATGCAATGTTTAACCACAAGCGCGAAATGATGAACTTCCGCATTATTGCAAACAAGAGACCCAAGCATATTGTAAGACGTCTTGGTGCAGAGGAATCCGAATGCGAAACAAAGGCATTTGCTGATGCTGACGACATTTGCGATGTAATGAAGATAGAAAAGACCGACTTTATTGACGGCTTCTTCGCAAGACTGTCCAAGCCTGATGCTACAACAAACACATTTATCACATTCCTTGTTAGCATAACAGCCGCTCTTGCAGCGCTTATCGGTATTTTTGCCGCATTCAAGGGCTCAAGTGCCGCCGAGGTTGGCGAAGTGATCTTCTCATCTATGCTGATCCTCATCCCTATGTCTGTGTTCCTTACATTCTCTTACCCCTTCTATCGCGCAAATCTCTCCGCAAAAGAGCATGACAGCGCGATCATCGGTGAGACCTCTCTTGAAGAATATTCCAACGCTTCTATCATCAGCTTTGACGATAAAAACGTGTTCCCCTCATATTCCGTAAAGGTTCAGAACATCAGGATCTACAACAATGCGAGAATCGACAGAGTGCTCTACTATGCATCCTCTGTATTTGCATACGCAGGCGGCCCTCTCCAGGATGTGTTCGAGGTTGCCACAAAGGAAATGGGCAACTCCCAGAACGTTCAGATCTTCGACGTTGAGGACGGATTCCTTGCAACTCAGGTTGATGGTGTAAACATTATCTTCGGTAGCTGCGAAGCTCTTACCGAGCGCGGACTTGAGATCCCCCAGAGCGCGGCTGAAGATGACGTTGACCTTTCTGACGAGCTTTCCATTATGTATATGTTCCGCGAAAGCAAGTTGGTTGCAAAGATGTATATCCAGTACGTTATGGATGCGGATATTGACCTTATTCTTAAGCAGTATTCCGGCAGCGGCCTGTATGTTTGTGTTCGCACATTCGACCCCAATATCAACGAAAGAATGATCGCCCGTAAGCTTAATCTGAGACGTATACCTCTTAAGATCATTCGTTACGCTGATGCGGATGAGGTGGGCAGCTATGAAGAAAAGGTAGACAGCGGACTTGTTACCTGCGCGTCTCCCAAGTCACTTCTTCAGGTTATTTCCTACTGCGGTAAGGTTCTTCATACAAAGAAGACCAATATTGCCATGAGTACACTTTCAATTATGATCGGCGTTGCGATCCTTGCTCTCCTTCTCATTACGAATGCGACAGGAATCGTAAACTCACTGTTCATCGCCCTTTATCAGCTTATCTGGATCATTCCTATGGCGATCTCAGCCAGAATGTTCGTCAGATAAATCGGGCAAATCACAAAAACAAAAGGAGCTACGGGAGGATACTTAAATATTCTCCCGTAATTTTATTATGAGAGAAGATATTCGTAGCTTTATTTCAAGCGTTCAGAAGCCCGGCCGATATACGGGAGGAGAGACGGGAAGCGTATACAAGGATCTCGCCGACGTCAAGATGCGTGTGGCTTTCTGCTTCCCCGACGTGTACGAGATAGGTATGTCCAATCTTGGTATGCGTATTCTTTGCGACTGCTTTAACAGCGTTGACGGTTGCTGGTGCGAAAGAGTTTACGCTCCGTGGGTAGATATGGAAGAGGAGATGCGCAAGAGAAACATTCCTTTGTTCACTCACGAAAGTGGAGACGGAGTTGGTGAATTTGATGTTATCGCTTTCACCATGCAGTACGAGCTGTGCTATTCCACTATGCTTAATATGATCGACTTGGCGGGCCTGCCCCTGAGACGAGACCAGAGAGGGGAGGACTCCCCCGTTATTCTTGCAGGCGGTCCCTGTGCTTACAACCCCGAGCCTATGGCTGAATTTGTTGACGTATTCTCCATTGGTGAGGGTGAGGAAGCACTGCCCGAATTTGCCCGCCTGTATATAGAAATGAAGGAAAACGGTACTTATTCAAAGAGCGCGTTCCTTTACCGCGTCGCAACGGAGCTTAAGGGATTCTATGTTCCCGCTTTCTACAATATAATATATAAAGAAGACGGTACTATTGCCGCTATCGAAACCACCGACGAGCGTGTTCCCAAAATCGTTGAGAAGAGAATCGTTGAAGATTTCGACAAGTGCTATGTTCCTATGAATCCTGTAATGCCCAATATCGAAACGGTACACGACAGAGTAACTGTTGAGGTATTCCGCGGATGCATCAGAGGCTGCAGATTCTGCCAGGCAGGTATGGTTTGCCGCCCTGTTCGTGAAAAGTCCCCAGAAACTCTTGACTGCATCGCAAGATCCCTTATCGACAACACGGGCTACAGCGAGATCTCCTTGTCATCTTTGTCTATCAGCGACTACTCGAAGATCAGCGAGCTGACAGATAAACTCCTTGACTGGACCGACGACAAGATGGTAAACCTGTCTCTGCCGTCAATGCGCGCGGACAGCTTTACAAAGGAGCTTATGGATAAAATATCTACGGTTCGCTCAAGCACCCTGACCTTTGCCCCGGAGGCAGGCACCCCCAGACTCCGCGATATAATCAACAAAAATATCACCGAAGAAGAGATCCTTCGCGCGGCAGGCGTTGCATATGCTGCAGGAAAGAACCAGGTCAAGCTTTACTTTATGAACGGCTTGCCCGGGGAGACCTACGAGGATATCGAGGGAATCTCCACCCTCGCAACCCACGTTATCGACGAGTATTACCGCACTCCCAACAGAAACAAAGCCCGTCAGCCTCAAGTGACATTGTCCGTGGCGTGCTTTATTCCGAAGCCGCACACACCCTTCCAATGGGAAAGACAGAACACCATTGAGGAGCTTTGCGAAAAGCAGGATTTCCTTTCTTCAAAAATCAGAGACCGAAAGGTCAGATACAATTACCACGACGCCAAGGTTTCGCGCCTTGAGGCAATTTTTGCCCGAGGGGATCGCAGACTTGCTCTTGCCCTTGAAGAAGCCGCTCACCGTAGAGTTCGCTTTGATGCTTGGGAAGAGTGGTTCGACTACGACAAGTGGATGGAAATTTTCGAAGCAGTTGGAATCGACCCGTCCTTCTACGCAAACCGCACTATTCCCGACGATGAGATCCTCCCTTGGGATATGATCTCCGCCGGTATCACAAAAACCTTCCTCCTTTCCGAGAGACACAAGGCGCAGGAGGCTATTGCAACTCCGTCTTGCAAGGAAAAGTGCTCCGGCTGCGGCGTAAATAAACTGGTTGACAAAGAATTCTGCCGTTGGTGCCCCGGCCATCCCGACAGCTCTGACAGCGCAGGAAGAATAACCTCCGACAAGGAGCTTAAGCCCAAACCGCCCAAGCCTCCAAAGGGAAGCGTGAAAGCGGCACGCCACATCAGAGTTCGATTCCGCAAGTTTGGTGCCATGCTGTATATCTCTCACCTGGATCTGGCAAAGACAATGATGCGGGCGGTTGTTCGCTCCGGCTTGCCGGTTTACTATACCGAGGGCTTCAACCCCATTCCCAAGCTTGTGTTCGGTACTCCCTTGTCAGTAGGATGCGGTGGGGAAGAGGAAATCCTCGACCTGCGTATGATGAAATCCCTGCCTAACGCAGAAATATTCGAAAAGCTGGCGGCTGTAATGCCTAACGGTATCGAGATTCTTAGGGTATACGAGCAGAAAGGCAAGCTGTCTGACATCAAGTGGGCGGAAAATGTTATCGACTACCGCGGCATTTCAGCGGACTGTGAGCTTTGTGCAAAGATTGAAGATATGTTCACTCGCCCTGTTATTATGATGAAGAGATCAAAGAGCGGGGAGAAGGAAACGGATATCACAACTCTGGTGAAGTCCGTTCGCGCAGAGGTGATCGACGGAAATCTGAAAGTGACCGCTGTTACATCTGCTGACAGTGAAAAGTATCTCAATCCCGAGTACATCGCAAAGGCGATAGAAGAAAAACTTGCTATCTCCGGCGAAAACGGCAGCCACGTCATAACAAGAACCAAGCAGTATCTTGCAGACGGCGAAACCGAATTCCAATAAAAACAAAACAGGCTGTGCCAATGGGTGCAGCCTATTTTTCTTCCTTTTTTATTATCGTGACGCTTTCTTTGTCGTCCACGGTTAGGAGAAATACGTCGGAAAGGGATAACTTTCGCTTCTTAAGTTCATTTGATAACCGCTTGTCATTCCATCCGGCCAGAGCGAGGTTGTGAACGATGACCTTGCCGTCGATAACGCAAACATGTGCTACTCCGCGCTCCAAGGGCGTAATCCCAATATCGGCCGGGGTAGAGGGAGCTTTGTCTGCATAAGGGAACACGGACAGCTTGCCGTTTTCTTCAAGGATGGCGTAGTTGATGTCAGATATGTCCGAATAGCCCTTTTGCCGCAGCTCCGATATAAGCTCGTCGATTTCCAACCGGTTTTTCTTCATTTCCTTTTGCATCAACTTTCCGCGGTTGATAATTATTGTGGGAGAACCGTAGAAAAGTCGCTTCAGTTTGTGGCTTTTCAGCAGAAGAAATGACATAGCAACCTCAATGGCAATGAGGATCCCGATTGGCACCAAAGCGTGGTGTATGGGTATTTGGGGGTTAGTGATAGGAGCGGTGGCGATTTCGGACAGCATCATTGTGATAATTATGTCCGATGCCTGAAGCTCCCCAAGTTGCCGCTTTCCCATGATCCGCATGGATAAAACCATGGCGTAGTAAATAATGACGGTGTGTAGTATTATCTTTAACATATGTTTAGTATGGCTGTGGAGCTCAAAATTATGCGAAGTGCAAAAGGATCACGGCGTTTTGTGTCTATTGTATACTATAGCGGAGATAAAAGCTCAGGGTAATTGTGATTTTCGACAAATTGCATTTTTTTCGAAAAAGGTATTGACAAAATAAAGAGGTGATGATATAATAATAAAGCTGTCGCGCAGGGGACTGCGTGGGTGGCGATTGCTCATTGAAAATTGAACAACAACGAAATGTACTAAAAGACTCCGAAAATTCTTTTGAATTTTTAAAATAAACTCTTTTAATATAGTAATAGAGTACAGAATCACTCTGAAAGTGATATCA
>SVSJ01000018.1 GCA_015064355.1 Oscillospiraceae bacterium | reverse complement strand
TGATATCACTTTCAGAGTGATTCTGTACTCTATTACTATATTAAAAGAGTTTATTTTAAAAATTCAAAAGAATTTTCGGAGTCTTTTAGTACATTTCGTTGTTGTTCAATTTTCAATGAGCAATCGCTTCCCGCACAGTCCCCTGCGCGACAGCTTTATTATTATATCATCACTCTCCACCTTTGTCAATACCTTTTTCGAAAAAAATTCGCTTTTTTTCAATTTATTTTTTATCGGGCAAACTCTGCCATTTTTTCACTTTCTCCCTGTCGTTTAGATGTAATTATCACTCAAAATTTGTCCTTTTCTTTTTGCGTTTCATCTTGAACTTTATCGGAAATTGAGGTATAATATATTTTGTATTATTATTTGACAGGAGTCCCGTATGTTAAAGGAAGGTTTTGACAATAACAAATACTCACAGCTTCAATCCGAGAGCATAAACAAGCGCCTTTCCAAATTCGGCGGCAAGCTTTATCTTGAATTTGGTGGCAAGCTCTTCGATGACTATCACGCATCCCGCGTGCTTCCCGGATTCAAGCCTGACAGCAAGATAAATATGCTCCTCCGTCTGAAGGATAAAGCGGAAATGGTAATTGTAGTTTCTGCTGCAGCTATTGAGCAGAACAAAATGCGCGCTGATTTGGGAATCACATATGATATGGATGCACTGCGTCTGATTGACGCTTTCCACGATTGCGGTCTCTACGTTGGCAGCGTTGTAATCACTCAATACACAGGACAGGCGGCGGCTGACAAATTCATAAACAGACTTGGTAATCTTGGCGTGCGTGTGTTCAAGCACTACCCCATCGAGGGTTATCCCACCAACGTTAAGCTTATTGTCAGCGAAGACGGTTATGGCAAGAACGATTACATCGAAACCACCCGTGAGCTTATCGTTGTTACTGCCCCCGGCCCCGGAAGCGGAAAGATGGCGACTTGTCTTTCCCAGCTTTATCACGACAACAAGCGCGGCATCAAGTCGGGTTACGCAAAGTTCGAGACTTTCCCCGTGTGGAATCTTCCTCTCAACCATCCCGTTAACATTGCATATGAGGCGGCTACCGCTGACCTTTCCGATGTAAATATGATCGACCCCTTCCATCTTGAAGCATATGGCGAGACCACCATCAACTACAATCGCGACGTTGAGATCTTCCCTGTTCTTCGCAGACTGTTCGAGGGTATTTACGGTGAGTGCCCCTACAAGAGCCCCACGGATATGGGTGTAAATATGGTTGGACATTGTATTTACGACGACGAAACTGTTTGCCACGCGGCAAAAATGGAGATCGTCCGCAGATATTACAGCTGTCTGTTGAAAAAGCGCAAGGGAATGTGCGACGACAGCGAAGTTTACAAGGCCGAGCTTATTATGAACCGTGCGAAGGTTTCCCCCGATGATCGCGGAGTTGTTCAGGCCGCTCTTGACAAGGCTGCACTGACCGACGGTCCTTCTGCAGCAATCGAGCTTCACGACGGACAGATCGTTACCGGCAAGACCAGTGAGCTTCTCGGCTCCTGCGCTGCAGTACTTCTCAATGCGCTTAAGCATCTTGCGGGCATCGACGACAGTATTCATCTTATCTCTCCCTCGGTCATCGAGCCTATATGCAAGCTGAAAATCGACAGCCTTGGTTCAAGCAATCCCCGTCTCCACGCAGACGAAATTCTCATCGCCCTCTCCATTTGCGCGGCAACTGATCCAAACGCAAAGGCTGCATTTGACTGTCTGCCCAGTCTTGTGGGCTGCGAGGCGCACTCCAGCGTTATCGTTTCTCACGTTGACTCCAACACCTTCCGCAAGCTGAAGCTTAATCTCACCTGCGAGCCTATTTACGAGTCAAAAAAGCTGTTCCACAGATAAAAACTATCATTATATTATATAAGGGATACTGTAGCACCACGGTATCCCTTTTTTCGTGCAAACAATGCCAGGTTTTCGCTGTATCAACTTGCTAATTATGTAATTTTGTGGTATAATCATTAAATAAAAAATGTCAAATTCCTGTGAAAGGAGAACTAATGAAATACATTATTTCATACGTGCGGCCTTTTTGGCGCAGAATGATGCTTGGATTTGGGATCAAATTCATCGGCTCCATTATGGACTTGTTTATTCCCATGCTTCTTTCATATATAATTGACGACATCGTGCCTACGGGAAACAAGACCAATATCTATCTGTGCGGCCTGCTTATGTTTGTTTGCGCGGTGATCGCCATTCTCGGCAACATTATGGCAAACCGTATGGCTGCCCGCGTCGCACGAAACACAACGGAAACTCTCCGCAACGATCTTTTTAAACGAATCTCATATCTCTCCGCCCGCCAACTCGATGAATTCACCATTCCCTCTCTCGAGTCTCGGCTCACATCGGACACCTACAACATCCACCAGGTAGTGGGTATGATACAGCGAATGGGTGTGCGCGCTCCCTGTCTTCTTATTGGCGGTATAATTCTCGCATTCACCCTCGAGCCTGTTCTCACCCTTGTGCTTATTGCGGTTATGCCATTTATCTCAGCGGCAATAATCATCGTAACAAAGCGCGGCGTTCCCCTTTACACAGGTCAGCAGGTTGAAACCGACAATATGACCCGCGTGGTTCGTGAAAACACACAGGGAATCAGAATCATCAAGGCTCTCGGCAAAGAAGACGCCGAAAAAGAACGCTTCGACTCTGCAAATTTGAAGCTTAACCATTCCGAAAAAAGTGCCGCTCTTAATATGGCCCTGACAAGCCCTTTGATGAATCTGTTTCTCAATCTCGGCTTGGTGGCGGTTATTCTCGTAGGTGCATACAGAGTAAACGCCGGCCTTTCTGAACCCGGTAAGATCATTGCTTTTACTTCCTATTTCACAATAATTCTCAACGCTCTTATGGCGGTAACACGTATTTTCGTTATGTGCTCCCGCGCTATCGCTTCCGCAAACCGTATCGGCCAGGTTCTTGACACTCCTTACGATATGCAGGCCGACAGCAAATATCTGAACAACGTATCAAAGCACGGATCACGGGCAAAGATCGAGTTTGACAAGGTTTCCTTCTCCTACAACGGAGTGAAAAATAATCTGGAAGATATATCCTTCACCGTAGAGCCGGGACAAACCCTCGGCATTATCGGCCCCACCGGTTCCGGCAAAACCACCCTTATTGCTCTTCTTATGCGGCAGTATGACGTGACAGAAGGCTCTGTTCGATTGGACGGCCGTGACGTGCGCTCAATGAGCCGCGACGAAATTTCAAAGAAGTTCGGTGCCGCTTTCCAAAACGATTTCCTTTTTGCTGACACCATTGAAACAAATATTGACTTCGGACGTCATCTGACTGAAGATGAGCTTCGCACCGCAACTATTCACGCTCAAGCTGAAAGCTTCATCAATGACAAGGGTGGCCTTGGATATGAGCTCTCAATCAAAGGTGCCAATATTTCCGGCGGACAGAAGCAGAGAGTCATTCTCAGCCGCGCCCTTGCGGGAGTGCCGGAGATTCTTGTTCTTGATGACAGCTCCAGCGCACTTGACTATGCCACCGACGCCCGCTTGCGTATGGCAATCAAAGAGAATTACAGCGGCAAGACCACCTCGGTCATTGTTGCTCAGAGAATATCCTCAATTATGCACGCTGACCTGATCCTCGTTCTTGAAGACGGACGAATCACAGGCCGCGGCACTCACGAGGAACTACTTGAGAGCTGCCCGCTCTACAAGGAGATCAGCGACTCGCAGATGGGAGGTGCACTCCTTGAATAGAGGTCCAAAAGCTATTCGTCCAGAGGACGTTGTAATTGCAAATGCACCTAAGAAAAAGCTGAAGGTACTCTTCCGCCTCTTTTCGTATATGTACAAATTCAGATGGGGATATATCCTTGCACTGTTCCTTTCCATTGGATCAAACCTTCTGTCCCTTCTTGGCCCTTCCTATTCGGGCAAAGCCATTGAAGCAATTGGTGTTGGAAAAGGCGAGGCAAACTTTGATCTGATCATCCACTACTGTACCCTTATGGTAATCGCGTACGTGGTATCAAGTATTCTTGCGTATCTCTTGCAGGTGGTTATGATCAATCTCTCCCGTGGTATTGTCAAGAAAATGCGCGAAGATATTTTCGCAAAGCTCATGCGCATGAAGGTGGGCTACTTTGATACCACCCCCACAGGTGACATTATCTCGAGAATTTCCTACGATATTGACACCATCAACGCCACCCTGTCCACAGACCTGGTGCAGATCGCGTCAAGTGTAGTAACGGTTGTGGGTTCCTTGATCATGATGATCAAAATCTCCCCGACCCTGTGCTTAATATTTGCCGTTACCGTGCCTCTGTCTATGCTGGTCACCACGAAAATGGCAAATAAATTCCGTCCCCTTTTCAGAGCAAGATCCGGTAAGCTGGGCGAGCTCAACGGGTACGCGGAAGAGTGCCTGTCCGGACAGAAAACAGTCCGTGCGTACAGCGCCGAGCCTACTATGATCAAGAGATTCGCCCGCCGTAACGAAAGCGCAGCAGAAGCCTACTTCAACGCTGACTACTACGGCACTATGGTTGGTCCCACTATCAACTTTATCAACAATATTTCCCTGGGTCTTGTATCTGTATTCGGCTCACTCCTTTACCTCTCCGGCGGTATTTTACTTGGCGACGTTGCGTCATACGTGCTCTATTCCCGTAAGTTCAGCGGGCCTATAAACGAAGCGGCAAACATAATTAACGAGCTTCAGTCAGCCGCCGCTGCCGCAGAAAGAGTGTTCCGCCTTCTTGACGAAGAGGAGGAATCTCCTGATGTGGAAGACGCTGTTGTGTTCACCAAATCCAAAGCCGAAAAAGGTGTATCCGTCAGCGGCAAGGTAGACATTGAAAACGTCAACTTCGGTTATACGAAGGACAAGCAGATCATTTACGACCTGACAATGAACGTAAAGCCCGGCATGACCGCAGCAATCGTTGGCCCAACCGGTGCCGGCAAGACCACGATCATCAACCTGCTTATGCGATTCTACGATCCGGACAGCGGCGAGATCCGCCTCGAGGGAAAGAACATCGCTGAGGCAAACCGCCTTTCCGTCCGTCGTTCTTACACGATGGTACTCCAGGATACTTGGTTGTTCAGCGGCACTATTGCGGAAAACATTGCATACGGTTCTCCCCGTGAAGTTACGAGAGAAGATATCGAAAGCGCTGCCCGCGCCGCAGGAATACACTCCTTCATCTCTGCTCTTCCCCACGGTTATGACACTATCATTACAGACGAGGGTGTGAATATTTCCAAGGGTCAGAAGCAGCTTCTCACCATTGCACGTGCTATGATCTCCGACGCGCCTGTTCTTATTCTTGATGAAGCCACTTCAAACGTTGACAGTATGACGGAAATGCGAATCCAGGCGGCTATGAGCAAGCTTATGGAAAACAGAACGTCATTCGTTATTGCACACCGACTTTCAACCGTTCGCGAGGCTGACGTGATCTTCGTTCTCCGCGACGGCAGAGTTATAGAACACGGTAATCACGACGAACTTATGTCGCAAAAGGGATTCTATTATTCGCTGCACAATTCTCAATTTGAGGGTTGATTTTTCCCAGTATGTGTGGTAAAATCCCATTAGAATCTGTTATCTTATTTGGAGGAAACTCAAATGAAAATCACAATTTACAACGAATATCTCCACGAAAAACACGACGAATATATAAAGGGAATTTATCCCGACGGAATTCACAGCTGTATCGCCAAGTTCCTTACCGAAGCAGGTCACGAATGCAGAACCGGTACACTTGATGACCCCGAATGCGGACTGACAGACGAGGTTCTCGCTGACACCGACGTTCTCATCTGGTGGGGTCACATGGGACATCACCTGGTTCCCGACGAGATCGTTGAAAAGGTTTACAACCGCGTTATGGAAGGCATGGGAATGGTAGTCCTCCACTCCGGCCACAACTCCAAGATCTTCAGAAAGCTTTGCGGCACAAACGCAGGCGAGCTGAAGTGGCGTGACGACGATGAAAAGGAGATCCTTTGGGTAGTTGATCCCGCACATCCCATCGCTCAGGGTATTGGCGAGAACATTATCCTTGAGCAGGAAGAAATGTACGGCGAACACTTCATTATCCCTACTCCCGACGAGCTTGTTTTCATTAGCTGGTTTGCAGGCGGCGAAGTGTTCCGTTCCGGTTGCGTATTCAAGAGAGGCAACGGCAAGATCTTCTACTTCCGTCCCGGTCACGAATCTGTACCAACATACCACAACGAAAAGATCCAGCAGGTTATCAAGAACGCTGTTAAGTATGTAAAGAACGATTCTATCGCGCCTATGACCTACGGCTACGTTGAACCCACTGTTGAGTGGAAAAAATAAGATACAACTAAAACTAAAAGGAACTCAAATGAGTTCCTTTTTTGTTATTCATTTATATCACTCTGCGTAGACACGGGTCTCAAGTCCGCCTACCATAACTGTAAACCAGCCGGGTTCAAGACACTTCACCATATCCACACCTGTAAACATAAGCTCATCGTTGGGAATGAGAATCTCGATTTCAGTGCTTTCCGCTGCGCCAAGACTTACCTTTTCAAATGTCACAAGTTTCTTTATGGGCTGAGGAATGCTTGCAACTTCGTCACGCACGAATACAAGCACAGACTCGTCAGCGGCATATTCACCAATATTCTCAAGCGCGACAGAAACCTTAATTCCGTCCACAACACGCTCTGCAGAAAGGGATTTATAGTTAATTTCGGAGTATCCGATGCCGTAGCCAAACTCGAATGCAGGTGTAGTAGGGCCAAACACGTAGTCTCGTCCGGGCTTGTCGGGTGTACCGGGAGATTTGTAGAAGCCGCACTCGCTGGGAAGGCGGTCGTGATAGATCGGAATCTGTCCAACGTGGCGAGGGAATGTAACGGGCAGCTTGCCGGAGAAGTTTGCGTCGCCAAACAGAAGCTCTGCAAGAGCATTTGAACCTTCTTCGCCCGGATACCAGGCCGCTATAAGTGCGTCACAATTTTCTGCGGCATCAAAGAGAGTTTCGGGACGGCCGTCTACCATAACTACAGTCACAGGCTTTCCGGTCGCGATCATTTTTCTAACAAGGTCAAGCTGAGGACCGCCGGGAATAAGCTCGTGGACATCACAGCCTTCACCGCAGGTCAGAATAGTCTCGTCTTCCGTGCCCCAGCCAATACCGGCGCCTCTGGAGCTCTGTCCGCCGATGATGCACACTACCGCATCTGCGCTTCTCGCAACTTCCTCTGCCTCTGCGAATCCGGAGGTGTCAGTTCCGTAAAGGTTGCATCCCTTTGCAGATACCACAGTGCCACCGAATTTTGCCACTCTCTCTGTTATTGCTTCAAGAGGTGTTTTCAGCTCGGGTTGCGGTATCGCATAGTCACCGATCTGTGCAACGTATGCGTTGGGACCAATTACTGCGATCTTCGCACCGGATTCGGTCTTCAGAGGCAGCATGCCGTTATTCTTCAAGAGGGTCATGGACTTGCGTGCAGCTTCACGGGCAAGTGCCTTGTGCTCGTCAGAGCGTACTGTGCGTCTGATGTTATCAATATCAGGCATTGCCATATCGAAGAGGCCTATATCTGCCTTAAGTTTCAAAATGCGGAGCACAGACTTGTCGATCGCCTCCATAGAGATATTACCTTCCTCAACAAGAGCCTTTAAGTCTTTGTAGGTGCGAGGATAAGGTGCTTCAACGTCAACGCCTACTGAGAACGCAAGGCGACCTGATTCCTTCATGCTTGCAGTACTGCGCTGAAATCCGTTCATCATCTCAATTCCGCCGAAGTCACTTATAACAACACCGTCAAATCCCCAGTTCTGTCTGAGGATCTCGTCCATCAGATATTTGTTTCCGTGACAAGGAATACCGTTCAGCGCAGAATACGCAGGCATTACAGACATGGCACCTGCATCTATCGCGGCTTTGAACGGGGGGAGATATTTATCTTGGAGCTCCTGCGGAGTTGCATAGGTCGGAGCCAGATTGATTCCTGCAACGGGATGGCCGTGTGCTGCAAAATGCTTGATGGTTGCAACGTAATCGCGATTCTCACTGACAAGACCTTCTACGTATGCCTCACCTATCTTTCTCACGAGATAGGAGGACTCGCCGTAGGTTTCCTCAAGTCTGCCCCAACGCGGATCCCGTCCTAAGTCAAGGTCAGGTGCCAGAGACAGTCTGATACCCATTGCACGGGCTTCTTTACCGATAGCTTCACCAACACGGCGCATTAGATCGGGATCAAACGTGCCGCCCATACCAATGGACTGGGGGAACATGGTAGCGCCTTTGCCAAGGATTCCGTGGAGGGATTCACACATAACCAGCGGCGGAATCGGTGACAGTTCAGCGTGGCATTTGTAAAGCTCGCAGACCCACTCGCCGATTTGTTCGGGTGTCAGGCCTACGGGAACCATTATGCCAAAGAATCCATTGGGATAAGCACTTCTACAGAGATCGTTATTGAATTTGCCGTCAACGACAAACTCTTTATAAGGTCCACCTGCCGCAAGCTGGGCGAGCTTTTGGTCAAGAGTCAAGCTGTCAAGTAATTTTTGAAGATCAATTTTCATTAGTCTCTCCTTGATTTTGGTTTGCGAGGCAATAATATCGTGCGTGATAATTATATCATCTTTATTTGGGAAAATCAACCGTTGCAAGAAGATTTGTATACCACAAGCAAAAAAGGAGCTTATAGTTAAGCCCCTTTTTGTTTTTCAATAATTGATTTTCTTACCTTGTCAAAGTTCTCATCAAGGCTCGCGCCACCATCTAGGGTAATCAGCTTGCATTGAAGTTGATTCTGCCACTCGTCGTGTTTAGCTTTACTTCGCATCTCGACTCCGCCGGTATCGTATTTCTTCGCCCACTCGATGAAATCCATATGTACCTTATGCATATCGCCCCCCTTATCGATTCTGCTGCCAAATGCTTCCCTTTCACGTTTTTTCAGGCGCTCTATACGAACATCGGTTGCTGTATCGAGTCTTATTGCCAAGGTGAATAAAGGAATAAGCACGTCTCCCCAATCAACAAGAGAACCGGAAATTACTACATTTTCGGCTTTTTCAATATCTTGTCTAATCAGTTCAATTCGCTCTGCTGCAGGGCGCTTAACAGTAAATTTCGGGTCAGTAGGCAACCAGAAATAGTCGTCTGTATCCATAAAAGTGTATCCAAGCTCATCGCATATCTTTCTGCCAAGAGTTGACGTTCCTGAACCCGACGCACCAAAAATATGTATAATATTTTTCATATTATCTCCCTCTCATAAAAGTTTTTGAAAAGGGGTGCGGGGGAATAACTTTTTTCAAAAAGTTTTCCCCCGCTATATTATTCAGTTAAAATTATCTTACTTACCGCGCTTTACGTAGTGAGTATGGAGAAGCTCGTGAGCCTTGTGAGAGTTGGGTTCGCCGAGGAATTCTTCATAAACCTTCTTAACGATCGGGTTTTCGTGAGACTTTCTGAATTCAAGCTTTTCAGCGTCTGCCTTGTAGAGAACAGATGCACGAAGAGCCTTGAGGTCAACAGAGTTACGAACAGATGCAGGCTGTGTGGGCTGACCACCACCGTTTACGCATCCGCCGGGACAAGCCATAACCTCGATGAACTGAACGTCGTATGTACCGTCCTGAACGCCCTTGAGGAGCTTTTCAGCATTAGCAGTACCGGAAACAACAGCAACCTTGAGGTCGATGTCGCCGAGCTTGTAAGAAGCGAACTTCATGCCTTCTGTACCGCGAACGTCGTCAAATTCAACCTTTTCAAGAGGCTTGCCTTCAATAACTTCAGCAGCTGTACGGAGAGCAGCCTCCATAACACCACCGGTAGCACCGAAGATAGCGCCGGCGCCTGTACCAACGTCGATAGGCTGGTCAAACTTTTCGTCAGCAAGAGACTTGAAGTCGATACCTGCCTGTTCGATCATTCTGCCAAGCTCACGAGTTGTAACAGCGATGTCTACGCCGGGAGCACCGTTAACGTCCTGACCGTCTCTGCCAACTTCGAACTTCTTAGCTGTACAAGGAATAGCGGAAACGAATACGATATTCTTGGGGTCGAGACCCATCTTTTCAGCGAAGTATGTCTTGTAGATAGCACCGAACATCTGCTGAGGAGACTTGCAAGTAGAAAGGTTTGCAGTCATTTCAGGGAAGTAATGTTCGCAGTACTTAACCCATCCGGGAGAGCAAGATGTGATCATAGGAAGAACGCCACCGTTCTTTACTCTGCCGAGGAACTCTGTAGCTTCTTCCATAATGGTAAGGTCAGCTGTGAAGTTCATGTCATATACGCCGTCGAAGCCGAGCTTCTTGAGAGCAGCAACCATCTGGCCTTCAACGTCTGTGCCGGGTTCATAGCCGAAGCATTCACCGATTGTAGCACGAACAGAGGGAGCGCAGCAGATAGCAACGTGCTTTGTGGGATCTGCGATAGCGTCGAGGATCTGCTGTGTGTCGTCCTTTTCGTAAAGAGCGCCAACAGGACAAGCAACAACGCACTGACCACAGTTGATACAAGTTGTATCAGCGAGAGCAACTTCAAATGCGGGAGCAACCTTGGAGTCAAAGCCACGGTTTACGATGCCGATAGCGCCGATTGCCTGATTTTCACAAGCTGCAACGCAACGACGGCAAAGGATACACTTGTTGTTGTCACGAATGATAGAAACGGAAGACTTGTCGATGGGCTCAAGAGCCTTCTTTTCGGAGTAGCAGAACTTGTCCTCGTCACACTTGTATTCCTGAGCGAGCTTCTGGAGTTCGCAGCTTGTGGAACGGATGCAGGAGAGACACTTCTTCTCGTGAGCGGAAAGGATGAGCTCAAGGTTTGTCTTTCTGATAGCTCTGATCTTGGGGGTATTGGTTTCGATTTCCATACCGTCGTTAACGGGATATACGCAGGAAGCAACGAGGCCACGTGCGCCCTTAACTTCTACAAGGCAGAGACGGCAAGCGCCGATCTCGTTGATGTCCTTGAGGTAGCAGAGAGTGGGGATGTCGATATTCGCGTATTTGCAAGCTTCAAGTACGGTAACACCTGCAGGTACGGAATACTCAGCACCATTTATTTTTACATTTACCATATCCATATGTATTATACCGACCCTTTCAATTATTTCTTATAGATTGCACCGAACTTACATGTTTCGATACAAGCGCCGCACTTCACGCACTTCTGGTTGTCGATAACGTGAACTTCCTTAACCTTACCAACGATTGCGCCTGCGGGACACTTTCTTGCGCAGAGAGTACAGCCCTTACACTTGTCAGCGTCAATGTTGTAGGAGAGAAGCTGCTTACATACGCCTGCGGGACACTTCTTATCAACGATGTGTGCGATATATTCGTCACGGAAGAAGTGGAGTGTAGAGAGAATCGGGTTAGGAGCTGTCTGACCGAGAGCACAGAGAGATGCAGACTTGATGTAGTTTGCAAGCTCTTCAAGCTTATCAAGGTCTTCCATTTCGCCGTTACCGCTTGTGATCTTTTCGAGGATCTCGAGAAGTCTTACAGTACCAACACGGCAGGGAGAGCACTTACCGCAAGATTCATCAACTGTGAATTCAAGGAAGAACTTAGCGATGTCAACCATACATGTGTCTTCGTCCATTACGATAAGACCACCGGAACCCATCATGGATCCGGCCTTAACGAGTGTGTCGAAGTCGATAGGTGTGTCGATAAGCTCTGCAGGGAGACATCCACCGGAAGGACCACCGGTCTGAGCTGCCTTGAACTTCTTGCCGTTAGGAACGCCGCCACCGATTTCTTCGATAACTTCGCGGAGTGTTGTACCCATGGGGATTTCAACAAGACCGGTGTTCTTGATCTTACCGCCGAGAGCGAATACCTTTGTACCGGTAGATCCTTCTGTACCGAAGGATCTGAACCAATCGGAACCATTCAGAATGATCTGAGCGATATTAGCGTATGTTTCAACGTTATTTACGATAGTGGGCTTTTCCCAGAGACCCTTAACTGCAGGGAACGGAGGACGGGGACGAGGCTCACCGCGGTTACCTTCAACGGAGGTAAGGAGAGCTGTTTCTTCACCGCATACGAATGCGCCTGCACCAAGTCTGATGTGAATATCGAAGTTGAAGTCTGTACCAAAGATGTTCTTACCGAGGAGACCGTATTCACGAGCCTGGTCGATAGCGATCTGGAGACGTCTTACAGCGATAGGGTATTCTGCACGAACGTAAACCCAACCTTCGTCAGCACCGATAGCGTAGCCTGCGATAGCCATAGCTTCGATTACTGCATGAGGGTCACCTTCAAGAACGGAACGGTCCATGAATGCGCCCGGGTCACCTTCGTCGGCGTTACATACAACGTACTTCTTATCGGAAACGGAAGCCTTAGCGAACATCCACTTACGACCTGTGGGGAATCCACCACCGCCGCGTCCGCGGAGACCGGAATCAAGAATGGTCTTGATAACGTCGTCGGGAGTCATTTCCTTCAGTACCTTTGCAAGTGCGAAGTAACCGTCCATTGCGATATATTCGTCGATAACTTCAGGGTTGATAACACCGCAGTTACGGAGAGCAACTCTCTTCTGCTTCTTGTAGAACTGAGTATCGGAGAGAGAACCTGCGGGAGCGTCTTCTGTTTTTGCTTCAGCGGAATCGTTGTAAACAAGACGTTCTACGATACGACCCTTGAGAAGGTGCTCTTCAACGATTTCGGGAATATCCTCGGGGGTAACCATGCTGTAGAAGGTTCCTTCGGGATAGATGATCATGATCGGACCGAGTGCGCAAAGACCGAAACAACCTGTCTGTACGATCTTTACTTCTTCATCCAGACCCTTAATCTTAAGCTCTTCAGCGAGCTTTTCACTGATGGCACGGCTGCCGGAAGATGTACAACCGGTACCGCCGCACACGAGTACATGTGAACGAATCATAATTGTTTTTCCTCCTAATATTTAGATCTGGGATGCGCCGATTGTGTATTCTGTAACGATGTTGCCGCCCTTGATGTGCTTTTCAACAACTTCCTTTGCCTTTTCAGCAGTCATCTTAACGTATGTTACCTTTTCCTTGTCCTTTTCGTAAACCTCTACAACGGGTTCGTACTGGCAAATGCCGATGCAACCGGTCTGTGTAACCTGTACCTTATCGGTAAGGCCTGCCTCGGATACGCCTTCAACGAAAGCGTTAAGTACGGGGCGTGCGCCTGCTGCGATACCACAGGTTGCCATACCAACTACAACGCGGATATCTCCGCTGGAGGTGCGGACAGATACCTTGTCCTGCATCTTGGCTTTTATCGCCATAAGTTCCTCAAGTGACTTCATAAGTGGGATTCCTTTCTATAACTAAAAATTTAATAAACTTGTTTATTCGGAAGCTTTTTCCATTTCTTCGTACTGTTCGCTGAGGTATGCGCCGATCCAGCCGAGGATGTCAGGCTCAGCAAGGGATATATCCTCGCCGAGAATCTCCCGAAGTGCCGCGCACGAAAGCTCAACCTTACCCTGCTCTGTTTCGTGAGTGTAGGTGAAGTTCACCTCAGGCGAGCCTTGGATCAAGGTCTTAACCGTTTCGATCATATCCCCGAGAGGAATAAAGTCGATGTGGTTCTTGCCAAATCTCGCTTCGGTTTTCGTGCCGTGGTCTTCGCTTACCGATTCGTGAACCGAGTGGATCTTTACGTATCCTCCCGTCATCTCGGCAAGCATTGTAAGAAACGGTATTCCCAGCCCCACCTTGCGAGTCTTTCGCGTGGTGAAGAATGGGTTACCCAGTTTTTTTACTTGTTCTTCAGTCATTCCGCAGCCGTTGTCCTGTACTGAGAAGTCAAGCCACTCTCCGTCTTCGCGGAGGGTTATCTCTATCTCATCAGCTCCAGCTCTGACCGAATTCATTGTAATATCAAGTACGTATAATGACAGCTCATCCATTATTTGCTCCCCCTTTGGTTTTACCGAGGAGGTAGTCTATCAGACTGTTCCGCACCTTCGAGGAAGAATACGGTTCGTCGTCAAGCTCAAGGGAAAACTTTGCGTCTGATATATCCCAAAGGTAGTGGGCGTCTGAAGATACCGCATGTGCCAGGGGCTGTATCATCGGAAATCTCTCGCGATATTCCTCGTTGTGGATTCCGTCGTTCAGCTCGTAGGCTGTAAACAAAGGCTCCACCGGGAATGTACCGAGAATTGCGATGACCCCATTCGACGGTCTGTCGATATGAGCAGGATACGCCACGCCGCCACGGCGTAAAACTTCTTCAAATGCTTCTTCCAGGGAAATGTTTGCCGCGTTTATAAGAAGGTCTGGTTCCTCGCCGAGAACATTGTCGGTTTCATCCATGATTTGCTGGTGACCGAAAATTTCGGGATCGTTGGGGAATCTGAATCTTCTCTCCTCCACAAACTTGTCAAACTCCATTGCGTCCTCAAGTTCTCTGAACAGGCACACAACGTGGATATCCTCCGACGTGGTCAGCTCCATACCCGCAACGGGAATGAGGCCGTGCGCTTTTGCAGCCTTGAAGAATGCCGGGCAGTTTTTCGATGTATTGTGGTCGGTCAGCGCGACTATGTTAAGTCCGTTAAGGTTTGCCATTCCTGCGATGTTGGCAGGAGTCATGTCATCATCTCCGCAGGGAGAGAGGCACGAGTGAATGTGTAGATCGCAGAAATACTTATTCATGGTCAAACTCGCCGATCTTTACGCAAAGCTCATAGACGGTCATATCCGAGGACAGAACCAGAATTCCGTTCTCCTCTGCGGCAGAAAGTGCGTCGGGCATAAGCTCTACGCTTTCAGCCAGAATCACAGCGGCACATTCCGTAAGGCTTGCAACTGCGATAACATTTGAGTTGGACATAATGGTGATCCACAGGTTTCCCGCCTCAACGTGACTCATTGCTCGGCTGAGAAGATCTCCGGCATAAACTCCGTCGTATCTATCGTCAGTCACGCTACCTGTCACTGTTTTCAAGGACAGTTTGTTTGCCAGTTCTGAAACGGTCATTTGTTATCACCTCCGTCGTTATTTCCGCCTTCCTGCGGTGCTATAGGAGTGAGCTTATCAAGGATTGATTTATCTTTATACTTTTCAAGCTGATCGTGGAACAGCATTTTCAGTATAACCGTACATTCATCAGCCGTGGTCTCTCCCTTTACAATGTCCTCAGCAAAGGCCATGCAAGTGGGAGCACCGCAGGATCCGCAGTCGATTCCGGGGAGACTTTCCGCAATGGATTCGATCTCGCTCATCATTCGACGGGCTGTCTTACGGTCGTCGGAAAGCAGGTTATATGGGCTGTATTCCACAGTGTTTTCATTGAAGAATTCATCAGGTATCCATTCACTTGCGGGTCTGTTGGGGGAAACAGGCAGATACCTTTTGAGTGTCTGCAGTCTCGCCTGGGCAATGTACGGATTTGCAACCGCCATAGCCCCGCCAACGCAACCGCCGTTGCAAGCGTTCAGCTCAACGAAGTCAAGACTGGTAATATCCTCGTTGTCGATCTGGTCGAGTACGCGGATGCAGTTTTCGATTCCGTCTGCCGCAAGATACCGTTCATTGAAGATAGCACTTGATTCGCCGCCCGTACTTGCCCAACCGATTCCGATAACTCCGGATTCAGTTTCTTCGTATGGCTCTTCTTCATGCTTCTTCATAACGTCAAGCAGAGCGAAGTACACGTCGCGAACCGAAATAGTTGCGTCAATGTAGTTTCGATCTCCTGCAAAATCGTTTTTAACGTAACTGACCTTTGCAGGGCAAGGCGAGATGAAGATAATCCCGATGTCCTCGTCGGTCAATTCCGGATGTTCAGCCTTTGCCTTTTCTCTTGCGAGATGAGCCGCAATATCTACAGGGGGAAGGATCGGCATGATATTTTCGCAAAGCATTGGATAATTCATACTGATCATTCTTGAGATAGCAGGACAAGCAGAGCTGATAACCGGCTTCTTTACGTCCTTTCGTTTTACGTACAACCTTGTGTACGCAGTAACGAGCTCGGCAGCGCAAGCAACCTCGAACACGTCGTCAAATCCCAGGTCAAGAAGTCCGCGAATTATGTAACCGATATTGTCCATATTGTCGAACTGACCGTAGAGCGACGGTGCGGGAAGCGCCACCTTGTATTTGTAATTGCTGATGCACGATAGGTCATCATGTGTGGCTTTTTTAGCTTTGTACGGGCACACTTTAATACATTCACCGCAGTCGATGCACCTATCTGAGCTAATGACTGCGCGGCCGTCTCTGATGCGGATAGCCTCTGTAGGGCACCTCTTTAGGCAAGTGGTACATCCCTTACATTTGCTCACATCCAGAGATACCGAATGCTTATAGTTTTTCATAGCTTATGCATGCCTTTCTTAGCTGTAATGCGTAAGCGTGTCAGAGGTTCACCTTCATTGTGATGGTTGTTCCAACTCCGATCTCGGTTTCGATATCCATATGGTCGCTGTATTTTTTCATATTCGGCAGACCCATACCTGCGCCGAATCCCAGCGCTCTGATATTTTCACGAGCTGTGGAGTAACCTTCCTGCATTGCAAGTTCAAGATTCGGGATGCCCGGGCCATGGTCGGTAAGCACGATGGTGATATCATCTTCATCCACCCACACGTCAGCAGTGCCGCCGTTTGCGTGAATTACCATGTTTATCTCCCCTTCGTACATCGCGATGGACACTTTACGGATAACATCCGGCGGGAATCCAAGCTGACGTAATTTTTTCTTTACGACAACTGAAGCTTCACCAGCTGAGGAAAAGTCCTGACCGTCTACGTCAAAGTGAAATTTAATGGTCTCAGACATTCATGTCACCTCTGCCAAGACCTTCGGAATAAAGAATGCCGCAGCCGTCATACGCGCGATGAGGAGAACGCATTACCACGATTCCGCATTCGCGAGCCAGCTCGATCATATCTTCAGTGGGAACCTTATTTCTGACAAAGACTACGCAGACCATATCCATCATGTTCGCGGTTCTGATAACCTGTGAGTTAACAAGTCCTGTAAGGAGCACGCCCTGATCCTTTACAAATGCAAGAACGTCGCTCATCATGTCGCTGCAGCAAGCTGAATAAACCTCGTGATCGAGGGCTTCTTCGCCGCACATCACTTCTGCGTCAAGTAGATCTTTTATTTCACTGATTTTCATAATTACTACCTCTGCTTCAAGCAGTTGATTTGCAAATTTTCTTAAATCGTAGGTTCGACTTAGTTCTTATACTTTGCAAGAATGCCTTCGAGCATATTGGGTTCAAGTCTGCCGTATACGTCCTCACCGATTGTAAGAACGGGAGCAAGACCGCAAGCACCGATGCAACGTGTAGCTTCAAGGCTGAACTTAAGGTCTTCTGTGATACCGCCGTTCTTGATGCCGAGAAGTGTTTCCAGCTTATCCATAAGGAGACCGGAACCCTTTACGTAGCAAGCTGTACCGAGACATACTGCAACAGGATGTTCTCCCTTGGGATTGAGAAGGAACTGTGCGTAGAAGGTTACAACGCCGTATACTTCGGAGAAAGGAATGTCAAGCGCGCCAGCGATATAGTGCTGAACTTCTGAGGGAAGGTATCCGTAGATATCCTGAGCCTGCTGAAGAATCGGCATAAGCGCACCGGGCTTATCCTTGTTAGCAGCAATTACAGCGTCAAGCTTTGCCTGCTGCTCGGGTGTTCCCTTAAAAGGAACTGTTGTCATAGGTTTTTTCATAGAGCTTTCCTCCTGGATATATTTTTATTATTTTTCACAAAAGTTGATAACGGCGTCGGCTGTACTTCCAAGGTAATCGTTATCCATAAGCTCGATAACGCCGTGGTCGATAAGGGATGCGAGCTTTTCGTCAATAGGCATTCTGCCGATAAAGGGAATACCGTACTGCGCGCAAACCTCCTCAGCCTTTGACTTGCCGAATACGTGGAGCTCACGTCCGCAATCAGGGCACTTTACATAAGACATATTCTCAACGAGACCGATTACGGGGATATTCATCATAGCTGCCATATTAACAGCCTTACCCACGATCATGGAAACCAGATCCTGGGGAGTGGTCACGATGATTACGCCGTCCAGTTTAATAGACTGGAATACTGTAAGGGGAACATCTCCTGTTCCGGGGGGACAGTCAATAAACATATAGTCTACGTCGCCCCAGACAACGTCTGTCCAGAACTGCTTTACTGTTCCTGCGATAACAGGACCTCTCCAAACAACAGGACGTGTTTCTTCTTCGAGAAGAAGGTTAACGGAGATCATCTTGATACCTGTCTTTGTTGCGAGAGGAATCAGGCCGTCACCTGTGGAGAGAATGTCTCCCTTGGTGCCAAATGCCTTGGGGATCGAAGGTCCTGTGATATCTGCGTCGAGAATAGCGCATTTATAATCACGTCTCTGCATTGCTACAGAGAGCATCGACGTAATAATTGATTTACCAACACCGCCTTTGCCTGATACAACGCCGATCACATGCTTGATGTGAGAGTCCTTGTGAGGAGCATCATACTGAGGTGCTCTTGAAGAACAGTTGGCACTGCAGGTAGAACAATCGTGGGTGCATCCAGTGTTTTCTGCCATTGTTAATCATTCCTTTCCTACATCCGGAGTGGTTACCGGATTACACACTTATATCAGTATAAGTATTCCTAATTATTATATAACAAACAAACGAAAATTACAATAGAAAATGAAAAAAAGAGGCACAAAAAGGCGGATTCTTTTCGAATTTTTTGGGTCAAAATGTAATTTCGAAGAGAGGTTTCCTTTTGGTCTCTTTTTTTGAATTTTATTATTTAGTTTTTTTGGAAAAATCCGGTTGTTTTTTGTTGTTTTTGGAAATCAGCTTGACAGTCTCGCATACACCGAGGATCACCAGAGCCGGTACCAACGCAAACAAGCCAAACACACCGCAAGTGCTACCTCCGGCAAGAGACGCGCCAATTCCCGTAAACATTACAAGTGCCGCAAAGCCAACAGATGAGGCGGCAAAAAGGAACTGGGCAACATTGAGCTGCTTCAGCTTGAATATGCTTCCGGATTTGAGAATTTCCGCAGAGATCACAACGCCGGAAATAATGATGGAGCCGCACAACACACCAAGCTTGACTTCAGGTGTCAGCTCGTCTGCCTTGCCTATAAGGTCAGCGATCCACGTAAGCAGTGGTATGGAAGCCGATGTAACTGCTCCCCACAAAACTCCGGTCAGCACCGCAAACCACGCGGTCTTGCGCGTCTGGTCAATAAGCTTTCCGTTTCCCTGCTCGAAGGACATAACAAGGACTGCTACAAAGTCAAAAATGAGTCCCCACAAAAGAATGAATACTGCGCTGACAAGCGGTGTGTCGAACAGTACCGCAGAAAGAAGAACGATCAGTCTCGCACACTGGGACATAGTAAGGTAGTTCTTCGCCGCACCGGTATTGTGGATAATGCGGCGGGCAGCCTTGATTCCACGTGTCATACCGATGACTCCGCCGTAACCGCTTTCACTTTGCTTTTCGGATGTGTCAACTACAACCTGCGCGTTTTTAAGTAGGGATTCCGGCACGTTTCTGTATTTTGAGCGAACCACCGCATAGCCGGTATCAGCTCTCATAATGGCACCGCTGTCCCACACTTCTCTGCCCACCACAGAAACCGTGGCCGGCTTATCACCGTTTTCGGAATCGGCATATTTTTTCAGTTCTTTTGAGATATACCGTACTGCGCGGGAGTACGCCACTGAAAGGTACGCGTTTTTCAAATCAGCAAAGGACACGATCAGCCCGTTTGTGTCGAGATTTGTCAAGTCCAGCTTTGAGAGATCTCTGTACTCCACCATAATGGTTCTCTTATTGAAGAGGCCAAGTCTGTGGCAATAGTACAAGTCTGACTCAGGTGTTTCGGTAAGCAGCACAGGGCGCACTCCGTTTTTGAGGAGATAGTCAATAGCTTCTGTAGCGTTTGTATCAGCTTCTTTTTCCTGTTCCTGGGCAACAGCAAAGAAGCCCACGAAGGTCATATACTGGGTAACAAGGGCGGGCTTGTCAAGGGACGTATAGGCAGTTTTTCTCTTAGCCACCGCCACAACACGCGCACCCACAAATTCAAGCTTTGCCACTTCCTTGTAGATCTTATGTATGGTATCATCGGTGAGAGGTTCTGTTCCCTCCTCTGTTTCGATAGCTGAGCAGCACTTCAGCACCGAGTTGATGGCACCACAAGAAACAGCCCATACTTCCTTGCCCATAAGGATAGTTGAGGTGTCAAGTCCATCGGAATTTTCACGGTTGCTGTCGCTATGATCTATAGGCGAGTATGAATACTCAAGTGGCTTTTGAACCTTTCTCGAATAAGCATCAGCCGCGCGGTACACGATTCCCGCCATAGCTGACATACGCTTGTTTGATTCCCCGCCTACAGTCATACCTGTATTCACCCCTGCCGTAGCAGAAAGTGCAAGGGTCAAAAGCTCCTCGGGCTTTGATTTTGTGCCGGCAGAGGGATCTCTGTAATCGTTGTAGCCATATTTTGTGCGGTAAGCAAGGAGCTCCGTTCTGCCCGAGCGGAAGAATGTAGACCCGCAAAAGATCACGGTGTCGGGAGCAGCAATATCCTCAATCTTTACAGCCTCGCGGATAACTGCGTGGGAAATGTTCTTGGAAACCGGGGAGCCATGTCCTTTGATCTTGTGGTCTCCTCCCACCGCAGTGTCACGGATTGCCACCGCAACGATAATATACCCGATAGCAGTGAGAAATTCGCTCATAGCAGCTGCTGCCATAGCCATAGTACCGAGGAACACGTCAGGCAGAGTGAATCCCTCTCCGAAGAAGATCGACAAAGCGGTCAGGACCATAACACAGGCGAGCATTACAAGGCTGGTGTTACGGCTACGATTTTTCAGTTTTTCAACAACGGGAATAGTGGATTCCGGGTCAATAACTATGCCGCCCTGCTTCATGGAAATGAGGGAGTCTTCCCCACAAGCGGTAGCAACAATACGCACCGCCCCAGACAGGACAACAGACCCTGCATACAGCATATTTGATCTGAACTCGCAGGGCACGTCGCCGCTTCCCGCCTCTGTTCTGATGACTGTATTGAACTTGTGCACGGGAGAGCTGTTCTCCGTGATCCCTTCTTCAGATACTACGGAATCTTCTCCTGATACAACTCTGCCGTCGCAAGGCACAGTATCCCCTTCTTCAAGGAAGATCACATCCCCAACCACGATCTCGTCCGCCGACAAAACCTTAATTCTGCCGTCACGGATCACTGACGAAACAGGAATCTTCTCTTTGGCTATTCCTTCAAGTATTCGATTTGCTCTGACATAGGCTGCTGTTCGAAGTGCCGCACCGATTATCAGGATCACAACTATGACCCCCGCCTCATAGCTCTTGTCAACAATTGCGGCGGTTATGGCGCTGATTATAAGAAGAAGCGTCGCAAGGTCAAAAAGCGTGGCCACGGCAACCTCTTTGGCAGAGGTATGCTTTATGTGCCATACGGAATTCTCACCGCTGTTATGCTTTCTGCGCTTTGCCTCCTCCGTAGTCAGCCCTTTATACATATCGGTGGACAATTCATGAAGAACCTGATCATTCTCCAAAAGATGCCACGAATTATTATGCTTCATTTATGTCACTTCTAATATATTTATTTTTCGGTATTATTCTACTGTGATACCGTCCTCTGTTGCGTCAACAGTAATGGAGTCGAGAACTCCGCGAGACGCGACAAGCTTTTCAGCAATCTTATCCTCGATCTCGATCTGGATAAATCTTCTCATATTTCGTGCGCCGAATTTCACGGAATAGGACTTTTCGGCAACGTATTTGCATGCCGCGTCGGTAAATGTTGCGCGGATTCCCTTCTTAGAGAGTGCTCCCGCCAAATCTCCAAGCATAAGCTTTGCGATTCCAACGAAGTTTTCCTCAGTAAGAGAATTGAATGTGATTATCTCGTCTACTCTATTGATAAATTCCGGGCGCAGGAAATCTTCAAGGGCGCGCTTTGTTTTGTCCTCGGTCATAGCCTTGGCACTTGTTGCAAAGCCGGGCTTGTTCTGAGCATAAGTGCTTCCTGCGTTTGTTGTCATAACGATGATCGTATTGCAGAAATCCACCTGCTTGCCGTGAGCGTCGGAAATAATACCGTCGTCAAGGATCTGCAGAAGAATGTTCATTACATCGGGGTGAGCCTTTTCGATCTCGTCGAACAGCACTACGGAGTAAGGTCTTCTTCTGATCTTTTCCGTAAGCTGACCTGCATCGTCATATCCAACGTATCCGGGAGGAGAACCAACGATTCTCGACACGGAGAATTTATCCATAAACTCGCTCATATCAAGGCGAATAAGGGTTTCGGGACTGGAGAACAGATCATTTGCAAGAACCTTTACAAGCTCGGTCTTACCAACACCTGTAGGACCTGCAAAGATAAAGGACACCGGCTTGCGCTTGTATGACACTCCTGTTCTTGAGCGTCTCACCGCACGGGCTACAGCATTAACAGCCTCGTCCTGACCTATCACACGCTCTGCGAGTCTCTTGTCAAGATTTTCAAGCTTTTCGTATTCACTTGCAGCGATGGTGGAAGCTGGAATACCCGTCCATATCTCAATTACATCCGCAAGGTCAGATTCACGCATCATTACGTTGCCGCAGATGGCGTCAAGCTCGGTAAGTCTGCTCTCAATACGCATTTCCTCTGCCTTGAGGTCAGCCAGCTTACGGTATCTTTCTTCAATTACCGCCTGATCATCCTTGGAGGTGTCACCGTTGATTGCAGCTTCAAGCTCAATTCTCTCTTTGTCTACACGAACTCTGCGATCTGCAAGCTCGTGACGCTCGTTGATCTCAGGTGTATGCACGGAAATATGAGATGCCGCCTCATCAAGCAAGTCGATTGCCTTGTCGGGGAGGTAGCGGTCGGTGATATATCTCTCGGACAGGGTCGCAGCCGACTCAAGAATGCTCTCGCAGATCTTAACACCGTGGTAGTCCTCGTAGTATCCCTTGATTCCTTTGAGAATATCAACAGTATCGCTGACAGAAGGCTCGTTTACCATAACAGGCTGGAATCTTCTCTCAAGCGCAGTATCTTTTTCGATATATTTACGGTATTCGGTTAGGGTGGTTGCGCCGATTATCTGGATCTCACCACGGGAAAGTGCGGGCTTCAAGATATTTGCCGCGTTCATGCTTCCCTCTGCGTCGCCAACACCAACGATATTGTGAACCTCGTCGATAACCAGCATTACGTTGCCCTTGTTTTTAACGTCATTGAGAAGTCCGAGAACACGGGATTCAAACTGACCTCTGAACTGGGTGCCGGCTACGAGAGCGGTCAGGTCAAGAAGGCACACATCGTGATCCTTCAGTCTGTAGGGCACGTCGTTTGCGGCAATTTTCTGAGCGAGAGCCTCTGCAATGGCAGTTTTACCAACACCCGGCTCACCGATAAGGCAGGGATTGTTCTTCTGACGTCTGCAAAGGATCTGAATAACTCTTTCAAGCTCACGGTCGCGGCCGACGATACGGTCGAGCTTTCCCTCTCTTGCCCGCTCTGTCAGATTGGTTGTATAGTTAGAGAGGAACTTATATTCCGGCTCCTCTTTCTTTCCTTCGTTTTTACCTTTTTTCGCCTTTTTATCTTTAGGGGCATTTGTGGGAGCGGCTTCTCCCATAAGCTTTGAGAAATTAATAAGGGGGGCTGTTCCGTTTTCATCGCCCATATTAAAGTCGCCGCTCTCGATCAGGGACTGCATTTCGTTGTTGAGACGCTCGATGGTTTCGTCGTCCAGTCCCGTTTGTGCAATTATGTCGTCGATGGGCTTGATACCGAGCTCCTTGGCACATTTAACACAAAGGCCTTCGCTCTTCTCTTCCCCATCCTTCATATTGCGGATAAATACTACTGCCACCCTTTTGTGGCATCTTGAACACATCATCATAATTTATAATTACCTTCAAATAAAGAGATTTCTTCTGATTTTAACCTAAAACTTCGCGGATCTTTGAGAATATTCCAAAGTTATCAAGGTGCTTGCATATCAAAGTATTGTCAAGAACGTCTGCTCCAAACAGATTGGGGTCGATAGCGCCCATTATCTGAACCAGATTTGAAAGTGCCATTGCAAGAACGCAAGCAACTGCGGCTCCTTCTATAACGCCGAAAATAACACCGAGAACGGTATTTGCGGATTTCAGCGCGGGGAGCATAAAGATATAGTCAAGAAGCTCTGTAATAAGCTTCAGCACGATACTTGCACCAAGTAGGATGATTATAAACGCAAGGGCTGCAGAGATAACGCTGGAAACGGGAGTTGCAATTTCTTCCGCAAAGCCGTATACAGTTTCTTCGGGACAGTCAACGAGCCCTCTGATCTTGTCAATGAACTCGTTAAGATCCACGTTATATCTGTCAAGCATATTAACAAGAGGCGCAGGAACGTCATCCGCCAGCTTGTCAAGGTCGAAAAGCATTGTATTGGGATTAAGAGACATTGATCTGAGGGTAGCGTGAATATCTCCTGTAATGGGAGAAAGAATAAGCTTTTCGTCAATGATCGCAGCAAGTGTCGGGGTGTAAACGTAGGCAACGATAAAGGAAGCCACAGTAGAAAGCAGATTCATAAACGCGCGAACAAATCCGCGGCGAGCTGCCGACCATACTATACATATTACAGAAAACAAAATAATAGCATCAAGCAAAAGACTCACGGTAAATTTCCTCCGAATTGATATATTTTGCGTTTAGTCCTCAAATATCGGGTAAGCGGAGCTTTCTCCACACACCAGCGCCCCTTTATTCATAGGGATAACCGACATAACCTTGTTGTCAGGGGTATGAACATCGGTTCCTCCCTCTGGGTTAATCCTGATTACAGATTGAGGGGTGGTGAAATATGCAATCGCGTTTTTCGTGTTTGTTGACGCATATGCGCCCATAATACGATAGTTCTGTATCTCGTCGTAAATTATGGTTCCGGTGGAAGAATCAAACACAACTACCCGGTTTTCGTTTCCGAGGGCGTTGGTACTGCACACGACAACAGCGGTGGTGTCGTTTATATCGGCATACTTAAGTCTCATTCCCGAGAAGTTAATGCCGTCAACAATTGCGCCGTCATATCCGATATAGTAAAGCCCATTATCGCAAAGAAGCACGAAGCCGTCATCCAATGTATATACGTCAAGGGGCATGGTATTTTCGTATGTTTTCAGGGAAACAGGATCAGCTTCACCTCTGCGGCAAATCTCAACCTCGCAGTTGAAATCTGTTTCTGCAGGTACAGCAGAGCAGATCACAGCAAGCTTTCCGTCAGGTGAAATAGCTGAATCAAAAACGTAGTTTTCCTTGTATATGCTCATCACCTTGTTGAAAGATGAATTATACATTTCCACCACGTATCTGGTTTCTCTTGATCTGGCAGCCACAATAAAGGAACCGTCATCTGCTACACCTCCGGCTATGATGTCCCCGTCAGTTTCACGACTGATTATTCCCGTAAGTTGGTTATAAACGGAATATTTCCTGCCTCCAACATCGTAAAGCATAAGGTACTTTTCAGAGGGGGCGAGGACTGGGTCTCCGTAATTGATCTGGTCGCTGACAAGAACACCGCCTGATGTATCAAAATATGTGTAGGAATCGCTGTCGCACACCGCCAAACCGTTTCTGAAATAAGCAAAAGCCATATCCTCAGATCCGTTATAGACGATCTTCTTGAAATCAGCATTTCCAGTTATGGTCATAGCATCAAAGTCGCGGGCAAGATATTTAAGATTATCGTAAGTAACGTAATCTCCGAGAAATACAGTAACCCCCGCTATATACAGCAGAAGAACAACCATAAAAACGATCCCGACAGCGAGATATCTTCTGGCCGCTTTCAAATAATATCTGTTGATCTGAGGCTCAATATGCCCTGCAACCGACACTTGTGTATTCTTAATTTTTTCCGGCATTTTTTCCTCCGGCTTTATAAATTAGTTTTCTCTTTTTATAGGATAGTCCACTCAACAGGGCGGTCGTACTCTACCTCCGCAAGGTAAAGTCCGTCGGGAGGTGCTGTCTTTCCTGCCTTTGTTCTGTCGCGAGCAGAAAGGATCGTCTCAATATCACACGGTTCAAATGTTCCGCCCGCACAATCCACCAGTGTTCCTGTGATTATCCGCACCATGTTGTAAAGGAAACCGTCAGCGGACACAGAAAGCTCTACCATCTCACCACGCCTTGTAACATCAAGGGAGTAAATCCTGCGAACAGCGTCTGTAATCTTTGATCCCGTTGCCATAAATGAGGTGAAATCGTGCTGACCCACAAGGTACTTTGCCGCCTCGTTCATTCTTCGGATTCCCAAATCGGCAACAGACCTCTTGAGATGCCAGGCGCGTCCACGCAAAAATGGATCTTCGTATGGTGAATCGAACATTCTGTAGATATATTTTTTTGATTTTACGCTGTATCTGGGGTGGAAATCATTGTCTACCGCCGCTTCTCCGCACACGGAAATATCATCGGGCAGGAAGCGTGACAAGGCTCTGTGAACCTTTCCCACAGGTATCTTCAGCCAGTCCGATTCATGTTCACTGTATGGTTCTACGGTAGCGCAGAAGCCAAGAGCGTGGACCCCCGCGTCGGTTCTGCTGCATCCTGTTACGGCGCATCTGAAACCAAAGCAGTCGGACACGGCTTTTGTCAGGGCAGTCTGCACAGACGGCAGCGTTGGCTGAGCCTGATAGCCCGAATATCCTCTCCCGTCGTACATTATTTTCAGAAGAAGCTTCATCTTACACTCCAAGCCCATAAATTGGGAAATACATATTCAAAAGAACTACTGCCCCGCCGAGAAGTACCAGGCATCCAAGGAACACCCAATCTCGAGTGGCGGTTTTTGGCACGTTCATTCTGGTTCTTCCCTCTCCGCCTGTATAGCAGCGACATTCCATAGCTGTAGCAAGCTCATCCGCACGTCTGAATGCGGAAATGAACAAAGGGATCAGAATAGGGATCAGCGCTTTCGCACGCTTGATTATATTGCCGGATGAGAAATCCGCACCGCGTGCAGTCTGGGCGTTGATTATCTTGTGAGTTTCGTCAATAAGGGTAGGAATAAAACGGAGAGCAATGGTCATCATCATTGCAAACTCGTGGACGGGAACCTTGATCTTCTTAAGGGGGGAGAGTAGGTGCTCAAGGGCATCCGTCAGTGCCAGAGGGGTTGTGGTATATGTCATAAACACAGATGTGGCAATAATGAGAAGCATTATGCGCAGCACGATCAGAACTGCGTTTATTACACCCTCAAGATATATCTCGATCACCCAGAATTTCAGAAGAAGTGTATCCCCTGTCATCCAGAAGATATTAATAATGGCTGTAAACAAAATTATGAATACAAGCGACTTCATGGAACGCATAATAAGCCGCGGGGATATTTTCGTCATTCCCACAAAGACACCGGCAGAAAGCGCAAGAAGCGCAAAGGCTGACACGCTTTTTGCGAGGAATATGACAACTATATATAAAATTGCAATTATTATCTTTATACGGGCATCAAGCTTGTGAATGGGGGATCTCCCCTCCACGTATTGCCCGAAAACAATGTCTGATTTCATAAGACCTCCGCCTTTCTGCGGAATTTATACCTGTTTTTCTTCGATTAATTGGCCGCTTTCCGAATTCATATATTCGAGGAGTTTTGATACGGCATAATCCACGGTGTAAACGTCCTCGCCAATGTCAATTCCAAGACCTTTCAAAGCAGACGCAATTCTTGTAATCTGCGGCACGTCAAGTCCGACCGCAACAAGCTCTCTGTGCTCCGAGAATACCTCGGCACATTTTTTGTGCATGAATACACGGGAATTTGTCATTACGATAATATCGTCGCAGTACAGAGCCATGTCCTCCATACTGTGGCTGACGATTATTACGGTCGTACCGCTTTCGCGGGAGTACTTCTTGATACCGCCAAGAATATCCCGTCTGCCTGCCGGGTCAAGTCCGGCTGCCGGCTCGTCAAGGATAAGCACCTCCGGGTTCATTGCGAGAACACCTGCAAGAGCTACTCTTCTCTTCTGACCCCCTGACAATTCAAAGGGAGACTTTCCAAGCAGCTCCTCGTCGATTCCTGCAAAACGTGCAGACTCGCGTACTCTGCGGTCAAGTTCCTCGCCTGTAACGCCCATATTCTTCGGGCCGAAAGCAATGTCCTCCAGAGCAGTATCAGCAAAAAGCTGGTACTCCGGATACTGCATTACAAGCCCAACCTTGAAGCGAACCTCGCGAATCTTTTTCGGATCTTCCCAAATATCGCGGCCATCAAGGAACACCTGTCCCTCGTCCGGTTTTAGGAGTCCGTTTATCATCTGCACAAGGGTGGATTTTCCGCTTCCGGTGTGACCGATAAGCCCGGTAATTCCACCGTCTATCTTAACGGAAACGTTATCAAGCGCCTTGTGTGCAGTTTCCGTATTTTTTCCGTAGGTGAATGAAATATTTTTTAATTCTACAGTTCCCATATTTCACCCTCTCTCGCTGATCTTCTTGCGTATCTCAGCAGCGATTTTCACCGCAGTCGTATTCACATCGAAAACATCAATAGGCAGATCAAGTCCTGCCTTCTTCAGCTTGTAAAGAAGTTCTGTTGTCTGGGGAACGTCAAGATCTGCTTCCCACATTCTCTCGGGATCTCCGAAAATTTCACGCGGGCTGCCGTCACCAATAATCCTACCCTCGTTCATTACAATGATACGGTCAGCTCGTGCCGCCTCGTTCATATGGTGGGTAATGAGAATAACGGTGATTCCCTCTTCTTTATTCAGCTTTTGAATTATAGACATAACCTCACGTCTGCCCATTGGGTCGAGCATTGCGGTGGATTCGTCGAATATAATGCAGCGGCGTTTCATTGCGATAACTCCCGCTATGGCAACGCGCTGTTTCTGACCGCCGGAAAGATCGGTAGCAGGGTGACGGGCATATTTGGACATGCCAACGTCAGAGAGTGCCTTGTCAACTCGGGCGCGTATTTCAGACGGAGGGAGTCCAAGATTCTCGCAGCCAAACGCCACGTCCTCTTCAACAATTGTGGCAACGATCTGGTTGTCGGGATTTTGGAATACCATTCCAACCTCACGGCGTGCGGAAAGAATGTCGGAGTCCGTTACGTCGTCCGAGGTCATTTCTTTTCCCATTACCCAAAGCTTACCGCTTTCGGGCATATTTATCATACACATAAGCTTGGCGAGGGTTGATTTACCGCTGCCGTTGTGACCGAGAATTGCTGTGAAGCTGCCCTCTTCGATCTCGAAGGAAACGCCGTTCAAGGCGCGGACAGGCTTATTATCCTCGTCGCCGGGGTATGAAAAGAATAAATTTTCTGCTTTAATTATGGAGTTCATTCCCTGATCCTTTTTATTTTTTTACTCAAACGACACTCTTACGGACGCACCGCTTGGTAGAAGGAGTCCGCTGTCGGTTACCGGTATGCAGGTCTCACCAATGTCAACTGTTGCACGTCTGCGCAGCTTTTCGGGAAGCGCACGCATAAGGATATACTGCATTACAGAGGGTGAGAGACCTGTGGTATAAGAATTGATAAGGAAGAAAAGGGGCTCGTCGGAGAGAACTTTTACCACAAGCTCAATAAGGTCTGCAGCACATTCCTCAAGCTTCCACACCTCTCCGTTTGGGCCTCTGCCGTATGAGGGCGGGTCCATTATGATACCGTCGTAACGGTTTCCGCGGCGGATTTCACGCTCAACGAATTTTCTGCAGTCGTCAACGATATATCTGCAAGGTGCTTCTCCAAGTCCGGAAAGTTGCATATTTTCTTTTGCAGCCTGGGTCATTCCCTTGGATGCGTCAACATGAACAAGGGCTGCGCCCGCTTTCGCACAAGCAACAGTTGCGCCGCCTGTGTACGCAAAAAGGTTAAGCACCTTGGGCTCTTTGCCGTTTTTTACAGAGTTACGGATAAGTCCGCCTGCCCAGTCCCAGTTCGTTGCCTGCTCGGGGAAAAGTCCCGTGTGCTTGAATCCCATAGGACGAAGACGGAAGGTCAGATCTCCGTAGTTTATGCACCAGGCTTCAGGCATACGGTTGACCACCCAGGATCCGCCGCCCCCCTGTCTCTTATACACGCCCTGTGCCTTTTTCCAAAGGGGATTCTTCCGCTCACCTTTCCAGATAACCTGGGGATCGGGGCGCACGAGGATATAATTCCCCCATCTTTCAAGTCGCTCACCGCCGTCGCAGTCGATAAGCTCGTAATCTTTCCATCCGTTTGCAATAAACATATTATCTCCAAAATGTCGTATTTCTTTATTTCAGTTTGCCCGCCATTGACGTGGGCTTGTTATAGTACTCCGCAAGGCGAGATGTTCCCGTGTGCGCGTGACATATTGCCGCAGCAAGAGCGTCCGCCGTATCGTCGGGCTTCGGCGGCTTTTGCAGGTTCAAGAACATGGTAACCATTTCGATAACCTGGTGCTTGTCCGCACGGCCATAGCCAACAACTGATTGCTTTATCTGCAGAGGGGTGTACTCGTATATCGGAACATTATTCTGTCGGCAGGCAAGAAGGATGCATCCTCTCGACTCCGCCACAATGATACCGGTCTTCTGGTTAGTATTGAAAAACAGCTCTTCAATAGCCGCCGCCTCAGGCTTGTACGTCTTAATTATGGCCGTCAGCTCGCGGTGTACCTCGTATATCCTGTCCTCCGTTTTCATAGTGGAGGGCGTGGTAATTGCGCCGTAGTTCAGCACCTTTGATTTGGTGCCGATCCCGCCGTAATCTATTACTCCCCAGCCCACTATTGCGATACCGGGGTCTATCCCCAAAATTATCATAATATTACCCCGATTTTATATCTTTAATAATATATTATATCACATATCCCGCGTTATGTCAAAACAGTTTGTGAATTTTTATGGAAACAAATAATAAAAAAATCAAAGGAAGGCAGATTCGCGACTCCGCCTTCCTTATTTTTTGAGTTATTTTTCCATCTCGGGCATTATCTGCTTCGAGGCAGAATTGTAAAGAATAGCAATGATAACCGTTGCCATAATGATGTTTACAGCCATGTATGTTCCGTTGTATGTAAGGCTGTAGAGCCATACGGGCTGTCCTTCGGGAGCGTATTCACCCCAGAGCCAGATACCGGAAATGTAGTGGCACACAAAGCGAAGGAGACCTGCGATTACTGTGCCAAGAATCACCCCTACGGATTTGTTGGCAAACATCTTTGCAAAAGGTCTTGCAAGTCCGAGTACGGAGAATGCAACCACATAGTCGAGAAGCACGCAGCCGATCTGGGTTGCCAGGGTGGGACAGTACATTACGTTGGAGAATCCCATAATAAGCTGAAGCACACCTGCAACAAATCCCGTTGCTACACCCCATTTGGGACCGTTGCGCAGACCCATAATAATAATGGGGATGATCTCAAGAGAGATGCTACCGCCCTGCAGCCAGCTTCCGCTGTAGGTCAGGAATGAAAGCACAAAGGAAAGTGCGATCATCATTGCTCCCTCTGCAAGAATACGAGTGTTCTTGACAGTTTTTGTTTGGTGAGACATTTTGTTCACCGCCTTTTCATAAAATATTATTGGGGGGCGCCTCCCCGTTTGAACAAAACGCAGACTAAACAAAAAATCCGCAGTACTAAAACTACGGATATGCGTTCAGAATTTTGACGTGTGACAAGTTCTCCCTACGCCGGCATTATCCGTATCAGGTTAAAGGGTTCGGCAAACAAGCTTCCGCTCCGTTTTTATTACGACGCGGGCTCTTCGCCATCTCAGCCATAAGCACCCCTGCGATTGTTCGGGATTATTATAGCATTATTTGGATAGGTTGTCAAGAGATTTGCAAGAAGAAAACCACTGATACACTTTCATTTTTTGCACACTCTCATCACTTTGCACAACGCAGTCGGTTAGCATATCCTAACCAATCCGTCAAAACGACAAATTGAAAAAAATTTCCTAAAACTATTGACAAATATCGCAAAACCATTTATAATTTACTACGGTTAGCAAGAACTAACCATTTGTTTTTCACATTCGGTTAGCATAGACTAATTACTCAAGCAAAGCAGGAGATGCATATGAACTTAAAAACTGCTGAAGAAGGTAAGGAATACATCATCAAGTCTATTGAGACTGATGACGAAGAGCTTGATGCTTTTCTGTTCTCTCTTGGTTGTTACAGCGGTGAGCCTATCACAGTGATCTCTCACATGAGAGGCGGCTGCACCGTATCTATCAAAGACGGCAGATACAACATAGATAATCAGCTTGCTGAAGCGATCATCATTGGATGACCTGCTAAAGTAATCGCTGATTACTTTTTCGACAATCAGTTAGCTGCGACTAACCAACATTAATTTCGTTTATTTTTTTTTACATAACGGAGGAATCCAAAATGAGAATTGCTTTGGCGGGCAACCCCAACAGCGGTAAAACAACAATGTATAATGCTCTGACCGGCAGAAACGAAAAGGTCGGCAACTGGGCAGGTGTTACCGTTGAAGCGAAAGAATACCCCATCAAGAAAAGCCTTTACGATGGCGCAGAGGAACTCATCGCAGTTGACCTTCCCGGTGCTTACTCCATGTCTCCCTTCACATCTGAAGAGAGCATCACAAGCTCCTACGTAAAGAACGCGTCTCTCGATGCAATCATCAACATAGTTGACGCGACAAACCTGAGCCGCAGCTTGTTCTTCACAACGCAGCTTCTCGAGCTTGGTATCCCCGTAGTTGTAGCTCTTAACAAGACTGACATCAACGACAAGAAGCAGAACAAGATCGACGCTGATGCACTTTCACGAAAGCTTGGCTGTCCCGTTGTTGAAACTATTTCCACCTCTGCAAAGGGGATGAAAGAAGTAGTTGCAGCGGCTGTTGCAGTAATCGGCAAGGGGCAGAAGGCTCCCTACGCACAGGGCAATATTGATTTCTCCGATAAAAACGCCGTTAAAGAAGACGACAGAAACAGATTCACTTTTGTTAACAACATCGTTTCATCTGTAGAAACAAGAAAGGTTCTCACAAAAGATAAGAACTTCGGCGACAAGATCGACGCTGTTCTCACAAACAAGTGGCTTGGTATTCCGATATTCGCGGTTGTAATGTTTTTGGTATTCCAGATCTCCCAGGCTTGGGTCGGTCCTTGGATCGCTGAGGGATATGAGTTTGAAAACGGTACCGCCATCCCCGGCCTTGTAACACTGATCGATATGTTCAAGGAATGGGTTGCAGGTGCACTTGAAGGCGGTAACGAATTCTTCGTTGCTCTCCTTACCGAAGGTATCATCGGCGGCGTTTCCGCGGTTGTTGGCTTCCTCCCCCTCGTTATGGTAATGTACTTCCTGATCGCACTTCTCGAAGACTGCGGTTACATGGCTCGCGTTTCTGTTGTGCTTGACCCCATCTTCAAAAAGGTTGGTCTTTCCGGTAAGTCCGTTATTCCCTTCGTAATCGGTACAGGCTGTGCTATCCCCGGTGTAATGGCTTGCCGCACGATCCGCAACGAAAGAGAACGCAGAGCTACTGCAATGCTCGCGCCCTTCATGCCCTGCGGTGCAAAGCTTCCCGTAATCGCTCTGTTTGCAGGTGCGTTCTTCCCCGAAGCTTCCTGGGTTGGTACTCTTATGTACTTCGCAGGTATCGTAATCATTCTCCTCGGTGCCATTCTCGTTAACAAGATCACAGGTAACAAGAATAAAAAGTCCTTCTTTATCATCGAACTGCCCGAATACAAGGTTCCCTCCTTCTGGAGAGCGTTCAAATCCATGTGCAGCCGCGGTTGGGCTTACATTGTTAAGGCTGGTACGATCATCCTCCTCTGCAACGCGGTAGTATTCGTAATGCAGTCCTTCGACTGGAGCTTCTCTCTGGTTAGTGAAGGTGCAGAAAACACTTCCATTCTCGCAACTATTGCAGGCCCTATCTCCTACCTCATCGTTCCCATTATCGGTATCAAGGCTTGGCAGATGGCTGCAGCCGCTGTTACAGGCTTCATCGCAAAGGAAAACGTTGTTGGTACTCTGGCTGTTTGTTACGGCATCTCCAACCTCATCGATACAGACGCACTTGAGATGATGGAAGGCGCAGGCAATGCGGTTGCTGACACATTTGGTATCACAGCTGTTGCGGCACTTGCATATCTTATGTTTAACCTCTTCACTCCCCCCTGCTTTGCTGCAATCGGTGCTATGAACTCCGAAATGAAGAGCGCAAAGTGGCTCTGGGCAGGCATCGGTCTTCAGATGGGTACAGGCTACTCTATTGCGTACCTGGTTTACACGATCGGCACACTTATCACAGCGCCCGCTACACTTAACATTGGTGCAGCAATCGGCGGCGGTATCGCAGTTCTCGTGTTTGCCGGAATCCTCATCTGCCTCTGTGTAAATTCCGACAAGAAGCTCAAGGCTGAAGTTCGTAAAGCAGCATAACAAATAATCACTCAAGGAGACCATTTATGGAAACTGTAATCACAGTTTTGATCTTGCTTGTAATAATCGGATCTGCCGCATACTACGTTTACCGTGCAAAGAAAAGCGGCAAGAAATGTATTGGCTGCCCCGACAGCGGCGGATGCACAGGAAACTGCGCACACTGTGGATGTTGCAGCCATGAAGAGAAATAGCTAAAAATCAAAAAAACGCCCTCTGAGGTTTTTACTGCCCCAGAGGGTTTTATTATTTCATCAACCAAACAAGCCCCAGCTTACAATGGACATTATCAGTCCTGCAGCCACAACGCCAAGGAAGATCGCCGGCAGTGCGTTTTTCAGTCGAAGATTAAACATAGCTGCAACAAGGGCACCTGTCCAGGCACCTGTTCCGGGAAGAGGAATCGCCACAAGGATGAAAAGACCAAGTGTCTCATATTTTACAAGCATGTCTCCCTTTTCAGCAGCACGAGCCTCAAGCTTCTGAGCGATAGCACCAAGCTTTTGACTTTTTTTCTTCATCCACTCAAAGATCTTTCTGATAAAGAGAATGATAAACGGTACAGGGACCATATTGCCAAGTATGCTGACAAGGAGTACCGGAATGAGCGGCAGATCCATTCCAACCCCAAATGGCACCGATCCGCGAAGCTCCACTACAGGCAGCATCGACATTCCGAACACGCATAAATATTTAATAAACGTACTCATATTGATTCCTTAAGTATTGTTATTTAATAAGGCGTACTGCGTTTAACACAAATCCGAGGATCTTTACGTCCTGCGCCTTGAGCTCGTTGACTGCGGCCGCTACTTCGTGCTTACTGCCGTATCCCTCTCTGACAACGAACAGCATTCCTTCAACCATCTGCGCTACTGCAACTGCTGTGGAATCTGCGCTGATGGCAGGCAGGTCAACAACAACGTATTCAAACTGCTTCGCAAGCATCTTCATCAGCACGTCCATTTTTGCGCTGCAAAGGAGCTTTGTGGGGTTCTGGGATACGCTTCCTGCGGGAATTACAAAAAGGTTGTCGTGAACTCCGCTATGCTTTATTATTGCCAGGTTTTTATCGTTAAGTACAAGGTAATCGGAAAGGCCGGGGGTTGCGTTTACGTCAAGCTTTTCACTGACAGCGGGATGGCGCAGGTCGGTTTCAACTATAACCACCTTTTTACCGGCTTCAGCCAGAGCAACACCGAGGTTTACAGTTGTTGCAGTTTTACCCTCGCCGTATATTGCAGAGGTAAGGCCGATAGTTCTGCCGCTCTGCTCGTCTGATGCTGGAAGGCTGTAGATGATATTATCGCGGAGCTGGTCAAATGCCTGCTTCGCTTCGGGAGACGGCATGATAGACTCGTATCCGCGCTGTTCTGTTTTTTCTTTTTCCAAAATAACGTCTGCCATAGTCTCCTCCTTATTCGTTTTCTTTTTTCTCTGCAGATTCTTCAGAGGTTGATTTTACCGTGGTATATTCGGGGATATATGCAAGAACGGGAATATCAAAGGTCTTCTCAAGATAATCTCTGTCCTTGATAGCGTCGTCAAGGAGGTACACCCAGGTTACAACAATGATGCCAAGCACAATGCCAACGATCATTCCCACAAGGGTGAATCTGCCAACGCTGGGATATGAAGGCTCATCCTCAACAGTCGCAAACTGCAAAACGCTGATCTTTGACTTGTAAATAACGTTCTCTGCCTTCGGAGGAAGAATAGACGCGATCACATTTGCAAGGGTCGCCGCCTCTACTCCGTCAGATGCCTTTACTGTGATCTCCATCATATTGGTTCTGTTTACGTCCTTATAGGAGATCATTCTCTCAAGCTCATCAGCAGTATATCCCATTCCGGAGTCTTTGGCGAGCTCATCGAGAACGTTCTCAGAGAAAAGCACCGCTCCGCAAACGTCCACCAGGTCATCGTTTGTTTCTCCGCCGTTTATGTAAAGTCTGATATGGGATTCAAATTTAGGCTCAACCACGTAATTGGCAATAGCGTACATTGCTCCGCCAAATACTGCCGCAAAAATAAGAATGACCAGTATTCTACGGCTCAAATTTGAAAAAATCTCTTTGATAGCGCAGCTTTTCTTTTCCTTTACCATCTAAAAAACCTTCCTGTATTTTTACATAGTTACTCATTTTACTGTATTGTATCACGTATTGGCAATATTTTCAATGGACAAAGTGTTAATTTGCCAAAGAAAAAGCCCGCACCCAAATGGAATGCAGGCTTTATGGTTAAAGTATTATGCAGATCAGACCTTGGCTGCCCTCGTTGATTATCTTCGAGAGCGTTTCGCCGAATTTCTGTCTGGCATCGTCGGGCATGTGGTCAAGCTTGGCATGAAGTCCGTCGTTTACAAGCTCGTATAATGAGCGACCGAACATATTTGATTCCCAAATACTTCCCGGATCGTCCTCAAAGCCTTTCATAAGATAGTTGATCATCTCCTCCGATTGCTGCTCCGTACCGACTATGGGATTGATCTCGGTGTTTATATTGGTCTTTATCATATGGATAGACGGTGCGGAAGCCTTGAGGCGTACCCCGTATCCACCGGATTGCCGTATGATCTCCGGTTCCTCCAGTGTCAGATCACAAAGTGCGGGCATCACTACACCGTACCCAGTTTCGTTCACGTCGGTGATTGCTTTTTGGTAAATGTCAAGCTGCCGCTTCGCCTCGGAAAGGCTGCTCAGGGCTTCGAGCAGTTCAGTTTCGTTCTTCATCCGGATGCCGGTCATCTCGGATATTACATCGTAATACAGTCCGTCGGGGAGTTTTACACGCAAAGTCACGTGCCCACGGCCTGCATCTATTCCCTCGATGTCAACTGTTGCTTCGTCCTCATAATCGCCGCATTCGCCTACCACCTTGCAGATTCCGTCACGCAAATGCTCTCTGAAGCCTTCTTTCGCGTCCCGCATTCTCTTCATTTGGCTCGAAGCCTCAGCTACTGCGTGTCTTATCCCCTCTTTGAGGTTGTGGTCCTCGGGTAAAACCGCTGTCCACCCGGGAAGAGCCACGTCAACCTCCTTGACCGGGAATTCTTCGAGAAGCATACCAAGGATATTCCAAACATCGTCCGAATCGAGCTGCAAACAATTAACCAGAGCAACAGGTGCGCCGTACTTTTCTTCAAGCTTCAGGGCAAGCCGTGCCGCCTCCTCGGTCTCCGGATGAGCGGAATTGAGAATAATGGCAAAAGGCTTTCCAAGTTCCTCAAGCTCCCCTGCCACCCGTTCCTCTACTCCAACGTAATTCTCTCTGGGGAAATCTCCAATAGTTCCGTCTGTGGTAACAAGCATACCGATAGTGGAGTGCTCCGCTATAACCTTGCGGGTACCGTATTCAGCAGCTTCTTCAAAAGGAACAGGCTCGGTATGCCACGGGGTATGCACCATTCTCGCGCTTCCCTCCTCCGTGCCGCCCAAAGCCTCCGGGATCATATATCCCACGCAGTCCACCAGCTTAACCCGCACCGATGTACCGTCGGCCATAGCCATTTCAACTCCCTCGTCGGGAATAAATTTCGGCTCCGTGGTCATAACGGTTTTTCCACCGGCACTCTGGGGCATCTCGTCCCGGGAACGCTCACGGTCAAATTCGTTCTTTATGTTCGGAATAACCACTGATTCCATAAACCTCTTGATAAATGTGCTCTTACCTGTTCTCACAGGTCCGACCACTCCGATATAAACATCCCCACGGGTTCGATTGGCAATATCCTTGTAAATTGATGTGTCCGTCACAATAAAAACCTCCGCAAAAATTAGCTTTGCTAAAATATATGCGGAGGTTTAATATTTAATTCATAGGGTTACACAAAATTCCAATTAACCGAACATTGAAAGCTGATTGGTCTTTGACATACCCTTCAGCGCGCCGTTCTTTTCGAGAAGCTCAAGTATGCTCTTTGATACCTTTGCACGGGAGCGGAGCTCTTCAATAGAGTAGATATTTCCGTCTTTCATTGCGTTCATAATGTTTTCTGCCGCAGTGCCGCCGAGTCCCGGGAGAGATGCCAGAGGAAGTCTGATCTTGCCGTTTTCCGGCACAAACTTCGTAGCGTGTGACTTGTGAATATCCACGGGCAAGAAATCGTATCCCCTCTGGAAACACTCGTTAACAAGCATAAGCGCATCAGCCACATCAGCTTCTTTTGCAGATATTTCGTTTCTCCTCTTGTTAAGGTCGGTGAGCACGTTTTTGACGTGATCCTTGCCTCCCATAACGATCTCGCCGTCAAGTCCGTCGGGAGCTGCGGAGAAGTATGCGCAATAGAACTCTACAGGATAGTAGATCTTGTACCACATCAGTCGGATCGCGTCGATAACGTATGCCGCTGCGTGTGCCTTCGGGAACATGTAACGGATCTTCTGGAGAGAGTCGATGTACCACTGGGGAACATTATGCTCGTGCATTGCGTCCTGCATATCCTGTGGAATAATTACGCCTTTTTTATTCTTACGGACGAACTCCATGATCTTGAATGACAGGGATTTATCCATACCGTACTTGTGGATAAGGGTCATCATAATGTCATCTCGACATCCGATAACGTCGGAAATGGTACAGGTGCCTGAGCTGATAAGCTCGTCTGCGTTTCCAAGCCAGCAGCCCGTGCCGTGTGTCAGACCGGAGATCTGTAATAGGTCGGTGAAGTTCTTGGGCTGTGCGGAAATAAGAACCCCTCGGATGAAGCGAGTGCCCATTTCGGGAAGGCCGAGAGTTGCGGTCTTCGAGTCAATCTGCTCCGGTGTAACTCCAATAGGCTCTGTTGAGGTGAAGCTCTTATACACCGCCGGATCACTCATAGGCACGTCGAGAACGCTGTAGCCGGAGTATTCCTCAAGTCGCTTGTATTTTGTCGGAATATCGTGTCCGAGGATATCAAGCTTCAGTATAGTATCGTGGAGATATTTGAACTCAAAGTGAGTTGTGATTATATCGGAATTGGCGTCTTCTGCCGGGTGCTGAACGGGAGAGAAATCGTAGATCTCGTATTCCTCGGGCACGACGATGATTCCGCCGGGATGCTGACCGGTAGTACGCTTTGTACCAACGCAGCCCGCCACCAGTCTGTCCATTTCCGCGCGATTTACGGAAATGCCCTTATCCTCAAGGAAGTGGGCAGTAAAGCCGTATGCAGTCTTGTCGGCAAGAGTACCGATGGTGCCTGCCTTGAACGCCTTACCTGCACCGAACAGCACTTCGGTAAACTTGTGAGCGTCACCCTGCACATCTCCTGAGAAGTTTAAGTCAATATCAGGGGTCTTGTCACCCTTGAACCCCAGGAATGTCTCAAAGGGAATGTCGTGGCCGTCACGTTCAAGGGGAGTGCCGCATTCGGGACAATCCTTTGCAGGAAGGTCAAAGCCGGAGCCGTATTCACCGCCCTCGAAGAAGTGAGTAAAACGGCATTTTGGGCATCTGTAGTGTGGCGGCAAGGGGTTAACCTTTGTGATTCCCGCCATTGTAGCCGCAAAGGAGGAGCCAACGGAGCCACGGGATCCAACCTGGTACCCCTTGGATTCGCTGTTCTCAACCAGTTTACGAGCGATGATATACATAATAGCAAAGCCGTTCTGGATAATAGATGTCAGCTCGCGTTCCAGTCTTGCAGATACGACCTCCGGCAGAGGATCGCCATATAGCTCCTTCGCCAGATTCCAGCACTTTTCGGTAAGCTCTTCCTCTGCACCGTCAATGTGAGGCGGGTAGTTGCCGTGAGGAATGGGGCGTGTGGGCTCGATCATATCAGCGATCTTGTTCGGGTTTTCAATTACTACTTCCCTTGCCACGTCTTCGCCGAGATATGCGAATTCCTCAAGCATTTCTTCAGTTGTGCGGAAGTACAGTTTTGTTTCGCGGTCCGCATCCTTGAAGCCGAGACCGGAAAGGATAATTCTGCGGTATATTTCGTCCTCGGGATCCTTGTAGTGTACGTCGCAGGTTGCGCAAACAGGGCGTCCCGCTTTTCTTCCGATCTCAATGATCCTGCGGTTGAAGGTGCGGAGCGCTTCTTCGTCGGGCACGGTACCCTCAAGGATCATAAATTCGTTATTGGAAATAGGCTGGATCTCAAGATAGTCGTAGAACTTTGCGATCTCGATAAGCTCGGATTCGGGTTTTCCCGCTACCATTGCAGAGAAAAGCTCACCCGCTTCACAGGCTGATCCCAGGATAAGTCCCTCGCGAAGCTCTTCAAGTCGGGTTCGGGGAATTCGCGGGTGACGGTAATAATACTTCAGATTTGACTCAGACACCAGTCTGAACAGGTTTCTCATACCGGTCTGATTCTTAACAAGAATGATCTGGTGGTATGACCTCAGCTTCAAAGGATCTGATTTCTCCGCCATAGCAAAATTCATACGGGAGATAGTGTCGATTCCCTCTTCCATAAGCCGCTCTGTCATACACGTAAAAATAGCAGCAAGCATTTCTGCGTCATCTGACGCTCTGTGGTGATTGAATTCACCCAGCTTGTAGAATTTCGCAAGGGTGTCAAGCTTGTGGTTCTTCAGATTCGGATTCATGAATCTGGACATAGCAACTGTATCAAGATAGGGATTTTCAAAAGGAAGTCCGCTTTCTTCTGCCGCCTGGCGGATAAAGCCTGTGTCAAATGATGCATTATGAGCAACGAGCATTCTGTCGCCGATAAACTTGAAGAAGTCTATGAGCACGTCCTTCACAGGAGGCGCGTCCGCTACCATTTCATCGGTAATTCCGGTAAGCTCAACAATGTTTTGAGGAATCGGCACACCGGGATTTACAAATGAATTGAATTTATCAACAACCTTGCCGCCTTTTACAATAACAGCACCGATCTCTGTGATCTTACAGGTTGCGGCATAAAGACCTGTGGTCTCAATGTCAAATACCGCAAACTCGTCCTTGAATGAGGTTTCCTCACCCTTCCAGGCCGCACGGGACGTGTCGTCAACGTAATATGCCTCAAGGCCGTAGATGACCTTGATTTCATCCTTCAAGCCGTCGGCTGTAAGCATTGCCACAGGAAAGCTCTGGAGATTTCCGTGATCGGTTATTGCAACAGCCTTGTGTCCCCATTTGTGAGCGGTTTTAACGATATCATCAGCCTTTGTGGTTGCATCCATTGCGGACATAAGGGTGTGCAGATGCAATTCAACCCTCTTCTCTGGAGCCTTGTCCATTCTCTCGACAGTCTTTATTTGCATAATGTCCGTATACTGCATATACAGATCATTGTCGAAAGTATCTCTCTTAATATTGCCGCGGATGGCGTAGGTCTTTCCCTTGCCGAACAGGGCTTCTGTTTCAAGGACGCTCTCGGTAGGAACGGTCATTTTTATGTAAATTGATGCATCGCGGTCTGTTGCAGCAACGGTGAACATTACCTTGTCGCCGCGTCTTGTTTCTTTTTGCTGGATGCTGAACACCTGACAAAGAATGATCACGTTCTTCCCTGTGTTCTTGATAGCGCGGAGAGGTGTTGTACCCTCTATCCGGAACTCCTCGCCAAAAACAAGGGTGGGAGACGAAACATCGAATGTGATTTTTCCGGAGCGGATAATGCCCTCGTCAAGTCTTTCGGCCTCCTCGCTACCGCCGAAAAGTGATGCGACTCTGGGAAGCTGGGGCTTCTCATCTTCCGTCGGCTCCTGCTTTTCAGCCGATCTTGCCGCCTCTGCCATAAGCTTTTCGTGCTCTATAACTATATTTTCAGATGCAGAATTAAGCCGCGCAAGCTGCTCTGCCATATATTCAGCATACTGCTCGTCGGCATCTGCACTTTTGTTAATTTCTATCTTATACTCAAGGCCAAACTCGCTGTTCAGGATTCCCTCTGCAACTCGCGCAGTACGGGCAAGGTCAAGAAGAGCAATGGCGCCTCCGGTAAAGGGAATGAATATCTTAATAATTCCATCTTCAAGCTTTGAGGTGAATTTTCCGAAGAACCCGTTTGCAACGATGCCCAGTCTTGCAACCTCTGTAAAGATCTCGCTCATATATTCGAGAGTGAAAAGATTGCTCGGATAGTGGGGCAATATCTTCACGTGGGAGAGCTCGTACGCCCCCTTGATCTTTGCTTCAAGGGCATAGATCTCCTGTTTTTCGTAAATTCTCGGAAGAGCGCAGGACACCTCCGCGATTCTCCGTTCACGGTCAATCTTCAGCTTCACGTCGGTTGCGTCATTGAAGATCTCCCGCTCCGTCCAGCTTAGCTCGTTGACTATTTTCTTAAATGTATCGGTTAGTGTACGTCCGTTATTTCCCGCCATGGAGTGTCCTCCGTAATAGTATCATTCGTCAATAAATTTCTTCGTTTCTTCAATCAAAAATTCAACAGCCCGGTCTTCTTCCACCTTGTACTGGGCTTCACCGTTTTTGAAGTACAGCACAAATCCGTCGCCGCCTGCTATGCCGAAGTCAGCTTCTCTTGCTTCACCGGGACCGTTTACCACGCATCCCATTACCGCAACCTTGATCCGCTTTCCTTTGGTGTCGATACCTTCTGCCGCTTCTTTATATCGTCTGCCTATGTCAATGAGGTCGATCTTTGTTCTTCCGCAGGTAGGGCAAGAGATCACGTTGATCCCACCACCCGAGTTAAGTCCGAGAGCGGAGAGGATCTCCCGCCCTGCACGCACCTCTTCAACCGGATCAGCGGTGAGAGAAACGCGGATAGTGTCACCTATGCCGTCAAGGAGAAGAGATCCGATCCCAATGGAATTCTTCACAAGGCCGGAATATCCGTCACCGGCTTCGGTAACACCGAGATGGAGGGGATAATCACTCTGTGCGCTGACAATTCTCGCGGCACGAGTCATTTCATCAACGGTTGAGGATTTTATGGAAATAACTACATCCGAAAAACCGCAATCCTCAAGAGCAGCGGCCTCTAAAAGAGCAGATTCCGCAAGGGCTTCCGCTGTGGGAGCGCCGTATTTTTCCAGGATGCGCTTATCAAGAGAGCCGCCGTTTACGCCGATTCTGATGGGAATTCCCGCGCTCTTACAGGCGTTTGCAACCTCGGCTACCTTCCATTTTTCACCGATATTGCCGGGGTTGATACGGATCTTATCCGCACCCATTCTGACAGCTTCAAGTGCGATTCTGTAATCGAAATGAATATCTGCAACAAGGGGGCACTTGACTCCGCTGAATTTTGCCGCTCTGAACACTTCTGCGTATTCTGCTTTCGGAATGGCAAGGCGAACTATGTCGCATTTTGCGGCTTCAAGTCTTTTTATTTGTTCAATTGACGCGAGAAAATCCCCTGCCGGCACGTTTGTCATAGACTGAACCGTTATGGGACTTTCCCCGCCTATCAATATGTTCCTTGCGCGTACTGTGCGAGTTGTCTTTCGTGTCATATAATTCCTCCGCGTTATAAAACGGCAAAAGCCTACCGAGTTTTTCCTCGGTAAGCTGCTTTATCAGAACAGTCCTATTACGTCTTTTACCGCAATAAGGACCATTAGTATCATAAGAAGAACAAGTCCTGCGAAATGTATTGCCCCCTCAATATTTTGTGAAAGAGGTTTTCCGCGAACAAGCTCAACTATCTGGAACAGGAGCCGTCCTCCGTCCAGGGCAGGCAATGGCAACAGATTCATAACGCCAAGGTTCATGCTGATCAGCACCGCCAGGTTAACCAGGTCATCAATTCCCTGCTTTGCCGCCTCGCCGAGTGTCTGGGTTATTCCGATAGGCCCTGACACGCTCTGTATACCGTAACGTCCGGTGATAAGATCAATGAGGGATTCCCAGATAGTCTTTATGGTTGATGTGGAGCGGAAGAAAGCGTGCTTTATCACGTTTAATACAGTCTTTTCTTCGTAATCCACCTTGAAATCAATAGTGCCGAGAATAATGCCCTGCTCTTCAACTGTCGGGAAGACCACGTCCTCAAATGTGATCTTCTCTCCATCTCGAATCACGGTAATGTCAATAGGCTCGATACCCTTGCGCATTATCTCGTAAAATGTCTCGTTAATGATGTGAACCCGAGTGCCTTCAACAGCATAAAACTCGTCGCCTACACGAAGTCCGCCCTCATATGCGTAGTTGATGCCATTTTCGTTTTCAGGCAGGAGGGAAATCGTGTTGGAGCCAAGGCCGTCCTGACTTGCAACAAGCACCCCCATAACAAGGATGCCAACCACCACGTTCATAAACGCGCCTGCGGCAGTTATGATAATTCTCTGCCACACCGGCTTTTTGTGGAAGGCGTTTTCGTCATCCGATTTCTCGTCCTCGCCTTCCATTGCAACAAATCCGCCAATGGGGAAAAGACGGATAGAATATGCTGTTCCGGTTTTCTCGGACACGTGAGTAAAAAGCTTCGGACCCATGCCTATAGAAAACTCACGAATGGTTACACCGAACCGTCTGGCGGCAAGATAATGCCCCAGTTCATGAATAAAAATCAGGATTCCGAAAATGAAAAGTGCAAGTAAAATATACCAAAGGTTGATTGTGATCACACCCTTTTATCAGAATTTGTTAATTAAGGATCGGCAAAGCTCTCTTGCCTTTCTGTCAGCTTCGTAAACCGATTCCTCTGTTATGTTATTCGATACCTCAATTTTGCCGAGAGTTTCAATAACAAAAGATGAAATATCCGTAAATCCGATCTGACCGGCGAGGAAAGCGTCAACTGCCACCTCGTCTGCTGCAATAAGAGAAGTAGGTGCCGTGCCGCCCATTCTTACTGAAATACGCGCCACCTCGAGAAGGGGGAACGCCACAGTGTCCGGCTTCTCAAATGTTAGTTTGAACACGTCGGTCAAATCGAGCTCAGGTGCATTTACACGGGCAGAATGAGGGGCGGTTGCGGCGTAACGTATGCAGTCACGCATATCCGGGCGTCCCATTTGCGCCATAAAAGTATTATCATTATATTCTATCATCGAATGGATTATACTTTGGCGGTGGATAACCACGTCCACTTTGTCCTCAGGCTTACCGAAAAGGCGCACCGCTTCGATTATCTCAAACCCCTTGTTCATAAGGGTGGCTGAGTCAACGGTGATCTTCTTGCCCATTTTCCAGGTGGGATGAGCAAGGGCATCTGCCGCTGTAACAGATTTAAGCTCGGCGGCACTTCTGCCAAAGAACGGGCCACCGCTGGCAGTCAGAATTATCTTTTTGACATTTTCGGGATCTCTGCCCTCAAGGCAACGGTAAATTGCGCTGTGCTCGCTGTCAACGGGGATCATCTCGCCTCCGCGGGCGTTCATCAGATCAAAAATCATGTCGCCGCAAGCTATGATCGCCTCTTTATTTGCCATACCCACACGCTTACCGCTCCTTGCCGCCGCAAGTGCGTATCCGATACCGGCAAGGCCTGCAACAGAGTGAAAGATCATATCTGCGTGGGTATGCTCTATAGCGTCGTATGTTTCGTTTGTATCAAAAATTATCTCGGGAGACTTGGCGCAGCCTGCAGAGATCTCATCGCGGAGCCGTTTTGCTGCAGATTCACTACCGACCGCCACAACTTTTGGCGAAAACTCTCTGATTTGTGCTGCAAGCAAGGAAGTATTCTCACCGGCCGTCAGCATATCAACGGAAAGTCCCTGTTCTCTGACTATGTCAAGGGTCTGAGTACCCACCGAGCCTGTTGAACCAAGAACCGCCACAGTTTGCGGAGAAATATTCTTGTTTGGATTCAAGTTGATCATCGTTTACACCAAAATCAGAGCATTTTTTCCGCAACGTACGGAATTGTCGAGATAATATAAAGCACGGGAGCTGTAAGAAGCACGCTGTCGAAGCGGTCCATAACTCCGCCGTGTCCGGGGAAAATACGGCCGTAGTCTTTAATGTCGAATCTTCTCTTGATCGCAGAAGCTGTAAGGTCGCCGATCTGTGCGATCACGGATGTAACAGCGCCCGCAAGAGCCATCGCGATGGGATTGGCAACTGCGCTTGCGTTGAAGTAGGTTTTGATAATGATTCCGTATACAACAAATGCGATCGCGGTGAAAATAATACCGCCAACACTTCCCTCAACTGTCTTCTTGGGAGAAACCTCGGGGATCAGCTTATGCTTGCCGAAGAGTCTGCCGCAAAGATATGCGAAAATATCGCTGACCCATGGTCCGACGAATACGAGGAGATACAAGTAAGCCCCCGCCTCACGGAGAAGAACGATGCACATAAATGACATAGACGCATACAGTACTCCCATGAAACAAGAAGCAACCAGGGTGTAATCAAGCTTTCCTTTTGAGAAAACAAGGGTTGTGAACAATACTATCAGATAGATAATAAAACAAGAGAATGAGTACTTGATCGTGTCGCCTTCTGTAAACCAAGGAATCAAGGGCAGAAGTGCGCCAAAGATACAGGATGGGATAGATACAGAAAGTTTTTTTCTCACACCGGTACAGCCTGTCATTTCGTAAGCCGCGATCAATGATGCTATTGCCATTGCAACAGGGAAAATCACAGTACCCGAGAAATAGCAAACGGGTATGAAAATAATCATCGCGCAAACGGCAGTAATAGTTCGCTTTAACATTTCTTTTTTCCTTCCGTTAATTCACGTAATTAACTTTTATTATTTCCGGGTTTCGTTCTTGTCAAGACCGCCCCAGCGTCTGCTTCTGCCTGCAAAGTCACGGATCGCCGCGTCAACATCATCTGCGGAAAAGTCCGGCCACATTGCATCTGAGAAGTAGAATTCAGAATACGCGCTCTGCCACAGGAGAAAGTTTGAGATTCTTGTTTCCTTTCCTGTTCTGACCACCAGATCGGGGTCAGGGCAGCCCTTCGTATATATATTTGCAGAAATATCATCTTCAGATATTTCGGTCTTTCCTTGTTTAATAAGCTCGTTTACCGCGTGTACGATCTCCGCACGTCCGCCATAATTGAGGGCAATATTCACCCTGTGAGCACCGCCGCGGGTGTCTTCTTCAAGGGCCCTTGCTTTTTTGCCAATGTCCTCGCCGAGGGCTGCCGGGTCGCCTAAAAAGCAAAACTCAACCCCGTCCTCGTCTCTCGCTTCTTCAATATAATCAAGGAGGAGGGAAAAGATCGCCTCCACTTCCCTTTTGGGTCTCTTGATATTCTCTGTGGAAAACGCGTACACCGTAACCACACTGATTCCGATCTTTCTGCAGTAACGCAGCACCTTTTTAAAGGTTTCCGCCCCTGCACGGTGACCGAATTCTCTCGGCAGACCTTTATTTTTAGCCCATCTGCCGTTTCCGTCCATAATAAATGCGATATGTTTAAGTTCGCTCTGCTGCACGATTTCCCGAACAGCCATATTGCTTATGTCAGTCATAAACCACCATAATATACAAGATAAGGTATGCGCTCAGTCATAAACGTTTTCCGCTTATCACCGAGCGCACGATGTTCTAAATTAGTAATGTCAGATCCCTGATCAGATCTCCATAATTTCCTTTTCTTTTGCTGCGGTAATTGTGTCGATCTCCTTGATGAACTTGTCAGTCAGATCCTGGATGCTCTTGTCAGACTGCTTCTGTTCGTCCTCGGTCATTTCGCTGTTCTTCTTCATTGCCTTGCTCTTGTCGTTTGCATCGCGTCTGATGTTACGGATAGCAACCTTTGCTTCTTCGCTGAGCTTTGCAATGTTCTTCTTGAGCTCGCGACGGCGTTCCTCTGTAAGCTGGGGGAACACAAGTCTGATAACCTTACCGTCGTTCTGAGGTGTGATACCGATATCAGCTACGAGAATAGCCTTTTCAATATTCTTGATTGTGGAAGCGTCCCAGGGCTGGATAGCGAGAGTCTTGGGGTCTGTAACCTTAACTTCAGCCATCTGTGTAATAGCGGTGGGAACTCCGTAATAGTCAACCATTACCTTGGAAACAACAGCAGTGCTTGCTCTGCCTGCGCGGATTGTAGAAAGGGTATCCTTGAAAACATCAATGGACTTTTTCATTTTGCCTTCATATTCTTTGGTATCAAGCTTCATAGTAGTATCTCCTGTTCAATTATTTATTTTAATTAATAAACTTCAGATTCGCAGTTTGCGTCGCAGGTAACAAGAGTGCCGATCTCCTCGCCTCTTGCAGCACGCAGGATGTTTTCGGGTTCAGACAGTGCAAACAGGTACATATCGATCTTCTGTTCCTTTGCAACTGCAGATGCGGAAACGTCAGTAGCCTTAAGCCCCTTCTTAATGCACTCGTCGTAAGAGATAACTTTGTATCTGGGAACACTTCTGTCGATCTCGCCATTTTCATCTCTGGGATCGCGGACGTATATACCGTCAATGTTCTTTGCCATGAGAATAACGTCAGCGTCAATCTCCGCAGCTCTTACAACAACAGTTGTGTCTGTTGTAACAAAGGGAATACCTGTGCCGGCACCGAAGATAACCACTCTGCCGCCCTCAAGGTACTGAATAGCACGGCGGAAATCGTAAGGCTCTGCAAATGTATTCATATTAATTGGTGACATTACTGTTACGGGGCAGCCCTTCTTTTCGATGGCGTCCTCCAGTCTGAGGCAGTTTATCATAGTGCCGAGCATACCCATCTGGTCAGCTCTTGCTCTCTTGACTCCCTTGCCGTAAGCACCTCTCCAGATATTGCCCGCGCCGATTACAACGCCTACCTGGATACCGTCAGCAACAAGTCTCGCAATTACGTCTGTGATCTCGTCAATAATAGCAGGATCAAAGATCTCGTCCACTCCGCCGTCTGCATCTTTCTTGGCAATAGCCTCGCCTGACAGCTTCAGGAGTACTCTCTTGAACCTTTTTTTTGTTTCGGGCATGTTAAGCACCTCCAAACGCTTTTTTGCATCAATATTATAATCTAATATATTTTACCCTATTTCCTTCAATTTGTAAATAGCAAATTTGTAAATACACGCAAAAAATCCCACTATTTTCACAGTGGGATTTTAGTTTTAAGGTTTTAAGTCGATTTACGCCTTACCTGTGAGTCTTGCGATCTCATCAGCGAAGTCGTCTTCTCTCTTTTCAAGACCTTCACCCTTTTCGTAGAGAACGAAGGAGTTGATCTTGATGTCGCCGCCGAGATCCTTAGAAGCTGCTGCAAGGTACTTAGCGATTGTGAGGCTGTCGTCCTTAACGTAGAGCTGTTCGTTGAGGCATGCCTTTTCGTAGAACTTGCCGATTCTGCCTTCTACCATCTTTGCGATGATTGCGTCGGGCTTGTTAGCATTCTTTTCGTCGTTCTTGATCTGAGCCATGAGAATGTTCTTTTCTTCTTCGAGAACAGATGCGGGAACGTCTTCCTTGCTAACATATGTGGGAGGAGTACCAGCTGCGATCTGGAGGCAGATGTTCTTAGCAACTTCTGCGAAACCGTCCTTAGCTGCTACGTCAGCAGTTGTATCGAACTTAACGATAACACCTGCCATACCGCCGCCGTGGATATATGTGGATGTGATGCCGTCAACTACAACGAAACGACGAATGTTCATGTTTTCGCCGATTGTGAAGATCATGTCCTTGAGCTTGAGTTCAACGGATGCGAAATCAGCGTCATAAGGAAGAGTCTTGAGTTCTTCAACTGTAGCGGGCTTATTTTCAACGATAACCTTGAGAATGTTCTTAACGAATGCCTTGAATGTTTCGTTCTTAGCAACGAAGTCTGTTTCTGCGTTAACTTCGATCATAGCGGTTGTGTTGCCTGCTGTGAGAACGTCAACAACACCTTCTGCTGCGATTCTGCCGGCCTTCTTGTCAGCCTTGCCGAGACCCTTCTCACGAAGAACCTTGATAGCGTTATCGAAGTCACCGTCTGCTTCAACCAGAGCCTTCTTGCATTCCATCATGCCGGCACCGGTCTTGCTTCTGAGGTCGTTTACCATTTTAGCTGTGATTGCTGCCATATTACTAAACTCCTGTATTTTAATTATTTTTTATTAGATTCGAAATAGATTCAGATTACTCAGCTGCTTCTTCTGCTGCGGGTTCAGCTTCTGTGAGCTGTTCGCCCTGCTTTGCTTCGATAACTGCGTCAGCGATTACGGAAGAAATGAGTCTGATACCGCGGATAGCGTCGTCGTTACCGGGAATTACGTAGTCAGCGTCATCAGGGTCACAGTTTGTGTCAACGATAGCAACTACAGGGATACCGAGTCTCTTGCATTCGAGAACTGCGTTGTGTTCTTTTCTGGGGTCAACGATGAACACTACAGAGGGGAGACCCTTCATGTTCTTGATACCGCCGAGGTTCTTTTCGAGGTTGAAGATTTCCTTCTGGAGAGCAGCAACTTCCTTCTTGGGAAGCATATCGAATGTGCCGTCTTCCTGCATCTTTTCGAGAGAACGGAGTCTTTCGATGGAGGTTCTGATGGTCTTGTAGTTTGTGAGCATACCGCCGAGCCATCTTACGTTTACATAGTACATGCCGCAACGTTCTGCTTCTTCACGGATTGTGTCAGCAGCCTGCTTCTTTGTACCAACGAAGAGGATGTTGCCTCCTTCAGCGATTGTTTCACGAACGAACATGTAAGCTTCTTCAAACTTCTTGATGGTCTTCTGAAGGTCGATGATGTAAACACCGTTTCTTTCAGTGAAGATGTACTCTGCCATCTTGGGGTTCCAACGTCTTGTGTGATGTCCGAAATGAACACCTGCTTCGAGAAGCTGCTTAATAGATACGATAGACATAATAATGTCCTCCTTCGGTTATTTTCC
>SVSJ01000017.1 GCA_015064355.1 Oscillospiraceae bacterium | reverse complement strand
GATTATTTTTATTGTTCCGCACTCTCCCTCAGTCACCTACGGTGACAGCTCCCTCCCGGAAGGAGCCTTTTTCTGTCCAAATTTGCTCGTCAATTTTCTCCTCACCGGCTATAGCCTCTAATGAACCTCGCGACTATCGCGTGGTTTTCGGGAGACAAAAAAGAAGATGCGTCAATGACACATCTTCTTAATTGTTAGCTTATTTCTTTAATTGTAAGCTTATTTCTTTAATTGTAAGCTTATTTCTTTTTCTTGCCGAGTACGATGCCGAGACCTGCGCCAACTACTACAACAACAGCAACGATAGCGATGATGAGACCTGTGTTGTTCTTTTCTACGGGTTCTTCAACCTTGGGAGCTTCTGTTGCAGGAGCTTCTGTTGCAGGTGCTTCTGTTTCGGGTGCCTCTGTAGCGGGAGCTTCAGTTGCAGGTGCCTCTGTAGCGGGAGCTTCAGTTGCAGGTGCCTCAGTTGCAGGAGCTTCTGTTGCAGGTGCTTCTGTTGCGGGAGCTTCAGTAGCGGGAGCTTCAGTTGCAGGTGCTTCTGTTGCAGGAGCCTCAGTTGCGGGAGCTTCAGTTGCAGGTGCTTCTGTTGCGGGAGCTTCTGTTGCGGGAGCTTCTGTTGCGGGAGCTTCTGTTGCGGGAGCTTCTGTTGCGGGAGCTTCAGTTGCAGGAGCTTCTGTTGCAGGAGCTTCTGTTGCAGGAGCTTCTGTTGCAGGTGCTTCTGTTTCGGGTCTCATACCAGCAGTTGCAGGGTCGCGGAGAACTACAGTGTTAAGAGATGTAGCTGCGCTCTTGCCCCAAACGTTTGTATCTGCAAGGAACTTACCCCAGTTAAGACCGCCGGCGTAACCTTCGTCAAGAGTACCGGTGGAGCTTACACGCATGAATGCGATAGCGAATTCATCGCCGTCAATGAGAGTGCCTCTCTTGATACCGAAGTTGGACCACGGAATAGCAATGATACCGTGCCATCTGTCTTCGAAGTCAGCGTTGATCATGGGAGCGTCCATAAGTTCGGAAGCGATGTCCTCAGTATCAGTTGACCAGTCGTCAAATGCGAGAGTCCAGATATATTCATAGGGGCTGTATACATGACCTTCGGAAGAGCCGTCGTCACCGTTTGTTTCAACGCCCTGTGTGGGGTCAACAACAGCATTAGCAGGCTGGAGCCAAAGCTGAACGCCGTCACCGCGGTGCTTGTTTTCGGAACCGCAAACCATATCGTCCATTACAACAACACCGAAGTAGAAATACTTATCGTCCCAGCAGAGGTAAAGGTCGATGGGAAGGTCTTCGGGATTTGTGGATGTACGGCCATCAGGACCTGTACCTTCATGTTCATACTGAGCTGTGTCAGCCCATTCGTTCCAATACTTCCAGAGCCATGTGTTAGGTGTAGCGGAAGTGATGCCTGTAACAACGGGGTCGCCCCAAGATTCGTCAATTTCTTCAAGGTTAGGCTGTTTGTCAACCTTCTGTGCTTCAACAACAGTGCCGAATGCTGCATTCGCAACAACAGCGAAGCTGATCATAAGAACAGCAACAAGAACAAGTGTGAGAAGCTTTTTCATGTAAAATTCCTCCATATTCTTATGTAATTTTTGTATTTTCTCCTTTTCGGAGTTACGAGACATTATATCACGGTTTTCCAAAAAAATCAACCGAAAGTTTAAAGTAGCTAAATTATCGGTTGATTGTACAAATTGTGAACAAAACTTTTGTCGAAATTGTCAACTTGATCTGCGAACAAAAAACGGACGTATATTTTACACGTCCGTTTTATTCATTACATTAATGTATTACTTCTTTTTCTTGCCGAGAACGATGCCAAGGCCTGCGCCAACAACTACAACAACAGCAACGATAGCGATGATGAGACCTGTGTTGTTCTTTTCTGCAGGTTCTTCAACCTTGGGTGCTTCTGTTGCAGGTGCTTCTGTAGCAGGAGCTTCTGTTGCAGGTGCCTCTGTTGCAGGTGCTTCTGTTGCGGGAGCTTCTGTTGCGGGAGCCTCTGTTACAGGTGCTTCTGTAGCAGGTGCTTCTGTTACAGAGGCTTCTGTTACAGGTGCTTCTGTTGCAGGTGCTTCAGTTACAGGTGCCTCTGTTGCGGGAGCTTCAGTTGCGGGAGCCTCTGTTACAGGTGCTTCTGTTGCAGGAGCTTCTGTTGCGGGTGCTTCTGTTGCAGGTGCTTCTGTTGCGGGAGCTTCTGTTGCGGGAGCTTCTGTTGCAGGTGCTTCTGTTGCAGGTGCTTCTGTTGCAGGTGCCTCTGTTGCAGGTGCCTCTGTTGCGGGAGCTTCTGTTGCGGGAGCTTCTGTTGCAGGAGCCTCTGTTGCAGGTGCTTCTGTAGAAGGTGTGATTTCACCCTGTTCAGGGTCAACGAGAATAATTGTGTTAACGCCCTTGGTCTTTGTTGTATAGGAGCTCATCCACTGACCCCAGTTGAGCCAGCCTGCGTAGCCTTCGTCAAATGTGCTCTTTGAGCTGCAACGAAGAACGCAAGTACCGAATTCGAAGCCGTGGAGGTTCTTGTTACGGAGACCGTATGTTGTAAGGGGAATAGCGATTGTTGCGTGCATCATATCATCGTAGAAGTTGATGCAGGGAGATTCGTCGAGGTTAACGGATGCATTACCGAAGTCAACGGAATAGTCGTCAAACGCCAGATTCCAGAAGAAGTAGTACATTGCGGAAAGACCGTCGGAGTCATACTCGGATGTTACTGCTCTGCCGCAGGAGCTGCCGGTAGGGTCAGACATAGCGTCAAGGGGCTGGAGCCACAGGTGGATACCGTCACCGCGGTGCTTTGTTTCAGAGCCGCAGATCTCGTAGTCAGGAGACTTGAAACCAACGTAAATGTACTTGTTGTCGTAACGAACATACAGCCAGAAATCACTGTCTTCGGGCTCGATAGTTGTACGACCGTTGGGACCTGTACCGCCGTGTTCACCGTTACATGTATCGTTTGCAACAGTCCAATACTTCGCAAGCTCGGCATTGGGAGAATCCTTTGTAATATAAGCTACGGGCTCACCCCAAGATTCGTCGATTTCTTCCATATTGGGAGCTTCGTTTGTCTTGTAACCGTAAACAACAGTACCAACTGCAGCATCAGCAACAACTGCAAAGCCGATCATAAGAACAGCAACGAGAATAAGTGTAATGAGTTTCTTCATAGTATTACTCCTTGGTAGATATTTGTTAAAAGATATAATCTTTCAATGGAAAAATTATACCACATTTTTGTAATTCTTTCTATAGTATTTTCCCCCGAAAATTCGGCCTCAAATTTGTAAGTTCCGCATAACAAAAGGGATCTGCGCGTGGCAAATCCCCGTTTTTGTATAAAAACTATAGCTGAAAATGTTAATTATTTCTTTTTCTTGCCAAGTACGATGCCGAGACCTGCGCCAACAACCACAACAACAGCAACGATTGCGATGATAAGACCTGTGTTGCTCTTTTCTACGGGTTCTTCAGTCTTGGGTTCAGTAGCAGGAGCTTCAGTAGCGGGAGCTTCAGTAGCGGGAGCTTCTGTTGCAGGTGCCTCTGTAGCGGGAGCCTCAGTAGCAGGTGCTTCTGTAGCGGGAGCTTCAGTAGCAGGAGCTTCAGTTGCAGGTGCTTCTGTTACAGGTGCTTCTGTAGCAGGTGCTTCTGTAGCAGGTGCTTCTGTTGCGGGAGCTTCAGTTGCGGGAGCTTCAGTTGCGGGAGCTTCAGTAGCAGGAGCCTCTGTAGCAGGAGCCTCTGTTGCAGGTGCCTCTGTAGCGGGAGCTTCTGTAGCAGGAGCCTCAGTAGCGGGTGCCTCTGTAGCAGGAGCCTCTGTTGCAGGTGCTTCTGTTGCGGGTGCTTCTGTTGCAGGTGCTTCTGTTGCAGGAGCCTCTGTTGCAGGCGCCTCAGTAGCAGGTGCTTCTGTAGCAGGAGCCTCAGTAGCGGGTGCCTCTGTAGCAGGAGCCTCTGTTGCAGGTGCTTCTGTTGCGGGTGCTTCTGTTGCAGGAGCCTCTGTTGCAGGCGCCTCAGTAGCAGGTGCTTCAGTGGAAGGTGTTACGTCGCCCTGTGCGGGGTCAACGAGAACGATTGTATTGATGGTTTCGGAATCAATATGCTCAAAGAACTTACCCCAAACAAGGCAGCCGGCATATCCTTCGTCAAAGCTGCTCTTGGAGCTCATACGCAAAATCGCAGCACCAAGTTCAAATCCATGGAGATCCATCTTCTTTGCATTAAGACCGAAGTTGGAAAGCGGAATGGCAATTGTGCAGTGCATCATATCGTCTTCCATAAGAATGTACTTTTCACATTCAGCTGCCGCGCCGGCATTGGAAACAGAATAATCGTCGAAGTCAAGTGTCCAGTAGTACTGGCATACAGCCTGATACTGATTCTTATATTCAAGGCTGGTAGGATTGGTAAGAGCGTCTGTGTAATTATAGAAGCCGCAAGTTGTCATATTGTTGGCAACAAGTGTTTCAAGGGGCTGGATCCACATCTGAACGCCGTCACCCCTCCAAGCTTCCACAGATCCGCAGATCTCGTAATCGGCAGAAAGAACACCTATATAGAGGTACTTGTTGTCCCAGCGAATGAAGAGATCAAATGAGGAATCTTCAGGTTCAATTGTTGTACGACCGTTGGGACCTGTACCTTCGTGAGAATACATAGCTGTGTCATTAAATTCGTTCCAGTACTTGAAAAGCTCTGCGTTAGGGCTATCAGGTGTTACTCTGATAACAGGCTCACCCCAAGATTCGTCGATATACTCAAGATTGGGGGCCTTGTCGGTTTTGTTTGCCTTAACAACTGTACCGACCGCCGCATTTGCAACAACTGCAAAACCGATCATCAGTACAGCTACAAGGATGAGTGTAATAAGTTTCTTCATAAAATAAGTTACTCCTCGTATTATTTGTATATTCGTTTCACGTCAAGCGACAAGAAACGGGTCAATTCTATTATAACTTGTCAGCAATGGAAAAACAAGGTTTTTTTCAAAAAATCATCCATAATAATATATGTCACTATCGCATACTCGAATCACATCGCAACGGCCAACAGAGGAACGACAAATTATGAACAAATGGTAAATAATATTATCCCCCCGTCGATTTGTCGGAAATAATATGATATAATATGCTGATGAATTATGAAATCCATTGGAGGATAAGCATGGAAGACAGATCATTTTTCCTCTACGATATGTGGAATGAAATCGCGCGTGAGCATAAGCCGAAGTTAAGCTTCCGTCACGCTGGCATGAGCTTTGATGAGTGGCATAAAGCGGCTCACGAAAAGCTCCTCGATCTTTTGGGTGACTTCCCCGAAAAGGTTGACCTCGAGCCAATCGTTGAATACAGTGAGTTCCAGGGCGACTATATCAGACAGCGCGTTATCATAAACGCCGATAAGTATATGAAGATCCCCTGCTATGTTCTCATTCCGGCAAACAGAAAGCCGGGAGAACGGCTACCCGCAATCGTCTGCAGCCACGGTCACGGTCCTTACGGCAAGGATCCTGTCGCAGGAGTCTTGGGGGATGGAGCACACGCTGCTGAGATCGCAAAGATGAATTACAACTACGCTGAGCAGATGGCGAAGGAAGGATTTGTTACCATAGCACCCGACCTGCGCGGATTCGGCGAAAGACATGAATATATCGAAGCCTCCGTATCTACAGGCCGCGACCTCTGCAATATAAACTTTATCAAAGGAGCTCTCCTTGGAATTTATCCCATGACCCTCAATATCTGGGATATCCGCCGTTGCATCGACTATCTCGAAACAATGGACGAAGTTGACCCTGACAGAATCGGTATGATGGGACTTTCCTATGGAGGCACTATCACAACATTTGCAACTGCGGTTGAGCCGAGAATCAAGGCGGCTGATATTATCGGTTACGTTAACCCCTTCTCTGAGTTTGCTATCAAAAGAGCAAATTTCTGCGGTTCACAGATAGTTCCGAATCTGTATAAGTACTTCGACACCTATGATATCGCAGGCCTCATCGCACCCCGTCCCCTCCTTCTTGAAATGGGACTGTTTGACCACTGCTTCTACTACAAGGACCTCCACCAGGGATACCTCGGTACAAAGGAGATCTACGACGCGGCAGGACTTACCGATCTGCTTCACACAGATGTTCATCCTGGCGGTCACCAGTTCTCCGGCAAGGTCGCACCCGACTTCTTCAAGAAATATCTTTGATCGCAATATCCATTAAATAAATCTTAAACAAAATGTACCTTATTATATAAGGCGTAAAGGAGTAAAAAAATGAAAATCATCATCAGCAAAGACGCAAAAGCTCTCGGCGCAAACGCAGCAGATTTCGTTGCAGCGGAAATCAACAAGGCTATCGCAGCAAACGGCGTAGCAAGAATCGTTCTCTCCACAGGCGCATCTCAGCTCACAACAATCGAAGAGCTGATCACCCGCGACGTTGACTGGTCCAAGGTTGAAATGTTCCACCTCGACGAGTACGTTGATCTTCCCGAAACACACATCGCAAGCTTCAGAAAGTACCTGAAGGAAAGATTCATCAACAAGATCAACCTTAAGGCTGCTCACCTCGTTGACGGCACACCCGAAGGCATCGCTGCTCTCACAGCTGAGCTCCGTTCCGCACCTATCGACATTGGTCTCATCGGTATCGGCGAAAACGCACACATCGCATTCAACGACCCGCCGGCAGACTTCGACACAAAGGAAGCTTACATCGTTGTTAACCTTAACGACACCTGCAAGAACCAGCAGGTTGGCGAAGGCTGGTTTGCTACCATCGACGACGTTCCGAAGCAGGCTGTTTCCATGACAGTTTACCAGATCCTCCAGTGCAAGCAGATCGTTTCCATCGTTCCTTACGGCGTAAAGGCTGACGCTGTTGCAGGTTGCCTCCATAACGAAGTAACAAACCTCATCCCCGCTACAATCATGAAGGGTCACGATGACTTCAACCTCTTCGTTGACGAAGATTCCTACGCAAAGGTTGACGAATCCAAGATCGTTAAGGTTGGCGGCAAGGATTACACAATCGAAAGAAAGTAAAATGAACTCTATCGTTATAGATAACGTAACGCTGGTTTTGCCCGATTCACTCAAGGCCGGTATGGCACTGAAAACGGAGGGCGGCAAGATCGCAGAAATCGGAAAAGCAGGAACCCTCACAGGTGACACAGTAGTTGACGGTCAGGGCAACTACCTTGCTCCCGGATTTATCGACATCCATGTCCACGGCGGCGGCGGTCACGATTTTATGGACGCCACAGTCGAAGCAACAGTCGGTGCAATGCGGGCTCATATGCAGCACGGCACTACCACAATGGTGCCCACCTCCCTCACATCCGAGGATTACGAGCTTGAGGCTCTGTTTGACTCCATCCGCACTGTGAAGAAATCTGCGGAATATGAGTCTCTCCCCTGCGTTCCCGGCGTACATCTTGAAGGCCCCTACGTTGCCGCGGCAATGGCAGGCGCACAGGACCCCAAGTACATAAAGTCTCCCACACCGGACGACTGGCGCAAAATAGTGAAAATGGCCGACGGCGAGATCCTTATCTGGACCGTTGCCCCCGAGCTTGAAGGCGCTTGTGAAATGGCAAAGGAGCTCCGTCCCGAGGGTATCCTCTTCTCAGCAGGCCACAGCGAAGCGAAATACAGTGACGCAGTTGCGGCAATTGAAGCGGGATACACTATGGCCACACATCTCTACAGCAGTATGTCCACCATAATCCGCGAAAACGGATACCGTGTACCCGGGCTTCTTGAAGCGGCACTTCTTCACGATGAATATGCCGTAGAAGTAATTGCTGACGGGAAGCATCTTCCCATTTCTCTCCTGCAGCTCATCCGCAAAACCAAAGGTCTTGACCGGATCGTGCTCGTAACAGATGCAATGCGCGGCGCGGGAATGCCGGACGGAGAATACCTCCTCGGCAGCCTGAGAAAAGGTCAGCTTGTCAGCGTCTTTGACGGAATCGCACACATGCCCGACGGAATTTCTTTCGCAGGCAGCGTCGCAACAACTGACAGACTGGTTCGCGTTATGTATAAGCAGGCGGGAATTCCCCTCCCAGAGGCAGTTACAATGATAACAGTCAACCCGGCTCGAGAGATCGGAATCGGCGACTGCAAGGGTAAGCTGGAAATCGGCATGGATGCAGACCTTGTTCTGTTTGACGACGACATTACCGTAAAATCCGTTTATATCGGCGGTAAGAAAACTGTATAACTCAAAAGAGACTCGACCGAGTCTCTTTTTTTTGCTATATTTCACATTTTTACTTTCATATTTCAGGCAATATGACTATCATCGTTTGGTTGATTTTAGGATGTTAATGTGATATAATCTATATACAACTCTCTCATAAAGGAGAAAGCTTATGAAAAGAACAGTCGCACTTATACTCACTATTTGTATGATGCTCGGCACGGTAGTTTCCGTTTCCGCAGCTCCCTCTGCATCATTCACAAGAACCCTTAATCTGGTTCGTCTTATCAGAACTCTGTTCCAGAAAGACGAGGACGAAGGACCCTCTATCGGAAAGCTTGAGGACGGCATCCTCACAGTTTACGTTTCCGAGAAGGGTAAATCCGACGCCAACGGTACTGAGAAGAACCCCTTTGGAACGATCACAGCTGCTCGCGATGCCATTCGCACACTTGACAAATCTGAATTTGATGGAATCACTGTTCTTGTCAAATCAGGAACCTATACGATCACAGAACCTATCGTTCTGACAGCTGAAGACAGCGGCACAGAAGATTGCCCCATCACCTACCTCGGCGAAGACGGAACCACCGTTGTTGGCGGCATTTCCCTTTCTGCAAAGGATTTTTCTCCTGCCACAAGCAGTGCATCTGAATATTTCCCGGCGGATGCTAAAGGAAAGATCGTAGAATCCGACCTTAAAAAGTTCGGCATCTCATCAGACGATATTTCTGAATACATGAAGAGCAATTACTACTTTGCCTTCCATCCGTTCCTTGCGTCAAATAAGGAACGACAAACTCTTTGTCAGTACCCCAACGACACATGGGCAGTTATTGACGGCGGTTGCTGGTTGGATGAAAACGGCAATGAACTCGTATATGAATTATGGACTGACAGCAAAAGCGAAGAACACCTTGCGGTTTCCACACTTGTGGATTACGGTGAAGAATACTTCGAGGATATCAGCACCTTCACTTCTCCTTATACCAAGTATTTGCGCAGTCATCTCCGCTTCCTTTGGGCAGGCACATACGGCTTTGTAGATAAGATCAGTACCGAAAGTGACACGTTCACCACTTCCGCTATCGGGTACTACCCCGTATGCGGCGGTCTTGTGCGTCTCTACAATTTTCCAGAAGCCCTCGACGCTCCCGGAGAGTACTTTATTGATGAAAACGCAATTCTCTATTACTATCCCTCAGAAGATTTTGCCACATCACAACTGACAGTTACTGCAGCCGACAGCATTATCAAGCTTGACAACGCAGACTACATCACACTCAAAAATCTCGACCTTACCTCCAGCATGCACAACGCGGTTGACTTAAACGGTGCGGATCACCTCAACATTGTCGACTGCACTATTTCCGCAGCAGGTGAAAACGGTATCGCCGGCAACGGGCTTTATATGAATATCAGCGGCAACTACATCCACGATATTGGCGACAACGCAATCAAGGTAAAGAGTGGTGATAAGTACGTTGCCTCCGACTATCAGAACAAGGCAACTATATATAATAACTATATCAGAAGCTGGGACCTTACTACAGCAATATCATACGCCATTACCGCCGAGGGTATCGGGATCTCAATTTCCCACAACACATGCCATGACTCCGGAACAAAGGGTATTCACGTTGCTCAGGGTATTAACGTTGTAGTTGAATACAACCACATATTCGATATTCTACGCGAAGTTGAAGACTGCGGCGCAATCTCCTGCGATGGTCTCAAAGAAAACGCAAACATTATCGTAAGATACAACTACGTTCATGATATCGGTTCTCCCGAGCTTATGGAGCTTTCCAAAACTAAAAATCCCGATATTCTTGAAATGGGTGGCTCCGGTATCTATTATGATATGATGGCAAGCTACGTTAATACATACGGAAATGTTGTCGCAAATATCGACGGTAACGGTTTCGTTTCTAACGGCGGCCGCCATAACAAGTGCACCGGTAACCTCTTTGTCAACTGCTCCCGAGATTACGTAATGCTTGGACAGGCTCTGTATGGAGAGGGATTTGACGATAACGGAAAGTATATACCAAACACCTTCCCCAGACACGGTTTCTACTACTCCGATGCATTCAAAGCAGAAAACCCTGAAGTTGCCAAGCTCATAATTGAGGTTAACGCTGATACAGACACAAATGACCCTCTGGTATTCTCCGCGCCCGCATTCATTGTTTCCAAGAACAACTGGGTACACTACAACTCCGGCTACCGCGCATACTCCAACTGGGGCATTTCCCCGTATTTTATTGAAAAATACGTTTGGAAGTTCGCAGAAGCGGGTGCCATCGACGCATATGACGGCACTCACACCTCAAATGCAAATATGTCCACCTATTCCGGCAAGCGCAAGGGCTACGATCTGAAGGAGCTCATAACCGAAACAGCCGCAGGAGTTATCGAGATCACTTGGGATCAGTTTGAGACAATCGGTATAGTTGAGTCCGAATGGAACCACGATATTGAGATTCCCGAAAAGGTTACATCCTTCGAAAAGAACCACACAAACAAATAAACCCGAAAAAGAGGCTCGACCGAGTCTCTTTTTTTGCTTAGTCAACAGTCACAAATCCGCCGCAATTTTCACAGCATATTACACATATACACCGTAACAATTAACAAAATAGTAAAAACTGCGTCCAAAAAACATATTGCGCCTCTCCCCTGTAATGTGGTATAATATTTTATCCCATTTTTATTTAATACAGGAGAAAGCTCATGAAAAGAATAATCGCACTCGTTCTTGTGCTTTGCATGGCGCTTGGTATGGTAGTATCCGTATCCGCAGCTCCCTCTGCATCATTCACAAGAACCCTTAATCTGGTTCGTCTTATCAGAACTCTGTTCCAGAAGGACGAAGAAGAAGCTCCCACAGTAGGAGAACTTGAGGACGGCATCCTCACAGTTTACGTTTCCGCAAAGGGCAAGTCCGGTGCTGACGGTACTGAGAAGAACCCCTTCGGAACCATCACAGCCGCTCGCGATGCAATCCGTGATCTTGACAAGTCCGACTTTGACGGTATCACAGTTCTCGTTAAAGCAGGCACATATTCCATTACTGAACCCATCGTATTCACAGATGAAGACAGCGGTACGGAAGACTGCCCTATCACCTACCTCGGTGAAAAGGGTGCTGTAGTTGTCGGCGGTGTTGCTCTCTCCGCTAAGGACTTCGCTCCCGCAACAGGCAGCGCAACAAAATACTTCCCTGCCGAAGCAAAAGACAAGATCGTTCAGATCGACGTAACAAAGCTTGGTATCACAACCGACGATATCGCTAAGTGGAAAGCTCACTCTCACCTCCTTGCAGATTCATCATTCCTCTCTGTAAACGGTGAGCGTCAGACTCTCGTACGTTTCCCCAACGAAGGATTCATCCATATTGAAGGCGGTCTGAATATTGACGAAAACGGTAACCATATTACCGAGTTCACTAATGCCACCAACCTTTCACACTACGTTATCGAATACGGGGATGAGTATTTCGAAAGAGTTTCATCCTGGTCAAAGGACGATACAATCTTCGTAATTGCTCGTTGGAACGTTTTGTGGTGCCCTGATGACTCTCACGTTCTTGAATTTGACAAGACAAGTGACAAGATGAACGTAAAGTTCAACGGCGGTTATGGTGCCGACAAGGGCGGTATCTTCTACTTCTATAACATTCCCGAAGAACTTGATATGCCCGGCGAATACTATTTCGACAATGACGGTATCCTTTACTACTACCCCACCGATGTATTCAATACTGCAACCCTTTCTCTGCCCGTTTCCAAGGAACTTGTTACTCTTGACGGTGTATCCTATATCACCTTCGACGGTCTTAAGCTGACATCTTCTGCAGGTAATGCTATTTCCGGTAAAAACACAACCGGCATCAGCATTCAGAACTGTGAAATCTCTTCTATTAAGAACAACGCGATCATTTTCAAGGATATTAACTTTGATTTGACGATCCAGAACAACTACATCCACGACATCGGCGCATCCGCTATTGACGTAATGGCAGGTGACAAGGCTACTGTTACAGACGGTAACTGCCGCATCTACAACAACTACGTTCGTCAGTGGTCAGTAACCAGCGCATACGGTTACGGTGCTACTGTTGGCGGCGTTGGCATTCTTGTTGACCATAATACATTTACAGATGCTAACTTCAAGGGTCCCCATATTAAGGGTGGCGTTAACATCACCATGGAATACAACCACGTATTCGATATCCTTAACTTCACCGACGACGTTGGTGCTGTTTCCGGCGACGGCAAGGACAACGCTAACATCAACGTTCAGTATAACTACATCCACGACATCGGCGCTGTTGAGATCACAAAGGCTATCAAGGCAGTTAACCCCGACTTCAAGTGCTTCCCCTCCGCAGCTATCTACTACGACGGTATGGCATCTTACTACACCTCAACCGGTAACGTGGTTGCAGGTATCTACGGCAACGGCGTTCTCCTTAATGCAGGTCGTCAGAATGCACTCTACGGCAACCTGTTCGTAGACTGTGCACAGACTTATATCGATGCTGCAGGTTACGGCTATCTCGACACATACTTTGACGAAAACGGCAACTACAAGTCCAAGAAAAAGACCACTTTCGCAGATTATGTATATACCGATGCGTTCAAGGCAATCAACCCCGAACCCGCTACTCTCGTTCTTACAATGGCAGGCGCTGACCCCTATGACCCTATGGTATGGCTTGCTCCCGCATTCGTTAAGATCCAGGATAACTGGTGTCACTTTAACAAGGGTATCCGTCTCTACTCCAACTGGGGTATGACTCCTTACTACATCGACCCTGCTGTTTGGAGATATTCCAATGCTGATGAGATCGACTTCCCCAAGGATCAGATCCGCGGTGCAAACGAAAACGTTTCTCAGTACAACAGCAGACGTGAAGCAGTTGATATTAAAAAGCTTATCACCGAAACTGCATCCGGCGTTATCGCAATCACTTGGGAACAGTTCGAGACGATCGGCGTAGTTCTTGAAGATTGGCCGCACGATGTAGAGATCCCCGAGAAGACCATAATCTTTGAAAAGGGCTACGAAGTAAAATAACTCAACCAAACAAAATAAAAGAGACTCGACCGAGTCTCTTTTTTGTCAAATCACGAAATATTCAAAATTATTCATATAAAAGTAGAAATCTTCCATTTATCACACATAATTTCTATGATATAATGAAAGCATAGAAATCTTTTTAAGGAGAAAGCTCATGAAAAGAACAGTCGCACTTATACTCACTATTTGTATGATGCTCGGCACGGTAGTATCCGTATCCGCAGCTCCCTCTGCATCATTCACAAAAACCCTCAACCTTGTTCGTCTTATCAGAATGATGTTCAAAGCAGACGAGGACGAAGGACCCTCTATCGGCAAACTTGAGGACGGCATCCTCACAGTTTACGTTTCCGAGAAGGGTAAATCCGACGCCAACGGTACTGAGAAGAACCCCTTTGGAACGATCACAACCGCTCGCGACGCTATCCGCACTCTTGATAAGTCTGAATTCGACGGGATCAACGTGATCATCAAAGCAGGCACTTATTCTATCACAGAACCCATCGTATTCACAGCCGAGGACAACGGTACAAAGGACTGCCCTATCACTTATCTCGGTGAAGAAGGGGTTACAATCGTTGGCGGCGTTGCATTCTCTGCCGCAGATTTTGCTCCCGCAACAGGCACAGCGACCAAGTATTTCCCTGAACCTGACAAGATCGTTCAGATCGACCTTGGCAAATTCGGTTTTACCCCCGAAGATATAGCAAAGTACATGGAAAACGGACGCTATTACTCCTCTCACCCCTTCCTCACAGCAAACGGAGTTAGACAGACCATCTGCCAGTACCCCGACAATACATGGATCGTTATTGATGACGGCCATTGGCTTGACTCAAACGGCAACGAAACCGCACACGAGGATTGGGATTCCAGCGTCGACGAAGAATACCGTGCAGCAGCAACTCTCGTTAACTACGGCAAAGAGCATTTCGACAGAGTACAGTCCTGGACATCTGATTCTATAAGATTCTTCCATGGACATCTTCGTTTCCTGTGGGCAGACACCCTCGGACCTGTTGCAAAATTTGACACCGCTACCCCCACCTTTACCGCTAACACCGTAGGATACGATCCTATTCCCGGCGGCCTTGTGTATTTCTATAATATTCCCGAAGAGCTGACTATCCCCGGTGAATACTATATCGACACCAACGCTATCCTCTACTACTATCCCACAGAGGAATTTGATTCCGCCGTATTCACCCTGCCTGTTTCCAAGGATATCTTCCGCTTTGAAGGCTCCTCTTACATCACTATTAAAAATCTTGACATCACCTCCTCTATGGGAAGCGGCGTAAATTTCGCAGGTGCTGACCATATCGGCGTGATCGACTGTACCATCTCCGCGATACGAAACAACGGTATCTCCGGCAACGGTCTCTACTTGACCATAAGCGGCAACCACATCTACGACATCGGCTCAAGTGCCATCAACATAGACAGCGGCGACAAGTACAAGGCTGAAGATTACAAGAACCAGACCCTCATTTCCAACAACTATATGCACGAATGGGACCGCACCGACACAGTAGCATACGCTGTTACAGTAACCGGTATCGGCATCACCATTTCCCACAACACCTGCCACAACTCCGGCTCCAAGGGTATCCACGTTGGACAGGGTATCAATGTAACAATCGAATACAACCACGTGTTTGATATTCTCCGCGAGATCGAGGACTGCGGTGCTATCTCCGGCGACGGTCTTAAGGAAAATGCAAACATCATCGTAAGATACAACTACATCCACGACGTTGGCTCACCTGAGCTTATGGAACTTTCCAAGACAAAGAATCCCGATATTCTCGTAATGGGTGCCCCCGGTATCTACTACGATAATATGGCATCTTACTTCACCACCTACGGTAATGTTATTGCCAATATCGACGGCGACGGTTACGTATCAAACGGCGGACGCAGAAACGTGTTCACAGGCAATCTTATCGTTAACTGCTCCGGTAACTACGTAGCGCTGAACCACTTTGGATTCGACAACAGCTTCGACGAAAACGGCAAGTATCTTGATCATGGCCCGTACCCGAGACACAGCTTCTACTATTCCGACGCGTTCAAGGCTGTAAACCCTGAGGTCGCAGAGCTGATCATCGACGTATCCCCCGAGAACGACCCCTACGACCCTATGGTATTTGCAACACCGGCATTTGTTGAAGCAAAGAACAACTGGGTACACTATAACTCCGGCTTCCGCGCATTCACCAACTGGGGCGTAGCACCCTATAAGGTTGAAACTTACGTTTGGAGATATGCCGAAGAGGGTGCCATTGACGTTCCCTTTGAAAAGATCCACACTTCAAACTCCAATATGTCCTCCTATTCCGGCAAGCGCAAGGGCTACGATCTGAAGGAGCTCATCACAGAAACCGCAGCAGGAGTTATCGAGATCACCTGGGAACAGTTTGAGACAATCGGCATTGTTGAGTCCGAATGGAACCACGATATTGAGATTCCCGAAAAGGTTACATCCTTCGAAAAGAACCACACAAACAAATAAACCCGAAAAAGAGGCTCGACCGAGTCTCTTTTTTTATTTCGACAAATCTCGCGAAACGCTTTACAAATCCTGCCTTTTGTGGTATTATTACTGTGTATAAAAATATTTTCCTCAAAGGAGAAACAATTATGAAAAAATACGTTGTAGTAGGAACAGGTAACCGCGGTACACTGTCCTACATAGTACCTATGGTTAAGGAATACGCAGATTGCGTGGATCTGGTTGCAGTTTGCGACAAGAACATCAAGCGCGCTCGTCTCGCAAGTGAATTTGCAGGACGCGAGATCCCCGCATACGACGATTTCGATAAAATGATGAACGAACAGAAGCCCGACGTAGTTGTTGTTACAACTCGCGACTGCGACCATGCTGAATACATCATCAAGGCGCTTGAGTTCGGCTGCGATGTTATCTCCGAAAAGCCTATGACAACTGATGATAAAATGTGCTCTGACATTATCGAAGCAGAGCGCCGCACCGGTCACAAGGTTACAGTAACCTTCAACTGCCGCTTCTTCCCCTTCTATGTTCGTATCAAAGAAATGCTCAAGTCCGGTGTTATCGGAGACGTGCTTTCCGTTCATTTCGAGTGGCTTCTCGACTGCTCTCACGGCGCTGACTACTTCAGACGCTGGCACAGAGAAAGAAAGAACTCCGGTTCTCTCATTATCCACAAGTCTACTCACCACTTCGACCTTGTAAACTGGTTCCTCGAACAGGAACCCGTTAAGGTAAACGCCTTCGGTACAAGAAAGTTCTACGGTCCTACCCGTGAAGAAAGAAGCGAAAGATGCCTCACCTGCCCATACAAGAATAAGTGCGAATTCTTCGTTGATATCAACACCGTGGAAAACGGCAATCAGAAGAAGTTGTACCTTGAATGCGAGGACGTTGACGGATACTTCCGCGACAAGTGCGTATTCTCCGAAGAGATCGACATCGAAGATACAATGAGCGTTAACGTTACATATGACAAGGGAACTGTAATGAGCTACTCCCTTACCGCTCACTCTCCCTACGAATGCATGAAAATCGTGTTCAACGGTACAAAGGGTCGTCTCGAAGCTGACACAGCATTCGGCAAGGACAACATGAAGATCTACAACCGTCAGGGCGAAGAATTCAACTACAACCACTACAACAAGAAGCCTCTTCCCGGTGGTCACGGCGGCTCCGACACGGCGCTGCGCAACAACCTCTTCCGCGGCTTTGACAGCGATCCCCTCCACCAGATGGCTGACACCAGAGCAGGCGCAATGTCCATCGGTATCGGTATTGCAGCTAACAAGTCCATGGCTGAAGACCGTGCTGTATATCTCTCCGAGTGGCTCGGCAAGTACTACGGCGAATAAGAGAATACTAGAAAAATATAAATCCCCCCCAAATGAACGGAGGACGTTCTGATGAATAAACCCGTAATTTTCTATTCAGGCAACACAGTTATTCGCCCCGGTAATATCGTAACGATCCGTGGTGAATACCTTGATTCAGTAAAAAAGATCACAGTATCTGACGGCAAAAGTTCCGCTGAAGCCGAAATGATCCAGCCCGGTCGCCAGTCTGTGAAATTTCCCATTCCCACCACTCTCGCAGAAGGTATTTACACAGTAACCTTTGAAGGAGAGGCGGAACCAGTAACCCGCACTCTCAACGCTCCCGTCGTCCGCTGGATCCAGGGAGACGAGGGAAATACTGCCACAAGCGGTGGTTGGATCAGAGTGAACGGCGAGTGTATGCGCGTAAACGGAGACAAGACCCCATCGGTCAAGATCGGGGAAACTACCCTCTCCCCCAAGCGTGTGTACGACGACTATTCCGTGCTCTTTGAGCTTCCACAGTTGCAGGACGGCGAGTATGACATAACCTACTCAAACGGATACGCAGAAGCTACCGCCCTCAAGCTCACCGTTGCACCCTCCCCAGAATCCACTTGGCGTAAGGCAGTTTACAACGTAGTTGAGCTTGGTGTTCCCACCGATATGATCACCGACGTAACAGAGCAGCTTCAGGCTATACTCAAGAAAGTCGGAGAGGAAGGCGGCGGTATCGTCTACTTCCCGAAAGGCAGATACCACGTTACAGGCACCTTTGATATTCCTCGCGGTACGGTAATTCGCGGCGACGGTTACACACGATCCCAGCTCTTCTGGACCGACGTTTGGAATGAGCAGAAGGAAGTTCCCGAGGGAGGTACACACTGGTCCCCCACCCGCACCCCCGACGGTATGCTCAAAGGCGAGGGCGACTTCGTAATTGAGGATATTGACTTTGCTGCAAGCCGAATCGGCAGCTTTATTATGGCAGGCGAAGAGGACAAGCCCGTAAAGAACATCAGGATCGACAACGTGAGAATCTCCGCAAACGCATTCTCCGGTTGGTATCTCCACTCCCGTTACGGTGGCAAGTTCCACCGCGCGAGAAGTGACGTTCTGATGGAAACAATGCTCTGCCGCACGGATATGATCTCCATTTGCGGTGAAAATGTGAAGATCAGAAACTGCGACTTCCAGTGGTCTGCACGTCCTTTCGCATTCCGCGGCGGTCTCACATACCTGCTTATGCAGAACAACAAGTTCGGCGGTCAGGCAGCTATCGACGACTGGATGCCCCTTGGCAAGCTAACAAATTCCATCGTTGAAGATTGCGAGATCCACGAATGGATCAGCGGCTGCAGCGGTACAAATATTTACTACGCAAGAAACACTCTCCAGGATATCGTTGACAACGACCGCGAGGCGTTCACAACCGATATTTCCTACGGCACCGAGTACTTCGGTCCTATGGAAAAGATCGAGGGCAACACCTTCACTTTCCCGAAGACCACAAAGCTTCACCACCACGAGATCCACTATTGGCATCCCAAGGTAGGTGGCGTGCTGTGCGTACTCTCCGGTAAAGGTGCCGGCCAGTATAGACGAATCGCCGCAATGGATTTTGAGGCAAACACTATCACCGTAGCCGAGCCATTTGAGGTTCAGCCGGACGAGACCTCTCACATCGTAGCAAACGATATGTTCACAAACTGGTATTTCGTTAACAACACCATCAAAAACGGCGGTTCACTTCAGCTTTACACAGCACAGTGCAACACCGTAGTTGACGGCACCAACTTCATCCACGCGGCAAGCATCAAGTCCTGGGGTCAGGAAGTGTACGGCACAATATCCAACCACTGGTACATCAGCTTTATCAATAACAAGCTCACCGACTGCAATTATTATCACTACGCAGGCTGGTATATGGATCCGAAGCTCCCCGGCAGTTCATTCCTGTGCTGCTTCGGCGAGGGTGGAGATACTACCAACCTTGCAATGACAATGCGCGGCAATGAGCTGACCTTCAACTCATGCATCAATATGCGCGGCGGCGAATGTGAGCACGGCGTTACCGACCTTGTTATCGACTCCAACACATTCACCGACTGCAAGTGCGCTATGTATCTTGAGAACAAGGGCGAGGGAATCCTCATCACCGGCAACAAGTTTGAAAACTGCGGTGACAAGGTTCAGTTCACAGATCCCGCAACCGCGGCGACAAGCGAAGTCAGAGTATAAACTGCACGCCGTCTCAAGAAAGTTTTGATGAAACTTTTTCAAAAGTTTCCGCAATGGAGGGTGCGCAACCCTCCTCGATGACCGAAGTCATTGAAACACCCAAGCGTTCAAAAAAGTTTCTCTTTTTGTTACTTTTTCTCTTCCCTAAAAGAGAAAAAGTAACAATAAACAACCTTACTGCATAAGGAATATAACAATGAAAAAAGATCAAGTTTTATTTGAAAGCGGCAAATTCTTCGTGGGCGTAAACTACTGGGCATCCCACGCAGGTATGTTCATGTGGCGCAACTGGGACGAAGCAACAGTTGACAGCGACCTTAAAAAGCTCAGCGAAGCCGGAATCGAGGTTCTCCGCGTGTTCCCCCTTTGGCCTGATTTCCAGCCCCTCCGTCTCCACCAGAGCGGCGGCTCCATTGCAAACGAATACCGTAACGGCGAAGAACCCTTCCCCTTTACCGAAGCCGGCAAGTGCGGCGTTGACCAGGTTATGGCAGACCGCTTTGCTACATTCTGCGACATCGCGGAAAAGTACGGTCTCAAGCTGATCGTCGGCCTTATCACCGGTTGGATGAGCGGCCGCACCTTCGTGCCCGAATCTCTAATCGGCCGTCAGCCTCTCAAGGATCACGGCGTAATGAAGTGGGAGATCCGCTTCGTGCGTTACATGGTTCGCCGTTTCAAGGATCACCCCGCCATCGGAGCATGGGACCTTGGTAACGAGTGCAACTGCCTTGGAGACGCCGATAAAGACGACGCATTCGTTTGGGCATCTGTTATCACAAATACAGTTCGCGCCGAGGACAGAACTCACCCCGTAGTATCCGGTATGCACGGTCTCCAGCCCGAGGGCAGACACCCTTGGTCCATGGCTGATCAGAGCGAGATCCTCGACATCCTCTGCACCCACCCCTACCCCATGTTCACTCCGTATTGCAACACAGACCCCCTCAATACAATGAAGCCCATTCTTCACGCAACAGCAGAGTCCGTTTACTTCGGTACAATGGGCAAAAAACCTTGCTTCATTGAAGAAGGCGGCACTCTCGGTCCGATGATCTCAAGCGACGAGGTTGCAGGAGACTATCTCCGCGCATCCATGTTCTCCACTTGGGCTCACGACCTCCGCGGCTTCTGCTGGTGGTGTGCATTCGATCAGGACGAGCTTACAAATACTCCCTACGACTGGGACCCTGTTGAGCGCGAGCTTGGTATATTCACATTCGGCGGTGCAAAGAAACCTGTGGTAACAGAATTCTCAGCTTTCCGCAAGTTTGTTGACAGCTTCCCATATGAAAAGCTCCCCGAAAGACTGAAAGACGCAGTTTGCGTACTCACCTCCGGCCAGGAACAGTGGCCCGTCGCATACGGCACCTTCGTTCTGGCAAAGGAAGCAGGTCTTGACGTGGAATTCACCTGGTATAACGAGGAGATTCCTGAATCCGACGTGTATCTTATGCCCTGCGTATCCAGCAACCACGCTATTACAAAGAGAGCTATGGATACCATCCTTGAGAGAGTATATAACGGCGCAACCCTGTATATCTCCATCTCAAACGGTGTGCTGACACACTTCAAGGATATTACAGGCCTGTACCTCATCACTCGCAACCAAAGCGCAAGTGAGGGCGGCGAGGTTAAAATCCAGCTTGACGGAGAAAACATCACTCTGAGACCTCCGTACAGCCACGTTCTTGAAAGCGTCGGCGCAGAAGTGCTTATCAAAGACCAGAACGGCAACCCCTTCTTCACCGTAAACAATTACGGTAAGGGTAAGGTTTACTTCTTAAACGCACCTATCGAAACCATCGCGTCAAAGACCCCCGGTGCAATGGTAGACGGCAAGCAGGTTCCCTACGTCCTCTGTCACTCTCTCTACAAGCTGTACGAAATGCTTGGCATCAAGAATCCCGCAAAGATCGCTGAATGTAAGAACCCCTCAATCGGCGTAACCGAGCATATTATCTCCGAGAACGAGCGTGTTATCAACGTGCTCAATCACTGTCCTAAGGAACAGACAGCAACCATCACTCTTGGCGAGGACTTCAAGTTTGCGGATATCATTTCCGTCAGCCGGGAAAGCACAGCAAAAGCAGACGAGGGTGGATTTACCGTTACCCTCCCCTCAAACACCGGTGCTGTTATCATCGTAAAAAAATAATATAAAAAGGAGATTCCAATCGGAGTCTCCTTTATTTTTTTGTAAAAAAGTAACTACAAAAGTACTTTACTTTTTCCTGGCGGAAATGTATAATATATTCAGACATATTTAATCGAGGAGTGACCGTTATGAAAAAAGCTCTCGCGATAGTTCTTTTAGTGATTATGCTTATCCAGCTTTTTGCATCCTGCAATAATATACCCGACGAGCCTGTAAATGAGGAGCCGCAAAAAGCTCATATTACCCTCGCGGTATCCCAAGCAGGAGACGACAGCACAGCAGACGGAACGGCAGAAAAGCCCTTTGCCACCATTAGCGAAGCTGTAAAATCTGCATTTCTTCTTGGTGGAGACAAATACTCAACTATTGATATTCTGATTGGAGAAGGAACGTACACCCTTGACACTTCCATCGTAATTAAAAAGATCGAAGATTACCCTCCCATCAGATTTTTGGGCGAAGGCAGCGTAACCATAAACGGTCAGGCATCAACCGGCTTGTTTGAAATCTACTGCGACGGCATTACCCTTAAAAACCTGAAGCTGAACGGCTCCCTCGGCAACGGTATTGTTGTTTCGGCAGATAATTTCGCATTATTAGACTGTGAAATCGCCAATATTTCAGGCGAATATGCGCTTAAAGCAGTGGGCAGCAACATAACGATCACCGGCAACCACATTCACGATTGCAGCGGCAGCGCAGTTTTTGTAAGCTCCGGGGATATGAAAACCCTGACAAAGTCAAACTCAAAAATATACAACAACCTGATCCACGATTACGGAACCCGGGACGAGACAACCGACGTCGGCATCGGTGCATACGGAGTCGGCATCACCGTTTCCCACAACGAGATCCAAAGCTCTCCCTCCGCAGCTATCGTATTCAACGGTGCGTATAACGTAATCGAGTACAACAAGATCAGCGACATAGCCCAAAACGGCGCAGAAATCGGCGCAATATCCACAAGAGGTATCGTGCAGGTGGGCAATGTCATCCGCTATAACCACATCCAAAACATCGGCGACCGGGCAAATCCCGCCACAAATAACAGCAAGAGCGTCGCCATAAAATGCGAGGACGCCGCAAGCTACTATGAGATCTACGGCAACATCATCGAAGCGGTATCCGGAAACGGAATCAAACTGGACAGCCGCCACGCAACGATCCGCAACAATCTCCTGATAGACTGCTCCAACTGGTACGTCTGGCACGTCACCTCCAATTATTTTGATCACTTCAAGTGGGGAAACAACGGCAAGCTTAAAGTTCCCGATTACATATACAGTCCCGTGTGGAAGGAAGCGAATCCGGATCTGGCAAGCCTTATTACCGACCTTTCACAAACCACATTCACCGACCCTCGCGCCTGGTCAGCACCCGTGGGAATCACACTTGAGAACAACCTGGTGTATTTCAACAGATACGGCCGCGCATTCTCCAACTGGGGAACAGCCCCCTATTCCGTTGACGAGGCAGTTTTCCGCTTCTCCGGTGAAACCGTTGAGCTTGAAGGGCCATTCGACCACGGAAGCAAAAATATAACCGAATACAACAGCAAGCGAAATAAGATCGTAATCGAAGACTTGCTGGCCGAATCAGCCGGTCTGGTTGATCTGGACATAGAGCGCTTTAACAAGATCGGTCGCGTAATGACCGAATGGAATCTCGACAAAATCACCGCTAATATGGAGGAATAACGATGAAAAAATCACTTTCAATTATCTTAGCACTCCTGATGCTCCTTCCTCTACTTACGGCTTGTCCGGATAACCATTCCACTCCCCAAACGGACACCACACCAGAAACAGAATCACCTGCAAATGAAATCCCTTCAATAACCGAGCCCCAAACTCTGAAATTATACGTCTCCCCCGCCGGAGATGACAACGATGCAGACGGATCTGAAGAGAAGCCCTACGGCACAGTCCAACAAGCAGTTTACGCCTCTCGCAAGTACAAAAGAACCGATTACGCAGGCATCGATATCGTGATCAAAGCAGGGACTTATACTATCACCTCTCCCATCCAACTTGAAAAAATGGACGGTGGCACCGAATCCTGCCCCGTTCGTTTGATCGGTGAAGAAGGAACCGTAATCGTCGGCGGCATCGCGCTGACAGCGGCTGATTTTGAGCCCGCAACAGGCTCTGCGGCACAGTATATGCCTAACCCCGACAAGATCGTACAGATCAACCTTACCAAATATGGCTTCTCCATTGATGAGATCCGCAACCGCCTTAACGACAGAAACTACCAGAGAGTTGCTCCTACGTTCATCGTCAACGGCGAATACCAAACCCTGGCTCGCTATCCCAACGAGGACTGGATCAATATTGGTGCCCGCAGCACAATGATCGACCAGTACGGCAACCCCACAATGGTAACCGACAACGAGGGCGGCGAATTCCAGGCAGTTACAATGAACATCGAGTACGGTAAGGAGAATATGGCTCGCACCCTCTCCTGGCACTCCCTTGAGTACGCCCGCGCCGCAGGTCACTACAACGTTCTGTGGGTGCCTGACAATACCATCATTATGTCCTTTGAGGTTGACGATGATATTATGACCGTCCCTTACCAGGGTGGCTATGCCCCCATCGAAGGTGGTCTCCTTTATTGGTATAACATCCCCGAAGAGCTTGATGTCCCCGGTGAATACTACATAGACGAAGACGGAATCCTCTACTACTATCCCGACGAAAGCTTCGGCGACGCAGTTATTTCAATGCCCCTGTCCGCAGGACTTGTTAATATGAACGATACGGATCACCTTACACTCGAGCGTATCCATTTTACCTCATCTCTTGCTAATGGTATTTCCGGCGGCGGATGCGACTATCTCACTATCAAGGATTGCGAGGTCAGCTCAATAGTCGGAGACAAGGCGATCACCGTAAACGGAGACAATATCAAGATCATGGGCAACCATCTTCACGATTGCTCCGTTGGCGTTATTTCATTAAGCACAGGCGACCGCGCAACCCTCCGCGAAGGTAACTCAATCATCTACAACAACCATATTCACGATTGGGGTATCTTCCACTATCCTTACGCCGATGCGATCTCCGGCGGCGGATGCGGACTGACCATTTCCCACAACGAGATCCACTCCTCCAACGCTTCCGCTACAAGTTGCGGCGGAGCAAAGGTTATCATCGAATACAACCATGTTTACGACTTGCTCCGCACATCTGACGATATTGGCGCGGTAGACAACAGCGGCTCCGGTGAAAACATCACCAGATACAACTATATCCACGACGTTGGCGCAGTTGGTGCAGCAGCAGAAGTACCTGCACTCAACTCAATGGGATCTGCCGCAATCTACTGGGACGCAGGCGGAAGCTACGCAACAGCTTACGGTAACGTCATCGAAACAGTAAACGGTAACGGCGTCATCATCAACGGCGGCCGTGGATGTACTGTTCGCAACAACCTCATCATTGACTGCGACAGATGGTATGTTCAGACCACCGCCATCCTTTACGCGCAAATGTGGAAGGACGGCGTGTTCTATCCCGGCAACCCGAGAAACAACCCCGACTACGTTCACACCGATCTTTGGAAGGAGTTTAACCCCGATCTTGACAAAGTGATCGGCGACTACTCCAAAACCACACCCGACGACCCATACGGCTGGGCTGCTCCCGCCGGCAACTCTGTTCACTCCAACTGGATCTACTTCAATAAGGCAGTCCGTGACTTCTCCAACTGGGGTGCTCGTCCTTATTGGATCGAGGACTGGGTTCTCCACTTCTCCGGTGAAGAGAACTTCGACTTCGGGCTTGACGGCATACCCGAAGAAAACATGACCACCTACAACAGCCGCCGCGATAAATACACCATAGAAGAGCTTATCGTTAAGGCAGAGGGCGTTGTTGACATGGATCTTGAGAGATTCGCAAAGATCGGCCGCGTAATGGACGAATGGAATCTTGACTGATATATCTAAATTGGTATTGAAATCCCTTGATTTTTCTTGTATAATAATTAGTAACGCAGAAAAGCCAAAAACTAAAGGAGACAAAAGAATGAAAAGAATCATTGCTCTCGTACTTGTTCTGTGTATGATCATTCCCGCAATCGTTGCGTGTGACAACACTCCCGACACACCCGACGGAACACAGGACACCACCGTTACACCCGACACACAGGGTTCTGTTACACCTCCCACCGAAAAGCTTACTCTCACAGTATCCGCAGGCGGCGAAGCTGACACATACGCAACAATTCAGGATGCAGTAAATGCAATCGCCGGTATTGATAAGACAAAGTACATCGGCATCGATGTTGTCGTAAAGAGCGGTACATACACCATTACTGAACCTATCGCAATAGCAGCTGCAAACGCAGGCACCGAAACCTGCCCCGTAACCATTATCGGTGAAAAGGGCGCGACCATCGTTGGCGGTGTTGCTCTTACATCTGCTGATTTCGCCAAGGCTACCGGAGACGCTCTCCAGTATATGCCCGCTGACGTTCAGGACAAGATCGTTCAGATCGACCTGACCAAGTACGGCTACACAGTGGACCAGATCAGAGCCCTGATCGACAGCCGCAACTATATCACCGAAGCTCCCGTTCTCACCGTTGCAGGCGAAAGACAGACCCTCTGCCGTTTCCCCAACGAGGACTGGTATAATATCGGCGGCGGCAGCACAATGATCGACCAGTACGGCAACCCCACAATGCTCACCGATAACGAAGGCGGCGAGTTCCAGGCAGAAACCATGAACATCGAATACGGCGAAGAAAACTTCGACAGAGTAATGTCCTGGCACGACTATACCACAGCTCGCGTTATGGCACACTTTGCTGTTCTGTGGGTACCCGACAGAATGAAGATCCTCTCCCTCGACCCCGACGAAGCGATCATGTCCGTTCCCTACCATGGCGGTTATGCTCCCGTTGAAGGCGGCGTATTCTTCTTCTACAACGTCCCCGAAGAGCTTGATGTTCCCGGCGAATACTACATTGATGAAAACGCTGTCCTCTACTACTACCCCACAGAAAACTTTGAGGGCGCACATATTTCCATGCCTCTGGCAAACGGATTTATGACTCTCGAGGACGCTGATTACCTCACCCTCGACGGCCTGACCTTTGAATCTTCTCTCGGCAACGGTATCACAGGTACTGCTGATTATCTCACCATCCAGAACTGTGACATCAGCGCAGTTGTTGGTGAAGACGCAATCGTTCTCACCGGTTACAACATTGTTATCAACGGAAACCACATCCACAACCTCAGTCAGGCAGGTATCACCCTGTACAGCGGCGATCTCGAAACCCTCACCCCCGGTAACAGTAAGGTTACAAACAACTACATCCACGATTGGGGTATCACTCACTATCCTTACGCTGACGGTATCGCAGTAGAAGGCGTACGCATTGACGTTGCTCACAACATCATGCACTCATCCAACGCAGCTGCAGTCAGCGGTGAAGGCGCATACGTAATGCTTGAGTATAACCACATCTTCGACGTGCTCCGCACATCCGACGATATCGGCGCAACCGGCAACTCCGGTTATGTTGATAACGTAACAAGATACAACTACATCCACCACGTTGGTTCTGTTGGTCAGGCAGGCGAAATCGAAAGCCTCAATAATATGGGTTCCGCTGCTATCTACTGGGACGGCGGTTCCAGCTATGCTGAAGCATACGGTAACGTAATCGAAACCGTAAAGGGTCACGGCGTTATTATGAACGGCGGACGTTCTCTCAAGGTTCACGGCAACCTTATCATCGACTGTACAATGTGGTACGTTCAGTGCGTAGCAATGTTCTATGCACGCGCTCTTGACGAAGGCTACACCGGTGCAAGAGACCGTTATCCCGACTGGGTATACAGCCCCGTTTGGGTTGAAGCTAACCCCGAGCTTTCCAAGATCGTTGAAGACCTTAGCCAGACCACACCCGACGATCCTTGGGGCTGGTGCACAACCTACGGCGACGAGCTCCACTCCAACTGGATCCACTACAACAAGTACGGCCGCGCATTCTCCAACTGGGGTATCAGACCTTACTACGTTGAAGACCACGTATATACATTCTGCTCCGATACTGTAACGATTCCCGAAGACGGTAAGGACCCCGACAACACATCTGACTATAACAGCAGACGCAACAAGGTTGACCTTGAAGATCTTATCGTAAACAAGGGCGCTGAAGTTCTTGAGATCACATGGGAACAGTTCAACCAGATCGGTATCATCGAATCCGAATGGAAGCTTGATGTTGAGCTCCCCGCTCTCATCCAGGCACCTGCTGAAGAATAATCCAAACCAAAAGCAAAAAGAGACTCTCGCGAGTCTCTTTTTTTATTCTGCTTTTATGAGTTCGTCGAATCTGATTACGATAGGCTTGTAGAAGTTGTCACCGTCAACAAGCTGAATGCAAAGGTAGAGGGATTCCAAATATTCTTTCCCTTTATCACTGTTTATCAGATCTCTTGCAGTAAACCACCTATTATCAATAACGATCGCGGGAAAATATTCTCCTCCTTCAGTATAGTATGCAATAGTATACTCTAAGTCAAATATGTAATCTCCGCCTCTTCGAACATTAATATACTGAAGTGCTCCGGCTTCATTTCCTTTGTGTATAAAGTACACACTACGCGCATAGTTCTGAATATCAAAATGAAGCTTTGGTAAACTGCCAACCTCACCAGTGTAATAAACTCTCGCATATACCACTCCGTTAGCTTCTGACTTAAATCTAAAACTTCGGTATCTCGATATACTTTCTACAATATCATCTCTGTACTCAAGCCCCTCGGTATCCATGTTTGCTCCCATATCAATATCAAGACCTGGATTTTCTACAATCAGCATCTCTGAATAGTTACCGCGATCATCCTTAAGCGCAATAACAACAGCTGAATATCCGTCAAGATCAATCTTTATCGTATTCTTCGCTTCCATTTCCTGCTCGTATTTTTTATTATTGATCTTTTCAAATGCAGTCTTGAAGTCCTTGTAATTCACCAGAGGTGTTACAATATTTGAGCTAATGAACACAAAATCTCTTGCCGGCGGTATCTCATTTTCAGACACAGCATAGTACCAGCACAAGGTTCCGGTTTTTTCCGCAGTGATGAATACGGAGTTGCGATTATTGGAAACAACCGCGCTTACATAATCGTTTCCTGTCTTGGAGTAGTAGCTCTGGGGTGCTTTCCAATAACTGTAGAATCTGTAATCACCCGTTGGCACAGGAGTAGGTGCAGATGTCTCAACCGGTTTCGTTGCCGGAGGTTCCGTCACAGGCGGCTCAGTCACAGGCGGCTCGGTCACAGGTGGCTCAGTCACAGGCGGCTCAGTCACAGGCGGCTCTGTCGCGGGTTGGATTGTTGCCGGCTTGTAACGCAGAGAATTCTGTTCGAAATATTCGTCAAGGGTTTTTACTTTACCAAGAAGTCCGTAGCCTTCAAGTGATACATCGCCCTGAGTGGATGAATATTCCAGCCACTGCTCAAACATACCGTCAAAATCATAGATTTCTGATATAGTGTACGTCTTTTCAGGGTGATAGATAACCTCGCCCTTTTCGATTGTCACATAGCCTTCCTCTTTGCCGAACTCATCTCTGGAAACAACATATTGAAGCTGACCAGAAATATCCACCGATTGGAGTGCCTTATACGGACGGCGGATATATCCAAGCTTTCCGTCATCCCTCATTTTGAAATTATATATTGAATTGTTATAGAATTCCGGTTGAGATTCATCCCAGTAATTGCCGGGATTCAATTCAATAATTCCGGTGTCAGTAAAGATGTATGTTGTTGTTACTAAATAAGAGCTGCCTGTGTACACGTATACTTTATCCGGCGCACCTGCACTGAAGAATAATCCGTAGAGGTATACGGAACCGCCATATTGCCATCCGTCATTAACCGTTAGCTTCTGTCCATTGGCGGTTATAGATTCCAGAGCGCAGTACATTACGGTTTCGCCGGGCATAACTTCATGCTCATTATACCGTACATCTAACCAGAAGTCCCCCAAGCTTATCGCATTTATATCTTTGTACCAATCGTAGTGCTTTTCCAAATAGCCGATTGTATCGGAGAATCTATAGAGCTCTTCCGTTGAGAACTTGTATCCGGAATACAGCACACCGTCTTTAATATAGAGTTCTGACTCAACATACTTTGCTGTGCCTCTTATCACAGAATCTCTGCTACAGTCAGTGGCTTCACGAACACCACTGTCCGTGTATACCCACCAATTACCGATTCCGTTTTTAGTTTGACCCAAGGCGATACCCAGATCTGTTTCTGCGAATTCGATGGAGTACCCTTCACCAAGCTGCAACAATTCCGGGAACAGCTTTTCGCTTCCGTTTGCAGATACAGATACTGCATAGCAATAAGTTCCCGAGCTCTGTTTGCTTAACACGATGGTAAATTTCATGTCTCCAACCAAAATGGCAGAAACGTCGGCATATTCGTCGTAATTGTCCACCATTTCTGAAATGAGCGCGGAAAACTCTGCCAAAGAGTTGTCATTCAATTCAAGGCGAAGCTCTCTGCCCTCAAGATTTACAACAGTATCACGTATTTTTATGGAGTAATTTTCACTTATGCTGAATGAGTCAATGATGCTCATAACCGTTGTGCTGAGGTAATCGCTTTCATCAATATGAGAATACTGCCAGAGCTTCACTTCCAGCGTTGAACCGTAATTATCGCAGAAATAGAAAGCATATACTATATTTCCATCCTCAGCCACGCCGGCATATCCAACGTAGGAATCACCGTTTATCGTCGCACCTGTGATCTTTGAGGAAAAATCATATTGTACGGCAATATCCGATTCAAGTATATCTTGAAATTCATCGACAGCATAAAGGGGGTCGCATAAAGTCATTCTGAACTTGGAGTTTTCCGTGAATGTATAATCCGCGTATTCCCAATTCTCCACTGCGTAAAACCCCAGCCAAGATTTGCCGGAATCGAGATTATAGCGTTTGAGCGGTATTGGGGTTTTGTCATTCGGCTCAGTCACAGGCGACTCTTCATCCTCATAATTGGCATAAACATCATAGATTGGCGAGTAAAAATCGTCAAATCTCCATCCGCTCTCTGTTTTAACCATTCGCAATATATAGTCCTTGGTAAACTCATAACCGGAAGCAACTCTCTCATCGCGTTCCTCGGACGTTTCTCCCTCTCGCAGGAGCATCTCGGAGTAGAATCCTGTCATTTTGAATACTATTTCATTATCGGTTTCAGAAATCAGTTCGAATTTTTCCGGGAAGTTATAGTTATAACAATAAGGTTCCGATTTAATACTAGGCCTGTAGCAAAGCCTTCCTTCGTGTTCTACGTACAAATCGTAGTAATTACGGGAATTAAACAGTCTTTCGGTAAACACAGAATTTGTAAGAGCTTTAAAATCACTCCAGTTCTGATACTTGCCTCTTGACGGATAATATTGATGACCATTAATCTCTATTACATCCACGGCTCCACTTGACGGCTCAGATTCATATTGATCGAGCCATTGAGGCTCATTGAAGAACAAGGAATAATATACTTCAGCTGCTCTGCGGTATATTTTCTTCTGTTCTGCTGTGAGAAATGACGGCACAATATCGTCGGAACCGATAAAATCAGTGGCGTATCTATCCTCGTCAATTAATCGAAGAGTGGGCTCATCCCCCCAGATGATTTCAAAGCGTTTTATATCACCATCTTGTTCAACAAAGGTAATACCTACGTTGTCTTCCACTTTGAACCATCGTCTCATTGTTTCATAATTTGAAGCATCAAATAAGGTTTTGCTGTCCCTGAGCTTATTATCTTCCCAAACAAGCTCGGTAACCTGGAAAATCGCCAAAATCTTGGAAGATATTGCGCAGTAATTACCCTCTCCGTCGCTGGTGTAGTCCAATACGAAACGTTCATCCAATGTTTCAGGATCAGGGCAAATCAGCGAGAACCCAAACATTTCTTCAACAGAGCCGGTAGCCTCGGTCACAGGTGGCTCAGTTTCCGGGGCTTCTGTTTCAACATCCCCAGTCTCGAATCCACCGGGCACATCGTCATCCTTTTTGCTCGAGGTGGCAAAAACAACGAACACAACAGCTATCAGCAACACCGCTGCAATTATCGCAAAAACAGACAGCTTTTTCAGCTTCATTATTGATTTGATGCGTTCTTCAATGGCGTTTTTGCTGAATCCACTGGTAAGAGAGTTTAATCCCCGCCTACGTTCCTCAAATCCCAAAAGAGTATAGGCATACTCCTTGCACGAGTCTTTTCCGAACTTCCGGATCACCGCCTCGTCGCAGGACAATTCCAGATCTCGATTGCACAAAACCAGCATGACCCACACAAGGGGATTGAACCAATGTACACAAACAGCGGCAATCAAAGCACCTTTCACTAAAATGTCCATTCTCTTTATATGAACGTGCTCATGCTCAATAATATATTCAAGCTGATGTTCACTGCAACCGTAAGAGATCTTTGGCATAACAATTACCGGCTTGAATAAGCCATAAGTAATCGGAGTAGTTATTCTGTCAGATCTGCGGATCTCAACTCGTCTGATAAGCTTATGCTTTTTTGCAAAACGAAGGATCACTTCATTGGTTTCGGGAAGGGATGCCGCCAGCTCTACACGCAGATTCACATAAGCAACTATGAAGTATATGGCGCAGATAATGCATCCTGCCAGCCAAACAACCTTGGCAATGCCCCATATATCCTCTGCCGACAGCTTTGTATCCGGCTCCGCAGGCACGGTTGTGGGCTCATCTGGGATAATTACAGGGTTTTCATTCCCTTCAGGCATAACCGGCGTATTATCCCCTGGCATAACCGGTGCATTACCCTCGGGTATAACCGGTGCATTACCCTCGGGCGCAACCGGAGTATTGTTATCGGGCATGGAAGGCCGCACCGCCGGTATATCTACAGGCTGGTCCGCCCAAGCATCCGCATCTTCCCCTGCAGAGTTGTCTATGTAGTCGCCTGAATAGTCGTTGCCCTCTTCTATTTCATCGTAATTCTCAACCTGCTCCTGCTGTATCACCTGGTACTTCTCTGCAACGGTATACACACTTAACGCGGACTCAAGAGAGTACGGCACAAGGAGTCGCAGAATTGCAATACACCACAAAACCACAAAGGTGATTTTCGGCAAACGGTTTTTTGTAAACAAGCGCAATATCAAGGTTGCCCCGATCAATATTCCGCCTGTTATGCTCATTTCAGTAAGTGTCATTATCAGTACCTCATTTTAAGTCGTCAACCATCCGGCGGAGCTTCTCTATCTGTTCTTCGGAAAGCCCCCTTCTTCCAAGAAGTGCCGCAAACAGCATATCAGCAGATCCGCCGTACAATCGGTTGATAAGCTCATCAGTCTCCGCATTCTGCACTGCCTCTCTTGGAATCAGCGGATGACAAATAAAGTTAGGCTCGATTCGCTCTATTGCGCCCTTGCCAATGCATCTTTTAATGAGGGTATAGGTGGTGTTCTTGTTCCAACCAACCTCCCGGGCGAGTACTTCAGCGATGTACTTAGCAGTCACATCCCCCTCTCGCCATAGAACTTCCATAATTTTTATTTCCGAATCAAATAGCTTTGTATTTTCGTTATTCATAATTACCTCTCGCACTACTGCAGTAGTCTGTAACTATATACTACCACAGTAGTCTAGATTTGTCAAGTATATTTGAGTAAAAGTAGAAAAGAGACTCTCGCGAGTCTCTTTTTGGTTTAATTCAGTTGAAATATCAATTACAGAGTTACACCGTCCTTGAAGATCGCAAGCTCGTGCTTGTCAAGAGCCTCGGACTTTGCGCGGATCTCACCGGATGCCAAAGCAATTATGTAATCCATCAGCTCGTCAGCCAGCGCATCCATTGTCATACCGTCAAGGAGACGGCCTGCGTTAAAATCGATCCAGGAATGCTTCTTCTCGGAAAGAGGGGTGTTGGAAGAGATCTTCACTGTGGGAACGGGGCAACCGAAAGGAGTACCGCGACCTGTGGTAAAGAGTACCATGTGCGCACCGGAAACTGCAAGTGCGTTTGACGCAACCAGGTCGTTACCGGGGGACTGGAGGAGGGAGAGACCCTTTACACGAATAGGCTCACCGTAGGAAAGCACGTCCTCAACGGGAGCTGTACCGCCCTTCTGTGTGCAACCCAGGGATTTGTCCTCAAGGGTTGTAATACCGCCCGCCTTGTTTCCGGGAGAGGGATTTTCGTCAACGCCCTCACCGTAGCGCATAAAGTAAGACTTGAAATCATTAATAAGAGAAACTGTCTCGTTAAACTGCTTTTCAGTGCGGCAGCGGTTCATAAGGAGAGTTTCCGCACCGAACATTTCGGGAACCTCGGTGAGAATAGAGGAGCCGCCCATACCGATAAGTCTGTCGGAAAGTCTGCCAAGGAGGGGATTTGCGGTAATACCGGAGAAGCCGTCAGAGCCACCGCACTTGAGACCGATAACCAGCTCGGAAACGGGGCACTTTTCTCTCTTGTAAGACTTTGCCAAGTCACAAAGCTCACGAAGAATTTCTACGGAATCAGCGATCTCGTCCTCGTGCTCCTGTGCAACAATGAAGCGAACTCTCTTGGGATCATATTCGCCGAGTCTCTTCTTCAACTCGTCAATGTTGCTGTTTTCGCATCCAAGACCAACCACCAGAATCGCCGCAGCGTTGGGATGGTGGATAAGGCCGGAGAGATACTTGAGGGTCATCTCAAAGTCGGGACCAAGCTGGGAGCATCCGTAGGGATGATTGTAAGCGTAAACTCCGTCAAGAGTGCCGCCCACAAACTCCTGCGCTTCTCTCTCGATCTCGCGAACGATAGAGTTAACGCAACCAACTGTAGGAACGATCCACACCTCGTTTCTGATACCAACAGTTCCGTTTTCTCTCTTGAAGCCCATAAAGGTTCTGGGGGTGAGTGCCTTCACATCAGAAAAATCAGGTGTGTATTCATATTCAAGAAGGCTGCCGAGGTTTGTCTTAACGTTCTGTGTGTGAACGTGATGGCCCACCTCGATATCCGCCTTTGCGTGACCGATGGGGCTGCCGTACTTGATGATATTTTCACCCTCTTTGATAAGGCGCAGAGCAAATTTGTGACCTGCGGGAATGTCCTCGCAAAGTGTTATTGTCTCACCGAAAATGTCAACGGTCAGGCCGACAGGGAGAGCCTCTGTGGCAACCGCAACGTTGTCGGTGTCATATATCTTAATAGCTTTCATATTTCCTCCGAATATTTCTTTTTTCATCAATATTATATAGCCAAACTGCAGAATTGTCAAGGCAGTTTACCCTATCCCCGGGCGTGACACACAATTTTTCCATGCCCGTCTTGAATTGTTCAAATAAAGCTGATATAATTAAGTAAATACACAACCTCGGGAGTTAATATGGGAAAAATAATCGGGCGAATAGCCACAGTAATAATACTTGTTCTTTGCGGTATGATAATCTGGCGTTGCTGTATGGTGTCAGATAAATCCAAGTTTTCGGAGCCTGTCGCAACAGAATCTCTCCTCTCCGCTTATTCTGACGGCGAAAGCCAGATCTATACAGTTAAGGTTGCCGCAGAGCTTGCGGACGACGGATATTTCTGCGCATACGGTTTTTATTATAACCCGGAATCCGGAGAAGTTCAGGTGGCAGTCCGTTGGAACGACAGCGTGTATAACTACACCGATATGGAAGAGGGGCACGAGTATTCCTTCTACCTGCTCAACGAAACAACAGAAGAAAAGTATCCCACAACTGTTCTTGAATCTGACGAGGCAAGTATGTATAACTACCGCAGACTTTGCGCGGATGGTGTAAAGCTCGAAGCAGACGAAAAGCTCACTATCGTAATGGTGCTTCGCGACGGATACGAAAGCTCACAGGTAATAAAGCACGCAGAACAGCCATTTACCACATACAAGCTACCAAAAAAACTGTCCGAGGAATTAACAAAATAAAAATATCTCCCGTAGACTAATTCTACGGGAGTTTTATTTCATCTTTCAAACATATACGAGCCGTCGAAATTCGCAAGGTCTCCAAAAACGAATCCCCTGTCAACCAAGTACTCGATTATCCACGGCAAAAGATGAACCGTTTCATCAACCTGCTCGTGCATAAGGATAATTATCGGTGCGCCATCATTCTTTTGGTTGATCCGCACCCTCTGCTCAAGTGAAGAAACAAAGCTTTCTTTTATGTAGTCATAAGAGCTCTGCTCCTCCGGGGCAAGATACAACACCGCGTCATTGATAGACACGCCCCAGTCAAAAATCACGTATCCCGCCTCCTCAAGCATACCCTGCATAGGGGGTACATCGTCCTTTTCCAAGTATCCCCCAACAGAGCCGCCGGGGAATCGGAATATCTTGCGAGATACATTAATCCCTGCGTCAGAAACTGTCTTTTCCCATTTGCCCACTTCAGCTTCAAGAGCAGCGACGGATGAGTATATCTTCTCATAATCGTGGCTGAATGAGTGGCAACCCAGGCTGTGCCCGCGCAGTACCACATTAGCCCCTTGTATAGGATTCTTCTCTATGGCTGTTCCAAGAGTAAAGAACGCTGCCTTCACTCCGTATGTGTCGAGTATGTCGAGAAGCTTTTCCGTATCCTCTGACGGGCCGTCGTCAAAGGTCAAGTACACCAGATTGTGTCCGCTGTCTGCAGTTTTTGCCTTCTTCTCATCACTCACGTAAAGGGTAACGGGAACGTAAGGATTCACATAGTAAACCCCACCGGACACAGCACCTGCGTAATTTATGGCAATAACCTCTCCCGCAGGCGCAGTATTCCTGCGAAGGATCACACAAACCTCCACGCCGCAGGATTCAAAATGAGCCTTGATCTCATCACAGTCACGCCCTTCAAAGGCAGGAACCTGTATGTAGAGATCCTTTTCAGTCTCCGTAAGAGCACGGTAATACTGCTCACCAATGGCAAGATCTCCCAAAGACTGAGCGGTGGAAATCTTGTCAGCGCTGTTGAAAGGAGACTCGATCACTTCCGTGTGAGTCAACATATCAAGCATAGGCGCCGATGTTTCGTCTGGCAATGCCAGAACAACGTGGGGAGACGGTTCCTCGCTCCATTGCTTCAGGGAGAAGAACTCCGCTATTTCGGGGAATTCCTGCTTAAAAAGCTCGTATTCTCCCCTAAAGGCTTCCCATTTTTCGCAGCCCGTCAGCGCAACAGTCAACAGCACCAGCAAAATCACGGCGAAAAGCCTAAAGATTTTTCTTTTGTTTTTCAATTTATCTCTCCGATTTTTCGGTAAAATATCAGTTTAGTCGCCCTCAACTCTCCGGGCAGTAAGGCATTTTCCAGTCTTCTCGTCTATCTCAAAATATGCGCCGTTTATCTTGCAGTTTCCCTCAGCCGCCTCAAAAACGTTAGGAGTCTTTACCGTAAACTTGTGAATGATGGACTCTGTTTTCACGCCAAGTATCCCGTTCATTGAGCCGCACATTCCAAGGTCGGTTATATACCCTGTTCCGCCGGGAAGCACCTGCGCGTCAGCGGTGGCAACGTGAGTGTGAGTACCGAATACCACAGCCAGCCTGCCGTCGAAATACCGCGCCAAAAACATTTTCTCCGAGGTAGCCTCCGCGTGAATATCGCAAACTGCCACATCATAGTTGCCCTTTTCCCTCTCGAGGATCTTCGCAACTGTCTCCACCGGCGCAGTCATAGGCTCCATATACACAACACCGAGAACGTTGATAACAAGCACTCGGCTCATGCCAACCTCAGTAATCACGTACCCCACACCGGGCACCTCCGGCGGATAGTTTGCCGGGCGCACAAGATAGTCGGCATCGTCAAGCAGATTGTATACCTCGCGACGCCTGAAGGTGTGGTTTCCGCCGGTGATTATATCAGCTCCCGCATCGTACAGTCGCTCTGCCGACAAAGGGGTCATACCGTTACCCTTGGCGGAGTTTTCACCGTTTACAATAACAAGATCTGCACAGTACTTTTGTTTAAGCTTGCGGAGCCTGCCGCCTGATTCAAGAAAGGAGACGCCCTCCTCACCCACAACATCACCAAGGCACAAAAGCTTTATCATAAAATTCCTCTTTCTACAAAAAAATAACGTCCGCGAAAACGGCAGACGCTATAGGGCAAGACAATGGCGAGCAGCATTCACTGCCCGACAGTCTTACAAAAGTCAATATTCCTTTGATCAATAACTCATACCGCGTCTGCGTTTGTTATAATCAGAACGGGGGTTAACAATTTCTCTCCAGTCAAGATCACCATGATCAAGAGCGCAGATAAGGACCTCCGCCGTTGCAATATTCGTTGCCATAGGTACGTTGTGAACGTCGCACATACGGAGAAGATTGTATTCATTTTCATCGTAAACGTGGTTTGGTGTAGTACTGCGGAAATACAGAAGCACGTCGATCTCGTTATAGGAAATTCTGGAAGTGATCTGCTGTGCTCCGCCGTGACTACCGGGAAGGAGCTTTTCTATTTCAAGTCCGGTTGCTTCCTGAACGTACTTACCTGTGATACTGGTGGCGCAGATATTGTGTTTAGACAGAATGCCGCAGTATGCAATGCAAAACTGTGTCATAAGTTCTTTTTTGGTGTCGTCAGCAATGAGAGCAATATCCATTTCATCAGTTCCTTTCAATAGTGCTGTGGTAGTGTCCTAAATTATGTATTCTATAAGGCCTTTGTTCGCTGCTTGTGAAGCTTTTTCATGCCATCAAACAGCATTACATCATAACCAGATATTCTTTTTGAAATATTACCGTAGGCAATTGCCGTGGTAGATTTTTTGTCGGGGAGTTTTCCTTTATCCTGCATACCCTGCAGCTTCGGGTCAAAGGGAACAACCCCAACACAGCTGAGAGCGCTGGAATCGATCATCTCGATCATACCCGCTCGTTTTTCTTTCTTTACCGCTTCAAGATCAAATGCGCAGATCACAAGGCGCATAGCCCCTGCCCCATTTGCCTCAAGCTGGGATGCCGCATATTCTGCTCCGCGGATGGAGGTCTTACCCTGCTCAGAGGTAATAAGCGTCATATCGAAAAGGTTAACCACCGCGCAAGCGAAATCAATTCCGCCGCCGGTGTCACACACGAGAATGTCAAATCCACCCTCGTCAATGATCCGCTCGACCCCTTCTCTGATCAGCTCCGCCGGACTCTTCTCCTTGCTTTTTGCAAGAGAGGCAAGTCTGTCAATATTGCAAGCGGAAATGAGCCGCAAGTTTTCAAGATTTGAAACAGGCGAGATGGCCACATTGGAAACATCCCCGCCGTCAATTATATCACCGAAATCAGCAATCGCATGATCCTCTGCACCAAGAAGCATATCAAGGCTTCGACTGGCAGTATCGAGATCCACAAGGAGTACGTTTTTTCCTGCTTCAGCAAATGCAACAGCGAGGCCCAGAGCCGTGGTACTTTTACCAACGCCGCCCTTTGATGAGGCCACAAGCAATTTGTTGTATGTAGGCATACAGCTCCTCCGCAGGATCAAAGTTGAGTCGTCAAAAAAATGACAACTACCTACTGAAATTATATCACCAAACTGCATATATTGTCAATAGTGTGGAATAATTTTTTTATTAATTATCGTTAAATAAGAGCCAAAAAACATGCACATAACTACCAAAATAGTTCTCTCCAAAATAGTTCACCCGACACTTTGCTTTTTTATCACTTATGCCAAATCCTATTTTTGCGTTTTCTATTGATTTTTGAGAGCACTATTGCTATAATATTATATTGAGGAGATATTTTTCTCGAAGTAAAGAAATCATACTCTGCACCAGGCAGAGACGGAGGTATAAATAATGAATATTAGCGTAAATGAACTCGTACAAAATCTTCAGACACTTGACCCCGAAATAGGTGACGTGGTCGCAAAAGAGCTCCAGAGACAGAGAGGCGGCCTCGAGCTTATCGCTTCCGAAAACGTTGTATCAAAGGCAGTTCTTCTTGCCATGGGCAGCGCACTGACAAATAAATACGCAGAAGGCTATCCTGCAAAGCGCTACTACGGCGGATGCGAGGTTGTTGACATTGCAGAAAACATCGCAATCGAGCGTGCGAAAAAGCTCTTCGGTGCCGAGCACGTTAACGTTCAGCCCCACAGCGGCGCACAGGCTAATATGGCAGTATACTTCGCTCTCGTTAATGTAGGAGATACTATCCTCGGTATGAATCTTGCTCACGGCGGTCACCTTACCCACGGCAGCCCCGTTAATATGTCCGGCAAGAACTACAACTTTGTTCCCTACGGTGTAAACGACGACGGTTACTTAGACTACGATGAGCTTGAAAAGCTGGTTAATGAGCACAAGCCCAAGCTGGTTGTTGCAGGCGCATCCGCTTACCCCAGAATCATTGATTTCGAGAGAATCGCAAATATTGCTCACGCAGGCGGCGCTCTTCTTATGGTAGATATGGCACACATCGCAGGCCTTGTTGCCGCTGGTCTCCATCCCTCTCCCGTACCCTACGCTGACGTTGTTACCACAACCACTCACAAAACCCTTCGCGGTCCCCGTGGCGGTATGATCATGTGTAAGGAAGAGTTTGCAAAGGCAATCGACAAGGCTATCTTCCCAGGCACTCAGGGCGGTCCTCTTATGCACGTTATCGCAGCTAAGGCTGTTGCATTCGGCGAAGCTCTCACACCCGAGTTCAAGGAATATCAGCAGAAGATCATCGACAATGCACAGGCGCTGGCAGCAGGACTCCTTGAAGAAGGATTCAATCTGGTATCCGGCGGCACTGACAACCACCTGATGCTCTGCGACCTTCGTCCCTTCGACCTTACAGGTAAAGAATTCGAGCACAGACTTGACGAAGTGCTTATCACAGTAAACAAGAACGCAATTCCCAACGATCCCCAGTCTCCCTTTGTTACAAGCGGTATCAGAATCGGTACTCCCGCAGTAACAAGCCGCGGACTCGACACAAACGATATGAAGACCCTCTCCCACCTCATCGGACTTGCCGCAAAGGATTTTGAAGGCAGCCGCGATTATATCAGAACTGAGGTTACAAAAATCTGCAAAAAGCATCCTATTTACAAGGACTGATAAAATAAACTGTCACGGAGGTATTACAAATGAAAAACGATATGGACAGAACCATAACCTTTTCCATACGTGAGGAAGAGCGTGACCGTGAACGCAAAATGCTTCTGCGCGCGGTTTACGATGCACTGAGCGAAAAGGGATACAACCCTATCAATCAGCTTGTCGGATACGTTCTCACAGAAGACCCCACCTACATCACAAACTACAAAAATGCCCGCGGTATGATTCGCCGCATTGACAGAGATGAGCTTATGGCAGCTCTTCTCAAGGAATACTTGAATCTGTAATTTAATATGAACAATATTCAGAGAACGGTTTTGTCTCCGCGCCTTCCTCGCGTGTCGCGAATTGCAATGGGGTCGCTTACCGTCTCGGGTATGCAGGCGGCACTTCCACTGGGAGAGGCTGCCCGTGTTCTTGCGTATGCTTTCGACTGCGGTATCAACTTTATTGATACCGCACAGTATTATGCAAACTATGATATCATACGCGAGGCACTTCGGATCTGCAAATCCCCCGAGGACGTAGTAATCTCAACCAAAACCTACGCTTATTCCAGAGAGCTGGCAATCGCCGCTGTGGAAGAAGCAAGGCGAGAGCTTGACCGTGACGTTATCGACATATTCATGCTTCACGAGCAGGAAAGCTACGACACAATGCGCGGCCACAGAGAGGCCTACGAATACCTGCTGGAATGTCGCGAGCGTGGCATCATCCGCGCGGTTGGTGCATCAACGCATCACGTGGCTCTTATCCGCGGACTTATCAAGCTGCTTGACGAGGGTGTACCAGTTGACGTTTGCCACCCACTTTACAACAAAGCGGGAATTGGAATCGCCGACGGCACAGCGGAAGAAATGGGCGAGGCTTTGAAAATTGCCCACTCCCGCGGGATCGGTATTTTCGGAATGAAGGCTCTGGGCGGCGGTCATCTCTGCACATCCGCGGAAGAAGCTCTCCGATTTGTGCTGGACAAGCCCTACATAGATGCCGTAGCAGTCGGAATGCAATCTATCGACGAGGTTGACGCAAACCTCCGCTTCCTCTCCGAGGGAAAGTTCTCCGACACCGATCGCGCCAGACTTCAGTCAAAGCACCGCACACTCCATGTGGAAGAATACTGCGAGGGCTGCGGAGCTTGTGTGCGCCGTTGCGGTGAGGGTGCTCTCCGGCTGGTGGAGGTAGCTGACGAAGAGGCGGACCCCTCCCTTGATTTTGCCGGAGAATTTGCTCGTAGCGCAGGCATCGAACAGGCCGCTCCCAAGTACCGTGCTGTTCCCGACGACAAAAAATGCGTCCGCTGCGGATATTGCACCAAGGTCTGCCCGGTGTTTGCTCTTAAAGTATATTAAACAACAACTGATAGGATTAACTATGCCAATTATTGATCTTCACACCCACAGCGACGTAGCCGCCTTACCCAAGGGCTCGGTAATCGTCCTCGGATATTTTGACGGGGTACATCTTGGCCACCGCGCATTGTTCGACGAGGCAAAAAAGCTGGCAGCAGAGCGTGGTGTTCCCGTTTGCGTGTGGACCTTTGAAAAGTCGTGGAAAGATGAGAATACGGCAAACGAGCTTACTGCAAATTTCGAAAAAAGCACCCTCTTTGCGGAATGCAATATAGATTACGAGATCATTGAAAGCTTCGAAGATCTCAAGGACATCGACGGGGCAACGTTTTTCGAGGACTCTATAGCAAGAAAACACGCCCCCTCAGCCGTAGTGTGCGGCTTCAATTTTACCTTCGGCAAGGGTGCAGCTTGCACAGCCGACGATCTCGGCAAAATGGCAGAAAGCCACGGCATCGCCTACCGCATCGTTCCGGAACAAAGGATTGAGGGTGAGAGGGTGTCCTCCTCACGTATCCGCAGGCTCATCAAGGACGGATGCGTGGAAGAAGCAAATCTGCTCCTCGCCTCCCCCTACTCCATAACATCAATTATCGAGCACGGCGTGCAGATCGGCAGAAAAATGGGAATCCGCACCATTAACCAGCGACTTCCCCGGGGAAAAGTGCAACCAAAAAACGGTGTGTACTGCTGCAGCGTAACTCTATATAAAAACGGTGGAGAAAACATCTACGGAGGCGTGTGCAACATTGGCCATCGTCCCACCGTCAACGACAATCAAAGTGATGTAACCATAGAAACCCACATTTTCGATTTCGACGGTGAGATCTACGGCAAATGCGCCACCGTGAAGCTTTACGCAATGCTTCGCGAGGAGATAAAATTTGACGACATCGACTCTCTCAGATCCGCCATTGAACAGGACGCCACAAGAGCAAAAGAACTGCTCAAAAATATCTTATAATATTGGAATATTCACAATGAAATTCAAAATTCGAATTACAGCGCTAATTATTGTTGTATTGCAGATCCTTTTGTCTGCGGTTACCGTGTCAGCGGACGATACCGACTCCCTGCCACCCGTCCCGCCGCTGGAAAAGTGCAAGGCAGCGTACCTTTATAATTTCGAGAATGATACCGCACTGTTTGAGTATAACCCTACAGAGATCGTGTATCCTGCATCAACCGTAAAGCTTATGACAGCCATTGTGGCTTTCGACTATTTCGAGGGAGCCCTTGACACAGAGATCACAGTCACACGGGAAATGCTCGGCGAGGTCGCAGGCAACAAGATCGGCTTTTACGACGGAGAGATAGTTACAGTACGCCAGATGCTCAACTGTATGCTGGTCAACTCCGCAAACGATGCAGCGATTATCCTTGCTCACGCAACAGCAGGTGACACAGCCTCGTTTGTCAGAATGATGAATGAAAAAGCAGCGTGGATCGGCGCGTACAACACCTATTATATGAACCCTACAGGTCTCCACGATGATCTGATGGTGACAACCGCCGCAGACACCGCACTGATCGCAAAATACGCATACAATATACCCGAGTTTATAGACATTACCGCAACATCAAAGTACGTAATGGACGCCACAAACAAAAGTGACTACCGCAGTATCTACAACCGCAACTGCCTCATTTCCAAATTCTACAGCGTGGATTACTACTACAGCGACGCTATCGGAATGAACGCAGGCGCAACCACCCAGGGCGGATACACCCTATGTGCCGTTGCCGAGGATGAGGAGCGTGGCCTTACCTACCTGGCAGTTGTGCTGGGCGCGGAAAAGGACGAAGACGGCAAGCTCTACAGCTACATAAACGGAACAAATATGCTTAAATGGGCATTTGAGGCTTACGATTACGCACAGGTTTTGTCCTCGTCGAAAATAATCTGCGAGCTTCCCGTGACCCTCTCGTCAACCCTCGACTATGTTACCCTTGTTCCTCAGAACGATATTACCGTTTACCTGCCAAAGTCTATAGATCTGCAGAAGGATATCCGCTACAGCTATAATACCTACTCCGACTCCCTTGAGGCACCGGTTGAAGCGGGAGCTATAGCAGGATCTATCACCGTGCTCTATGGAGATGAGATTTTGGGAAGCTGTCCCCTTATCACCACCTCAAGCATTACGCGAAGTGAGTTTCTTCACTTCCTTGAGGGAATAAAGCAGTTCACAAAGAGCCGCTTCTTCATCTCAACCATTATTGCGATCGTGGTTTTGTCCGTTGCCTACGTTCTAATTCAGGCGCGCAGACGTGAGCAGAAGCTTCGCAGAATGAGCGGCAGACGCTAAAAACAACCGAATAACCAATGCACATGCCGACGATTTTAAGCCGTATGTGCATTATTTTTTGCCAAATGCCACTCAAAAAGCCCCGTTTGTACTCAAAAAGTTCATATTTGCTTGACTTTTCCATCTGCTTTGTGTATAATAGTATTTGGTATATCTTTGACTATATACAATTTTCATTATAAAAAGGAACTGTTTGCATATGAGATTAAATAAGCTCTTGAGGCCGGCAGCTGCCCTTCTCGCTTTTGTGATGCTCACAACATCCGCAAGCGCCATGAAGCTCGTTGGCTCAAGAAATATTTATTCGAAGCTCGGAGTTGATTCAGAGATAGCTGCAGGACTTGATCTTGACACAAATGACGCAGCTATGCGTCTGTACTATCTCGGATTCATCACAGGTAGCGGCACTGATCTCAACGGCGGAATTGAGTTCAACCTTGACAGAGGTCTTAACAGAACCGAAGCCGTAGTTTTCGCAGTGCGCCTCCTCGGAGCTGAAGAAACAGCACTGGACAAACGATACGAGCACCCCTTCGTTGACGTTCCCGAATGGGCAACCGACTACGTTGGATATCTTTACAACTGCGGTCTGCTTAACCACATTGAAGGCGAAAACTTCAATCCAATCATGGCAGAAACCACCGAGATCTTTATGAGCTATTGCCTCTACGCTCTCGGATACCGCGCAGAGCTCGGAGACTACACAACATTCTTGGCTGCTGATTATTGCCGTGACATCGGCATTTGCACAACCGAAAAGGATGAGCCTCTCACCCGCGGCGGTGCGGTAATGGCTATGTACAACACCCTCCGCGCAACAATCAAGGATTCAAACAAAGTTTATTCCGACCTTCTGGTTCAAAGCGGACGCATTTCCTATCAGGATGCTGTGTTCCTCCTCTGGAGCGACAACGCAGATGAGACAGAACAGTATATGTCCCTTGCAGGATATAACAGCGGTTGGGTCGTTCCCGACGGTTACTACACCATCAAGGCCACCGAGGGCAACAAGCTCCTCAACGTAGCCGCAGTTGGATACAATAATGACTACGAGGGCGTTGGAATCACCCTTTGGGCCGACACTCAGGACATCACACAGACCTTCCGTCTCCAGAGAACAGAGCGCGGTACATATTACATTTACTCCGCAGCATCAAGACACGGTTATGGCAGAGTAATCGGCGCATCCACCTCTTCTGACAAGACCGGTCTATATGGATCCACCGGACAGAATGCTATGGAATTCAACATCCAGGGCACAGCGGACGGCAAATGGATCATCACATCCGCAAAGAAGGGTGACAACAGATGCCTGTCTGTTGCCGATCCTTATACCAACGGTTCTGCAGTCGTTATGGCAAACTACGGCGAATCCACAATGCAAACTTGGGAATTTGTCCGCCAGGGCGTTTTGAATGCAAACGGCGAAGAGCTTGCAATCTTCGTTGCCGATTCTATGGTAATCACCCAGGGCGCTTACGACACCTACTCTCACAGACACCAGAACGCTATTGATATGGCACCTACCGAAGGAAGAGTAAAAGCTCCCTTCAACGCAAAGGTTGTAAGAGTTGACCCAAGTTATTATTCATGTAACGCAGTTTGGATCCAGAGCGTTGACAAAGTTCGTTACGCCGACGGCTCCTATGACTATATGACCCTCTGCTTCCTCCACGATAATAATATCTCCAATATTTACGTTGGAATGGGAATAGCACAGGGCGAATACTTCTACGATTGCGGTAATTACGGCGTATCAAGCGGTATTCACGTACACGTTGCGGCATACCGCGGCCAGTACAACAGCTCAATGCGCATTGGCGACGGCACCATCAGACTTGAAGACGCATTGTTCATTCCCGACAATACATACATTTACAACACCTACGGTCTTGACTGGAACAGAATCAGTTTGGTTGACTAATTTTGGTGACAGCTTATGAAAAGAGAGATTGAAAGAAAAATCAAATCCCTGTGCAATGAGATAGGCACGTCTGCCGCTGCCGCTTGCGAAAAGGTTACCAGCGATCTTGAGGCCGAGTACGACAAGCTTGTGGAAAATGGTATGGCAGAGCTTGACGCATACAGGAATGTACTTAAAGATCTGGATAAGATAAAGGAAACTCTCGCATCTCTCGAAAAAACTCCCGCCGAAAAAGCCGCAGCCGAAAAAAAGAGCCGGATCAAGGATCTCAAAAAGATCACGGACAAGATCTCCTCTTGCATGTGGCTTCTGACAGTGATCCTCTTCTTCCTTGTCAGCTTCACCTATGGCCACTGGCACATTACATGGCTCATATTCCTGTGGGGTTCCATGGGCGAGATCATTCTCGATATGGTGGTCAAGTATAACAAAGGAAAGTCTCTGCGCAAGGTCTTAAAAAGCGGCATTTCCGGAATTATGTGGCTACTGACAGTAATCCTTTACTTTCTCATCAGCTTCGCAACGGGAAGGTGGGGTATCACCTGGATCATCTTCATCTGCGGCACCCTCCTGCAGACTGTCATCGGCTGGATATTCAATGAATAAAACAAAAACCTCTGAACAAACAAAGTTCGGAGGTTTTTTATATTAATTCACTTTTGAGAAATCCCGCAAGCATAGTTGAGCGCACTGCGTGGCTGTCATTGTTTATCATTTGCTCGAGTATTTCTTCCTTGCCAACAAGGATCACCATTTTCGCCGCTCTGGTTACCGCTGTGTAAAGAAGATTACGGGACAGAAGCATGGGGGCACAAGAGTAAAGGGGGATAATAACCACCGGATACTCGCTTCCCTGACTTTTGTGGACCGTCACAGCGTATGAGTGGTCGATCTCGTCAAGCATGGTAAAGTCAAGCTTGCACACCCGCTCGTCAAATCTGACCGTAACTGTGCTGTCAGCGGTGTCAATATCTACAACCGTACCGATGTCTCCGTTAAACACCCCAAGCCCCTCTCGGCCGTCGTCAGTTTCCCACTCGATGGTATAGTTATTCTTGGTCTGCATTACCCGGTCTCCCTCGCGGAAGATCAGGTCACGACATTTGTGCTCGGTTTTGCCCGCAGCAGGCGGATTCAGAGCAAACTGCAGCTGCATATTCAGGTTCTCCGTGCCCGACATTCCCTTTCTCGACGGGGTGATGACCTGTATCTTTTGGGAAATGTCCGCCCCATAGGATCTGGGCAAACGGTTTTTCACCAAGTCCACCACCGTTGCGGCGATCCCTTCCTCACTCTCTCTGGGCAGGAAGAAGAAATCCGCATCCTTTCGGGTAAGAGTTGGCTTCTCGCCGTTGTTGATCTTGTGAGCATTGGTTATTATTAGGCTTTCTTCTGACTGGCGGAATATCTCGGTGAGCCTCACAACCGTAAACACTCCCGAGGAGATTATATCTCCAAGCACGTTGCCCGCCCCCACAGAAGGAAGCTGATCAGAGTCACCAATGAGAATAACTCGACCACCGTTTTTTATAGCCCTCAGGAGAGATTCCATCAGATTAATGTCGATCATTGACGCCTCATCCACGATGATCACGTCAGCATCAAGGGTGTTGTTCTCGCATCTGAGAAATTTCGACCCGTCATCATCCGCGTAGTCCATTTCAAGGAGGCGGTGAATAGTCTTTGCCTCATAAGAGGTCGCCTCACTCATTCGTTTCGCCGCACGTCCCGTAGGAGCGCACAGGGATATATCGTAATCCAACGAGGTGAATATGGATATAAGCCCTTTGATTATTGTGGTTTTACCTGTACCCGGACCACCGGTGAGGATCATTACCCCTTCGGACAAAGCGGAGTGCAGAGCCTGCTTTTGAGTCAGCGCGTACTTGATGCCCGACTGGGCTTCGCATTTGTCAATAAGCAAAACGGAGTCGCGGCTGTCGATCTTCGGGCAAAGTCGGTTTATTGACTTGAGCTTTTTCGCGACATAAGTTTCCGCCCGATACATAGCTTGGGTGAATACGTAAGTATTGCCGCCACGCCGCACAGGAACAAGCTCCAGGCGCGTCACAGCCCCGTCAATGACGTCTTTTACTCTATCAGAGTATTCGCTCTCTCCGCCGAAAAGAAGTTCCTCAGTGCATCTCAGAAGCTCACCGTAAGGCAAACAGGTATGTCCGCTGTGCCCCGCTTCTGCGTTGAGAATATATCTTGCACCGTGAAGGATTCGCTCGTCGGAATCTGCCGCCATACCCATACTTACCGCAATCTGGTCTGCTCTGTTAAAGCTGATTCCACGGAAATCATCACACAGTCTGTAGGGATTTGCGCGAATACGGTCAACTGCCGCCCCGCCCCATCTCTTGTATATCTTCATAGCGGTCTGGGGTGTGAAAAAGTCGCGGCAGAACATCATTACGTATCTTGCACCGGAGATAGCCTTGAAATTCTCGGATATAGCCGCCGCTTTCTTCTGGGTGATGCCGGGAATGTCTGCAAGCCAGTCCGGGTGATTTTCAATTACATTGAAGGAATCCGTACCGAACATCTCCACGATCTTTTGTGCAGTCTTGGGGCCAATTCCCTTTACTGCACCGGAAGCAAGATAGCGAAGCATATCTCCCTGCTCCGCCGGCAAGGTCTTGTCGTAAGTCTCAACCTTGAACTGGCGACCGTAGATGGGGTGATTCACCCAGCTTCCGTAGGCTGTGATCTTGTCTCCCTCGGTGAGGTATGGTATCACACCTGTGAGAGTAACGGGGAATCCCTCTCCGTCCTCAATCTCACAAACGGTGTATCCGTTTTCTTCGTTTTGGTAAATTATAGAATCCACGATACCGGAGACGGAATCCATATTCTGCTGTGGGTTTTCCTGCATGGGAATATTGTTCATTTCCGTCTCCTTTCTGTGGGTATAATACTACAAGCAAAAGTTTTGATCAAACTTTTTCAAAAGTTTGTGGGTTCGAAGGGCAACGCCCTCGTCGATGTCCGCTGACATCGAAAACCCAGGCGTTAGAAAAAAGTTCCTCTTTTTGGTTCTTTTTCTCCTCGCTAAAGGAGAAAAAGAACATTAAAACTCCAGCTCTGCCTTGATCTCGTCAGCAAGGTCTGTCTTTTCCCACGGCACGTTCAGGTCTTCTCTGCCCATGTGACCGTATGCAGCAAGGTCACCGTAAATAGGTCTGCGGAGGTCGAAACGGCTGATGATCGCAGCAGGTCTCATGTCAACCTTGTCCATTATGTAATCAGCAAGCTTCAAGTCGTCGATCTTGCCTGTGCCGAATGTATCGAGCATTACAGAGACAGGACGAGCTACACCGATAGCGTAAGCAAGCTGTACCTCACAACGCTCAGCTACACCGGAAGCAACGATGTTCTTCGCGATGTAACGAGCCATATAGCAAGCGGAACGGTCAACCTTTGTGGGGTCCTTACCGGAGAAAGCACCGCCGCCGTGACGAGAGTATCCACCGTATGTGTCAACGATGATCTTACGACCTGTAAGACCGCTGTCGCCCATAGGACCACCGATAACGAATCTGCCTGTGGGATTAACGTGGATTATTGTATCAACATCATACATATCAGCAGGAACTGTGGGGAGAATAACGTGCTTGATAACGTCTTCTCTGATCTGCTCGAGAGTAACCTCGGGATCGTGCTGAGAGGATACAACGATAGTGTCAATGCGAACAGGACGGTCGCCTTCGTATTCAACAGTAACCTGTGTCTTTCCGTCGGGACGGAGGTAGGGGAGAGTTCCGTTCTTTCTTACTTCAGTGAGCTTCATTGCCATCTTCTGTGCCAGAGAAATAGGCAGAGGCATAAGCTCGGGGGTTTCGTTGCAGGCGTAACCGAACATAAGACCCTGGTCGCCTGCACCGATGTCAAATTCGTCGGCCTCGCCGGATTTTGCTTCTGCGGACTTGTTAACACCCATAGCGATGTCAGGGGACTGCTCGTGAATGGAGTTGATAACAGCGCAGGTTGTACCGTCAAAGCCGTACTTCGCGCGGTCATAACCGATGTTCACAACAGTCTTACGCACAACGTCCTGAATGTCAACGTAAGCGTTGGTGGTGATCTCGCCCATTACCATAACGAGACCGGTTGTGCAGCAAGTCTCGCAAGCAACACGGGACATGGGATCCTGGCGGAGCATTTCGTCAAGGATTCTGTCGGAAATCTGGTCGCAGATTTTGTCGGGATGTCCTTCGGTTACGGACTCCGATGTGAAAAGTCTTTTCATTTTTTCTCCTTTTTGGCTGGGACTAAAAAAGTGTTCCCGCTCCGACAGAACGAGAACACTGTTAACTCATCTGTCAGGAATTAGCACCTTGTCACGCGATAGGTTGCCGGGCGTCGTCGAGCCAGTCTCTCAGCCACTCTTGATAAGTAGTATTTATTTTTAACGAATATATTATATCACACAATGCGCCCATATGCAATAGCATATTTCTTCATTTGTATACAATTTTTTCACTCTGAATTAAGCCCTGCTCTGTGAAATTAATCAATAGAGAAGCTTCCGTTCAGAACGAGGAAGAAGTAAAGGAGAGCCGCGACTCCAACGATAACTCCCACAACAGTAACCGCCGCTGTGATCCTACCGTTCTTTTTGGGCGCGGATACAGCAGAGGTAGGTCCGTCCTCCCCGCGAGCTATACCGGCAGTTTTGAATCCTGCCAGACGCATCGCGTTTGAAATGGGATTATATAAAATGAAAACAAGGGCCGCATTGAAAACAGCTTTTGTCAAATTAAACGGGAGAAGAAGAGTGGGAATGAGAGCAATCACCTCGGAAGTAGTAGCACCCATATAATAAGGTGTAATGTGGATATTGGCAAGGAGCATTATCGCGGTCATTCCGAAAACGGAAGAAAGCATACCCAACACAGCCCCCTTCATAGTGCGTCTGTATGTGTAGATCAAGCTGCCGATGCAAACGAAACTGGCGCTGGAGATTATATCCATAAGAAGGCCGTATACTCCGGTACCGCTGGGAATGAGGAGAAAATCCAAGAAAGCAACCAGTACGGACATCACCAGCCCCGGTATTGGACCAAGTAGCATCGCACCAACAGTCATCACCGAATCTTTCAAGTCAAAAGTCAGAAACGCAGCTTTAAAGTGGAAAAGCATGCATAAAACAAATGCGATCGCCGAAAACAGGCCGATAGCGGCAACGTTGCGAATATTGCTTGATTTGTAGGTTGTAGTTTTCTTCATAATACCCTCCGATAAATAATCAGTAATCGGGAGAAACAAAAAACCGCGGCATAAACCACGGAGATAACGCATAAAAGCGCTTTTGTATCTTCTCTCATCCAGACTGTAATGTCACATCCAAACGTAATGCACAAACTATGCATTACAACCGGAAGTCTGACATATAACTGTCGGTGCTGGAATCACACCAGCTCAACACCCTTTGGTGCTCGTGGACTATACCACCGGTAAGGAATCACACCTATCCCTGAAGTTTAGTATTCAGTTTAAGTTTAGAGCCGAGGTGCTTGCACCTCATGCATTTGCCGAAACCAATCGACGATTCGGGTGAATTCAGGGCAAATGCGCCTATCCCCGAAAATAATATTTAGTTTAAGTTTAGAGCCGAGGTGCTTGCACCTCATGCATTTGCCGAAACCAATCTACGATTCGGGTGAATTCAGGGCAAATGCGCCTATCCCCGAAAATAATATTTAGTTTAAGTATAAAGCCGAGGTGCTTGCACCTCGTGCATTTGCCGAAACCA
>SVSJ01000052.1 GCA_015064355.1 Oscillospiraceae bacterium | reverse complement strand
GATGGTCGGTATATCCATCAATTAAGAACCGATCCCAAGTACCGCCCCGGAATTGGCAACTTTGCGTTTTTCCATATGCAAATTCCCGATAAGCATGGAGTGGTGCATATTCTTCCAGGACAGATGGTTGCAAACAACCATTACCAATGGGCAGAAGGTGTAGAGCAGATACTAATTGATATCTTGAAAGGCGTTTCAGTATGGAAGTGAACGACCGTGAGCGACCATCAAATATCAATTCGGAACTTTTCACGGAAATGGAAGTCATCTTTTTTAATCAAGCAGCAACGCTTCAATGATACCGTAATTGTTATCGCTCAAAGAGATGCAGGAATGGCTCGGACACAGTGACATCGGCACTACATCCAACATCTACACGCACTTGGATTACAGCAGCAAGGTTTCCTCTGCAAATGCAATCCTACCGTTTTATCCGACCAATGCGAAAACACTTCCTATGGGGCAACAATAAAGCCTCGAAGCATAAAACTTCAGGGCTTTAAGATGGTGCCGGTGGCGGGGTTGTCGAGTGAGTGTTGACTTACGTCAAACTCGGTTCGCCCCCTTCCACAGAAAGAACAAAAGCAAAAAAGCCACAGTCTATGACCGTGACCTTTTTGCTTATGCCGGTGGCGGGGTGTCGAATGGGTTCGCCCTCCCACTCACAACAAGATAAAAGAAAAGACCACCTACGGTGATCTTTCTTTTATGCCGGTGGCGGGGGTCGAACCCGCACGGTATCGCTACCAACGGATTTTGAGTCCGCCTCGTCTGCCAATTCCAACACACCGGCTTATTCGGTTTTGAACAGGTTTATTATAACATAAATCCCCTGCTATTGCAAGGGATTTTTTGAATTTGTGTTTATTTTATTTCTGCTCTGCCTTGATAAAAGCGTCATAGTAGCGGTAACCTAGTTCATACTGAGCAGGGCGGCAGAAATGGATACTATCACAGTCAAAATTATTGTACTGATTATTTGAAAGCAGACCGTCTGTTTCAACAAATTCTGCGTTGCTGATATTATTTACAAGTTTTCTCTGGGCTGCGATTATAGGCTTGCAGATTTCTTCGTTTACGCTCTTCCAGTCCTGAACGAAGTCTCCACAAACAAAGGGAATATCAGATTTGAACTCATTGCGTACGCTGTTTACAAGTGTAAGGAGATGACCATAATATTCTTCTTCAGCCATATGGTTGATAGCATCGGTTTCACCCTGATGCCACAGGAACGCAACGATACGGTTTTCGGAACCAAGCTGAAGTGCCGTGCGTGTAAGCTCCATCATTCTGAGATAAAGGTCATCAGTCATTCCCCAGCGGTGATCAGAGAAGCCTGTGCCACCAACAGCCGAGCGAATTATGAGAACACGTCTGCCCTCAGCGAGTCTGCCTTCCTCTATGTACTTCTTCGCGAATGTAAGGCCGAAATGCGAGAAGATATAGTTATCCTTAATTCGTTCTCTTGCAACGCCTATAGTGAAATCGTTTTCCAGGTGCAGAATCTCGTTTGTGGGGATGTATGGTCTGTCAACGTTGCCGCCGCCGTCGCCTGCTGCATTTGACTGCCCGGCCTGAATAATTATATCAAATTTCTCTTTTGTGAAGTCCCAAAGCATATTGTCACCTCGTGGTATTTTTTATAATTATACCATACTGCTCACTTCAAAACAATATTAGGAGAGAAAAATTGCTACTTGAAATATCCTGAATTATATGCTATACTTAATTTAAAGAAAAAAGACAGGAGGCGATACCGTTGGCACTGCAGGAATCAGGCGAAATGTATCTTGAATCAATATACGTTCTGCTTCAGAAGAGCAATTTTGTGCGTTCCATTGACGTTTGCGAATATATGGGATTTTCTAAGCCCAGCGTGAGCCGTGCCGTGGGTCTTCTGAAAGAGGGAGAATACATTGTGGTTGACCCGGACGGATATATCACCCTCACAGATAAGGGCGTAGAGGTAGCAACCAAAATGTACGAGCGCCACACCCTTTTAACAAAGTTTCTTATGAATCTTGGGGTCTCCGAAGAGGTTGCAACTGATGATGCCTGCAAGATCGAGCATCACTTAAGCGACGAATCCTTCGAGGCTCTGAAAAAGCACGCAGAAAAGTATATCAACTAAAAACAAAACCGTCACCGCCGTGGCGGTTTTCTTTGTTATATATCACCGCTTGACAACCTACCAAGTTTGTAGTATAATTAATACAGAACCCCTGACACAAAGATTTTCTGCGTGAAAGGCGTCGGATGAAACTGCATATTACGCTTTTTTGCCGCGCTCTGACTATGGGGTAACGGCATTTTTTATTTGCCAAACTAAAAAGGAGTAAATATGGAAACTCGGGTTGCTGTAATGAGTATCATAATTGAGGAAGCGGATACCGTTGAGATCCTCAACTCAATTCTCCACGAATACAGAGAGTATATCATCGGACGCATGGGCATCCCATACAGGGAAAAGAAGATCAGTATTATCAGTATTGCAGTTGACGCGCCCCAGAACACTATATCTGCTATGTCCGGCAGGATAGGCAAGCTCTCCGGAGTCAGTGTGAAGACGGCGTACTCGGGTGTTAAATAATATGAACGAAAGAATAAAAATTTTGGCTGACCGTTTGGCGAAGGATCACTTCCTTGAAAAGTCGGAGTATCTTGAGATCATTCAGAATTCCGACAAAGAAGAGCGGGAGTATCTCGCGGCCCTTGCAAGAGCAGAGCGTGAGCGGCACTACGGACGTGACGTTTACATCCGCGGGCTTATTGAGATCAGCAATATCTGCAAAAATGATTGCTATTACTGCGGCATAAGAGCATCCAACAAGAACTGCGACCGATACAGACTCACAAAAGAGGACATTCTCGCTTGCTGCGACGAGGGATATGCTCTCGGATTTCGCACCTTTGTAATGCAGGGCGGCGAGGACGGGCATTTCACCGATGAGTTTCTGGTGGAACTTCTCGGGGGGATCAAATCCCGTTATCCCGACTGCGCTGTGACTTTGTCCTTGGGTGAGCGAAGCCGCGAAAGCTATGCACGGCTGAAAGAGGCCGGGGCTGACAGATACCTGCTCCGTCACGAAACATCGGATCCCGAGCATTACGGTCTACTGCATCCGGAATCTTTGACCCTGGCAAACCGTTTGAAATGCCTCCGCGATCTTCGTGAGCTTGGGTATCAGGTGGGCTGCGGATTTATGGTAGGCTCCCCTTATCAAACTGACGAAATGCTGGCGGGCGAGCTTGAGTTTATCGGACAATTCAAGCCGGATATGTGCGGAATCGGCCCCTTTATCCCCCACAAGGATACTGATTTCCGCGACTTCAAAGCAGGATCGGTGGATTTGACCTGCCTGCTACTCTCCTGCATCAGGCTGATCCATCCCACAGTACTTCTTCCGGCAACAACAGCTCTCGGCTCCCTTGAGGAAGGCGGACGCGAGAGGGGAATCCTTGCAGGCGCAAATGTGGTGATGCCCAATTTATCTCCCGCGTCTGTGAGACGAAAATATATGCTTTACGACAACAAATTATCTGACGGTGCTGAATCGGCACAGGCTAAAGCGGCGCTTGAGGAAAGAATGCGCTCTATCGGTTACACAGTGGTTGTGAGCCGTGGCGACGCAAAAAATAATCAATAATACATCTAACGGGGAAGAGAACTGACCCAAAAGAAAGGAACATATTATGGCAATCTACGATCCCAAATCATTAAAGGCTGAAGAATTTATCAACGACGGGGAGATCAGAGCAACTCTCGAGTACGCTGAGGCAAACAAGAACAACAGCGCTCTCATTGATGAGATCCTCGAAAAAGCAAGACCGAGAAAGACGGAAGCAGGCTGGACCTGCGCTGGTCTTACACACAGAGAAGCGTCTGTGCTTCTCGCCTGCGACGATCCCGAAAAGATCAAGAGAATTTACGAAATTGCAGAGGAGATCAAGCTGGCGTTCTACGGTAACAGAATCGTTATCTTCGCCCCCTTGTACCTCTCCAACTATTGCGTAAACGGCTGTGTTTACTGTCCGTACCACTTAAAGAACAAGACCATTCCCAGAAAGAAGCTTACTCAGGCGGAAGTTAAAGCCGAGGTTATCGCACTGCAGGATATGGGCCACAAGAGACTTGCTATCGAAGCCGGCGAGGACCCCATCAACAATCCTATCGAGTATATTCTCGAGTGCATCAACACCATTTACAGCGTGCATCACAAAAACGGCGACATCCGCAGAGTTAACGTCAATATTGCAGCGACTACTGTTGAAAACTACCGCAAGCTGAAGGAAGCGGGAATCGGTACATACATCCTCTTCCAGGAAACATACCACAAGGAAAGCTATCTAGAACTCCATCCCACAGGCCCCAAGCACGATTACGCTTATCACACTGAGGCTATGGACAGAGCAATGGAGGGCGGTATCGACGACGTAGGCCTTGGTGTACTCTTCGGACTTGAGCTTTACAAATACGAATTCGCTGGTCTTATCATGCACGCAGAGCATCTTGAGGCTGTTCACGGGGTTGGCCCTCACACCATCAGCGTGCCAAGACTTAAGAAGGCTGACGATATTAACCCCGACGATTTCGACAACGGTATCGACGACGATACGTTCGCAAAGATCACAGCTTGCATCCGTCTTGCTGTACCCTACACAGGAATCATCATCTCCACCCGCGAGACCGAGGCTGTCCGTGCAAAGCTTCTCCGACTTGGCGTATCCCAGGTGAGCGGCGGTTCCCGCACTTCCGTTGGCGGATATACAACTGAGGAAAGACCTCACGATACCGAGCAGTTTGACGTATCTGACCAGAGAACTCTCGACGAGGTAGTTCGTTGGCTTATGGAAAACGGACACATTCCCTCATTCTGCACCGCTTGCTACCGTGAAGGCAGAACAGGCGACCGCTTTATGAGCCTTTGCAAAACAGGACAGATCGTCAACTGCTGCCACCCCAATGCGCTTATGACCCTTACCGAGTATCTCGAAGACTACGCAAGTGAGGAGACCAAGAAGATCGGCTACGAAACGATCGAGCGCGAGATTGAAAAAGTACCCAACGAAAAGGTCAGAAACATCGCAAAGCAGAATATAGTAGATATTAAAAATTCGAGCAGACGTGACTTCAGATTCTGATAAAGCACCGAAAGGAGACGAATATGAGCCTTAACGAAACAGTATCTGCCGAGCGGGTGCATATTGGCTTTTTCGGTAGACGTAACGCAGGCAAATCCAGCCTTGTAAACGCGGTCACAGGACAAAATCTCGCGGTGGTGTCAGATGTGCTTGGTACCACCACAGACCCAGTTAAAAAAGCAATGGAACTTCTCCCCATCGGACCGGTTATGATAATCGATACCCCCGGTTTTGACGACGAAGGGGAGCTTGGAGCTCTCAGAGTGGGAAAGACCCGGGAGATCCTTGCAAAGACCGATGTGGCGATCCTTGTAACTGACGCAAGACGTGAGCTATTTGAAGATGAGCGAGAGTTTGCCGATCTGCTGAAGGAGAAAAAAACGCCCTATATTATCGTTCGGAACAAGGCTGATCTGCTTGATTCAATTCCCGCGAAAAACGGCAACGAGATCTGGGTCAGCGCGAAAAACGGCGTGAATATAAACGAGCTGAAAGAAATGATCGGAACCCTCGCAAAAGGGAAGCAGAACACCCGCAGGATCGTCGCAGACCTCCTTGAGCCCGGTGACGTGGTGGTGCTGGTGACTCCCATTGACGCGGCCGCACCAAAGGGCAGACTGATCCTCCCACAGCAGCAGACCATCCGCGATATTCTCGACGCACATTGTATGGCGCTGGTTTGTCAGGACACGGAACTGACTGCTACTCTGAATTCTCTTGCCAAGCCGCCGAAAATGGTTATCACCGATTCCCAGGCATTCGGCAAGGTGGCACCTCTCGTGCCTCATAACGTGCCGCTGACTTCATTCTCGATCCTGTTCGCCAGATACAAGGGAGACCTGCTCACACAAGTCAAGGGTGCGGCGGCGCTACGGAAGCTCAAAGCAGGTGACCGTGTGGTTATTGCCGAGGGTTGCACTCATCACAGGCAGTGCGGTGACATTGGCACGGTAAAGCTGCCGAAACTTATTGAGAAAACTACGGGATTTGTGCCCGAGTATACCTTTACCTCAGGCGGTGAGTTTCCCGAGGACTTGTCAGATTACAAGCTTGTGATCCATTGCGGTGCCTGTATGCTGAACGAGACGGAAGTTGCACACCGAATCGGCAAGGCAACGTCAGTAGGCGTTCCCGTGGTGAATTACGGCGTGGCAATCGCGCACATGAACGGTATCCTCAGCCGCAGCCTGGCACTGTTCCCGGAGGCACTTGCGCTGCTTGAGGAGTAAAATACCCGAAAAAAGCAAAATGCAACCACCGGTTGCGCTTTTTCAAGGCTGAGTTGGTGGAGTTTTGCCCCGAATTTTGATATACTGATCTCACAAATCCGAGAAAGGAAACGAGATATGACATTATCAAATAAAATAATCTACTGCCGCAAGAGGGCAGGATTGTCCCAAGAGGAGCTTAGTGAGGTGATCGGCGTATCACGCCAGGCAATAAGCAAGTGGGAAACGGGGGAAGCGACTCCCGAGGTGGGAAAGCTGCTGCTTTTATCAAAGACCTTCGGCGTGACTACCGACTGGCTTCTTTCAGAGGATGAGCCTGTGGAAGAGCCCTCTGCCGAGGAACAAGCCAAACCCCATGAAAATCCCTATTACCACAAGACGGCAGAGGAACGTTCATACCCGGATTGGGTTGACAATTTGCCAAAGACTCTCGGTAGACTGCTCAAACGATTCGGCTGGCTTGCGGGCGTGTATATTGCTCTGGTTGGTGCCGGAATCACCTTCATCGGCGGGATCTTAAAGCTTGTTACAAGCTTTATGTTTACGGGGTTTTCTTCAACCACCGACGTGATGGTGAGCGAGATGAACGGGATGGTGTTCGGTGGCGGCTACGATCCGTTTTTCGATCAGTACAACACTGCCGCTGGCGAAATGTTTGATAACTTCGCGAAGTCGAACCCCGTATCGATCTTGTCTACCGTTATGCTTGTGAGCGGTGTAATTCTGATTATCGGTGGCATTGTTCTGGCTGTGATGCTGAAGAAATACGGCAGAGAAAAATAAAAATGAAAGTCTCTCATTATGCTGGTTCTCATAAGGATGTTTACAAATTTCGGCAGAGAGGTTGTCTTCTCTGCCGATTTGTGTTATATTGGAATCACCGAAAAGCCTCCCTCCGAGAGGGAGGTGGCACGCGTAGCGTGACGGAAGGAGCCTGCGTGACTTTGAATTTAAATTAAACTTTATTGTAACGCACTCTCCCTCACCCGACTCCGTCGGGAGCTCCCTTCCGGAGGGAGCCTTAGGACACGCTCGTGCATCTTTAGGGGTATGGGCTTTGCCCGATGTATTTGTAAAACAAATGCGAAACTGGCGATAAAGAAAAATGAAAGCATTTAATTTGCCGAGGTGAGAGTTTTGATATTTTGGATAGAGAAACAATTCAAAAATGAATATATTGACTCTGCAAAAGAGGCTGGAATCAGATGTGTATTTTCTAAGGAATTTAATGAAGATACCAGAACCGAAATAATGCAATTCATAAAATTTATCAGAGCCAATTATTATTTTCCCATTAGAGTAAAAATATGGTTTGATAACGAAACTC
>SVSJ01000016.1 GCA_015064355.1 Oscillospiraceae bacterium | reverse complement strand
CGGCAGAACCGTGTTTTTCAATCCTTCTCTCTCAATGGAAGAAAAGGTGGAGCGTACACTGAAATGCGGTGAGTTGATGCTAAATGCTTTTGAAGAGACCGGAGAAGCATTCTTCCTTATGCTCGCGAGTTCGTTCCTTGGCAGGATGGAAAACGACTTGAGCTATCGAGGCGGAACGGATGAACAGGTAATCGCAGTTATGTATAAAAACCTATGTGTGACAAAAAAGCTTGAAGATATGAGAGCGAAAAATCAGGCATTGAATCACGCCTTTGACCGTTATGGAGAAGCGATAAGCGAAAACTTTTTCAAATTCAATCTTGATTATCGCACTAACGCTAAAGGTGGTAGACGTGCCGAGCTTCTCAAAAACTCCGAGTACAGAGCTGTTTTAGATAAGTACAGATAAATAACATTTCTTGCCTCGCCTTGCGCGGGGCTTTTTCTTTGCTTTCAGCATAACAAAAAAGCCTTCTCCTGTGGGGGAAGGCTATTGGGTTTACCGCTAATTTTGCAGACCTACGGCTCCGTTTTGTTTTTTCGGCTTTATCGGTAGGGGACGGCATCTCCGACGTCTCACAAAATAAAGCTTTCATGTTTGAATCAATATTTTTTTATATAAACCTGACCTTTTTTGCCGCTGATCTCTTCCCTGGCAAGGGTACGGGTGCAATCGTAATTGAACACCGCCATCACACCTACGCCCTCAACATCAATAGCCTGCATATCAAGGGAATTCTCAATAACAGTAACCTTGGGCGCCTGTTCTTGAGCTGTTGTGATCATATATGCATACGTGCCATCGGTTTCCGCTGTGTGGGGTATAGTCAGAATAAACATATCCCGCTCAACGGGGGTATCAGATGCCGTGTGGTTGTTTCTGTACCAAGATCCTACAACGTGTGGAGTATCGAGGACAAGCTCACGTCCGTTAAGGCTGGTATATCGGATCTCGTTGTGGACGATCGAACTTCCCTCGCGGGTTATTTCGCCAACCAGCGGGCACTGCTCAACGGTTGTGTTGACTTCTCGCCGCAGGTCGCAGCGAAGTCCCGTGCCAAGGCATATAAGTCCACCGGGAATAGCAAAATCAGAAACGTAGATGGACATATCCTCGTGGACTGCTTGCTGGTACATAGCCACAAGGTCGCCCTCCTGCTTGCCGCCCGAGTGAGACGACTGGAGGCATTTTACCCACTGGAGCGCCCCGGGGTTGTCCTCATAGAGCGCATAATCGTCCTCGTAATATGCAGTTGTACCGGGAACCAAAGCGAAATCCCACACGGGGGAAATAGCCTTGTACTCCTCGCCGGTACGCATAATTACATAATTTGTGCCGTATGCCAAATTTTTCGACAGGATCGCCTCTTCATTGCAATGCTCTGTGCCGTGAATGTTGCTTGCCTCAAATTTCACCCCAAAATACATTCCTTTGGTGTGGTGACAAAGCATATGTGCGTCGGGAAAATACTTTGTTCCCTCAAAGGCGGTTTTGTTTTCAATGGATTTGCGATATTCAACGATCTCGTCATATCTTGGGTACTCGGGGATACACTCCAAAGTGTGTAAGAAATTCGTTGACGCGTCAAGGGGTCCCCGAGAGAAGTTTCTTCCCGTGCAAGCGTAGTCATATACTCCGCGGTGGGTCATATACCTGAGTCCCTCAAGGATCATAGAAACGATGATATCCCGCTTTTCGGGACTGAGGCCGAAGCCTGTGCCTGCGAGCTGATGCTCAAGCTGCAGCACTTCTGCCAAAAGTACAACACCGTATCCGCCGGAATAAAGTCTCGGACCGTGCTGGAAAAAGCTGAAGTCAGGCTGAATTCCCTCCCAGCCGGATTTTGACACAAACACCGCCCGGGTTGCTTTGTCAATAGCAAGCTGGACAGCGTCAACATCATCGGTCAGAACGCCGTACTTGATAGTGTTAGTCACACCCCACATCAGATTTGCACCGGACCAGCGATTGGCGCCCGGGTTGAAGATAAATGTTCCGCGCTTGACGATGTCGATGGTCTTGTGCCTGCGCTCCTCGTCAATGATACCGTCCATTCTGAAGAGGATAGATGTGGTGACCATAACCATAGCGATCTCGTTGAACCACCAGTTTGACGCACGGAAATCGTGGTAGAACCAGTAGTCAAGGGCGGAGTAAATTCTCTTGAGATAATCCTCGTCATTTTTGAGGCGATCCTTGCCGAAAGCACCGACAATATCGTTAATGCGCCCCATGTGATCAAATGTACTCCACGTGCCCATGGTTCTGTCCGCGTAATTTATGTCAGTCCAATAATAGAATCCGGTTTCGCTGTCCTTAACCATACTATCATATGTTTTCTGCGCTTTTTGTACAGTCTCCTGAGACGGCTCCCCGCCCCAAGCTCCGCGGATATATTTTTCTTTAAGTTTTGTCAGCATATTGTATTCTCCCGGTTTTGCAAATAGACAAAAGAGGAGAGATCTCGTAAAACCTCTCCTCTCCATTTGTGTATGATCTTATCAGAATCTGTAGATATCGCCTGTCTTTGCAGAAGTGTAGATACCTTCAAGGATCTGAGTAATGCAGTAAGCCTGTTCGGGAAGAACTGTGGGGTTCTTCTTTTCGCGAACTGCATTGATCCACTGGTATGCTTCCTTATCTGCGGGGTTATTATCGTCAATACCTTCATAGAATGCTGCGCCGCCTGCGTTGAAGCTGGGTTCAAATGTATACTGTCTGTTCTGACGGATACCGTTGATGTGTACACCGCCAAACATGTCAGCGCCTGCCTTTGTACCGCAGATCATGCAACAAGCTTCTCTCACTTCAAGGGTATTGAGAGCCCAAGCAGCGTCAAGAGAAATTGTAGCGCCGTTTTCCATTACGATAAAGCCGAATGCGGAGTCTTCTACTGTGAATTTTTCAGGATCCCAGTTGCCCCAAGCATTGCCCTGCTCTGTAGAGCTGTTAAGAGCGTGGTAAGTTGTACCTACGCAGTACTTGGGCTTGTAGTTATTCATAAGCCAGAGGGTTACGTCGAGAGCGTGTGTGCCGATGTCGATAAGGGGGCCGCCGCCCTGTTCGTATTCGTTAAGGAATACGCCCCATGTGGGAACTGCACGACGACGAACTGCGCATGCTCTTGCGAAGTAAATATCACCGAATGTGCCAGCTTCAGCTTCAGCCTTAAGGAACTGAGCCTGAGCGGTCTGTCTGGTCTGGTAGCCGATTGTGAGCATCTTGCCTGTTCTCTTGGATGCGTCCAGCATCTTCTTTGCTTCTACAGAGTTAATAGCCATGGGCTTTTCACACATTACGTGCTTGCCTGCTTCAAGGGCATCAACTGTAATGAAGCTGTGTGCACGGTTAGGAGTACAAACGTGAACTACGTCGATAGTCTTGTCTTCAAGAAGCTTCTTGTAGTCTGTGTAAACCTTTGCGTCTTCTGTGCCGAATTCCTTTTTTGCGGCTTCAGCTCTTTCTTCAATAATGTCACAGAATGCAACCATTTCTACGCCTTCAACCTTTTTGAGGGAGGGCATGTGCTTACCGTTGGCGATACCGCCACAACCGATAATACCAACTCTGATGATGTCAGATGCGTTCATAAACTTATCCTCCGGATAATAAATATTTTCATCATTTGAAAGCGTTATAAAACAAACGCTTATTTCATATATTAGAACATTTTTGGGTCAATTTCAAGCATAACAGATTTATTTTTATTTTGTCAAAGTGTTTTCGTATGATTGCACAATATAGACAGTTGTAATTTGTGCAAGATTGCCTTCAAAAAAAGACCGTCCGGAAGCTCCAAACGGCCCTTTTATTTCGTTTATTATTCGCTCTGACTCACTCTCTTGATAACGAGTCCAAGCTTGCCCTGAACCTCGCCGGACCAGATAATATGTCTGGGGCATTTGTCAACGCAAATGTTGCATCCGGTGCATTTGGTGTAGTCAATGTTTGCGTTTCCGTTATCAACGGTAATAGCATTTGTGGGACAGTTTTTCTCACAGATCTTGCAGGAAATACAGCCAACGTCGCAAACCTGTCTGGTGACCTTACCGGTGTCGTCAGACATACAGCCTACCCAGTGCTTCGCATCAAATGGGATCAGTTTAATGATTCCCTTGGGGCAAACGTTGGAGCACACGCCGCAGCCGCGACATTTGGTGTAGTCAACTACCGCTACCCCTTCTTCAACGGAGATCGCATCAAAGGGACAGGATTTCACGCAGGTGCCAAGGCCGATACAGCCGTTTTTGCAAAGCTTATCGCCGCCGCCGATCTTTTCAGCGGCAACGCAGTCGTCAACGCCTTCGTAAACGTACTTTTTACGTGCATATTCGTGAGTACCGGAGCACATAACCTGCGCTCTCATACGAACTGCGGGAGCAGCTTCAACGCCCATGATCTCAGCAATCTGCGCTGCCACTTCTGCGCCACCAACGGAACAGCGTGTAACATCCGCTTCGCCGTTTGAAATTGCTTCAGCAAGTGCCGCACAGCCGGAGTATCCGCATCCGCCGCAGTTTGCACCGGGCAGACATTCGTTGATCCGCTCTGCTACCTCGTTTTTCTTTACCGCAAACACCTTGGTTGCAACTGCAAGAAGGGTTCCTGTGGCAATACCAAGTGCGATAAATACAATTACAGGAAGAATTATAGTTTCAAACATATCGAATCCTCCTTAGAACTTCATTCCGGAGAAACCGGAGAACGCCATAGCCACAAGGCCTGCCGCAATAAGCAGAAGGGGGAATCCTCGGAAGGACTTCGGCGGGTCGGAGAAGGTGAGTCTTGCTCGAACACCGGCAAAAACCACGATTGCCATAGTAAATCCGATTGCCGCAGAGAAGCCGAACACTACGCTTTCAATGAAAGAATAACCCTTTTCGATATTAACAAGGGCAGAACCGAGAACCGCGCAGTTTGTGGTAATAAGGGGCAAATAAATACCGAGGGAGCTATAAAGCACGGGGATAAACTTTCTGAGGAACATTTCGATAAACTGAACGAGAGTTGCAATCACGAGAATGAACGCGATAGTTTTGAGAACTTCCATCTTTGCGGGAACTAGAACCAAGTGATAAACCGCCCAGGTTGCCGCAGAGGACACTGTCATAACGAATGTAACCGCCATACCCATACCGAGAGCGGTAGAGGGCTTGTCAGATACACCAAGGAAAGGACAACAGCCGTAGAAACGGGAGAAAATGAAGTTTTCGGTGAGGATCGCCGTAAACATTATTAAGAAAATATTTGCCATACGTCCTCCTTATTCTTTCTCGCCGGAATCGGCTTTTTGTCTTGTGATAAAGTGCTTTTTGCTTTCAAGTTTTGCAAGGTATTCGGAGTAATATCCGTGTTCTGCCGCGTCTGACTTCAAGGTGTCGATTCTTCCCTTTTCAGCCGCTACACTACGGATCTTCTGAACCACAGCGATGATACAACCGAGGGTCAGGAATGCACCGGTGGGCATAAGGAAGATAGTTGCAGGGGAGAACCAGTCACCAAGGATCTGAACGCCGCCTGTGCCATCAGAGCCTGCAAAGAGCATTCCGCTTCCGAGAAGCTCACGAACAGCCGCAACGAGAACAAGTGCAAGCATAAATCCCAGACCTGTGCCAAGACCGTCAACAACGGAACGGAGAGGTGTATTCTTTGATGCAAATGCTTCAGCGCGGGCAAGAATAATACAGTTTACAACGATCAGCGGAATGAACAAGCCGAGAGATGCGTCAAGAGACGGGAAAAACGCCTTAATCAGAAGCTCAACCGTTGTTACAAATCCGGAAATAATGACTATGTACGCCGCAATTCGCACTTGCTTGGGAATGAATTTGCGGAGAAGGGATATAAACAGGTTAGAGAACATAAGCACCGCTGTGGTTGCCGCGCCCATGCCGATAGCGTTGATTACAGATGTTGTGGTTGCAAGAGTGGGGCACATTCCGAGGAGCTGTACAAAGGTGGGATTGTTTGTGATCAAGCCATCCTTGAAAATACTGCCAAGAGATTTTTTCTTTTTCATATTCACTCCTCCTTTTAGTTGTGTAGTGCTTCGTTCAAGTCAAAGTCAAGAGCGAGAGCGTAGTCAACCGCTTCGATCACTGCCTTTGAGCTGAAGGTTGCGCCGGAAATTATATCTGCGTCAGCTTTGCCGGAGTTGCCAACAAACTGCCTGAGGAAGGATTCGCCCTGGACCTTTGTTCCGATACCGGGAGTTTCAGACATACTTACGATCTTTATACCACGAACGCTCTTGTCGCTCTTGAGGCCGACCATAACCTGAACTTCGCCGCCGAAACCGGTGCCCGACGCATTTACGCAGTAACCTATTGCCTCGCCGTCCTTATAAACTATATAAACGGTCTCGCCGTCAGCAGTAACGTATTCCTCTGTGGAATTGCCGTTTTCAAAGATTGTGAAAATAGCCGCTTCCTGCTGCTTCGCGATGTTTTCCGCGATTTTGTCTTTTGTTACACTGTTTACTATTGCCAGAAGAAGAGCGATTCCGGTGCAGATGATAGTCAGCACAAGAACCAGCTTAACAAGATAACGGGGAGAAACTTCTGCGTCGTCCTCGTCCCCATCCTCTTCAATTTCTTCGTCATATTCGTCTTTGATAATATTCTTTGATTCCGCCTCGATGGTTGCTTCGATCATCTTGACCTCGTCAACCTCGGGGGCGGGATAATCCTTCACGTCATCCTCGGATGAGACAAATTCCAGCTCGTCAACTTCCTTGATCTCTTCGTTTTCGAGGATTTCGGAATCCATGATCTTCTTTTCATTATTTGCCATTAGCTTTACCTCCGAATCTACGAGGCATGGTCGCCTTGTCAATATACCATACCAGCGTGTTCATAATAAGGATCGCAAAGGAAACGCCTTCGGGATAGCTTCCGAAATAACGGATAAGAACTGTAATTACACCGCATCCCGCGCCGAAAAGGAGTCTGCCTCTTGGGGTAACGGGAGAGGTGGAGTAGTCAGTTGCCATGTAGATCGCGCCAAGCATAAGTCCGCCTGCGAATACTTCTCTGAGCATTACGTCCAAAGCCGGCGCATCGCCTCTGGCAAACACGAGGGTAAGGAGAGCAACTGTCGCAATATAAGCGGTGGGAATGTGCCAGGTAATTGTGCGTCTTGCAAGGAGGTAGATACCGCCCGCCACAAGAAGAAGGGCTGACACTTCACCAATGCATCCCGCTGTATCACCAACGAAGAGGTCGAGGGCACTTGATTCCGGCAGAATACCGGTCTTAAGAGACGCAAGAGGGGTCGCACTTGCCACAATGTCTGCATCTCCCAATGTGATTGCAAGGGAGTTAACTCTTTCACCGGGAGCTGTAAATCTTGTCATCTCTCCTGCCCAGGAGAACAAAAACACGCGGGCAGCAAGAGCAGGGTTAACAAAGTTCTTGCCGATACCGCCAAAAAGCTGCTTTACAACCACGATTGCAAAGAATGATCCGATCACAGGCATCCAAAGTGGTACGGAAACCGGCAGATTCAATGCGATAAGGAGACCTGTAACAGCGGCAGAAAGGTCGCGTACTGTAACTGGTCGGTGGAGAAGCTTCTGGGAAGCAGCCTCAAATCCCACAGCGGTAGCAACGGAAAGCAACGTAATTGCGAGAGCGCGCCATCCGAATATGTAAACGCCCCACACGAGAGCAGGTACAAGAGCCAGAATAACGTCAAGCATTACCGTTGTGGTAGTCTCGGGGCTTTTTATATGAGGGGAAGGAGATACCGTCAGTCTTTTGGGCATCTCGATCCTTTTTCTTTCAGGCTTGATATTTTGGGGATTGCCCGGAGTCTGCGCAGTATCGGCAGACTTGGCAATTATTTTCTGATTATTATCCATAGACACCTCTTTATTCACCCTTATTTTTTCTCATTCAGAGCTGCGAGACGGCTCTTTTCTGTTCTGATAGCCGCTTTTGCCACTCTGATATGCTGCACGATCTCAACGCCGCCCGGACAGTTATAGGAGCAGGAGCCGCATTCCACACAGCTCATAGCACCATATTTATCCGCGCTTTCAAGATCGTTCACCATTGAAAACTGCGCTATATACATAGGCATAAGATGCATGGGGCAATTGTTAATGCAGCGTCCGCAGTGAATACAAACGGGGGCAACATTGTTCTTGCGTCCAAACTTATCGGACAAAACGAGGATGGCGCTGGTTGATTTAGTGATCGGCATAGTCGGATCCCACTGAGCCGCGCCCATCATAGGACCGCCGCTTATGATCTTCTTGGGTTCTTTCACAAGTCCGCCGCAAAGCTCGATGAGGTCGGCAAAGCTTGTACCGATAGGCACGAGAAGATTCTTCGGTCTGCGGATGCAGTCTCCGTCAACAGTAACGATACGGGAAGTAAGAGGAGTGCCGTATGCAAACGCCTTATAAATAGAGGAGCAGGTTTCGGGGTTGAAGATAACGCACCCAACGTCTGCGGGAAGCTTACCCGTAGGAACCTCGCGTCCTGTAAGAGCGTAGATAAGCTGTCTTTCGTCACCCTGTGGGTATTTGGTCTTAACCGTTTTCACGGAGATCATCTTACTCTTTGCAGTAAGTCTTGTAAGGATCTTTATTGCGTCAGGCTTGTTGTCCTCGATTCCGATGTACGCCTCTTTGACCCCGAGGGTTTTCAGAAGGATCTTGATTCCGTTAATAACGGTTGAGGGCTGCTCAACGAGCAATCTATGGTTGACTGTAATAAAAGGCTCGCATTCAGCGCAGTTGATGATGATCTTGTCAACCTTGCCGAGTGCTGACTTGATCTTTGCGTATGTAGGGAATGCCGCGCCGCCCATACCGGAGATACCTGCCTCGCGAACAAGCTCAATGATCTCCTCGGTGGTTATTTCCTGGAGGGATTTGCCCGCAGGTCTGTTATCGGGGCATTTCTCGTTGCGCATATCGTTTTCAATAATAACATGCTCAACAATTGCACCGGAGGGTATCTGCTTTTTAACAATGTCAACAACAGTTCCGGACACGCTTGAGTGGATGGGGCATCCAAGAGCAGTTTCGGGAACAACACCTATCTTCTGACCGACTGTTACGTGATCTCCCTTCTTGACGCAAGGGGTGGCGGGGGCACCGATGTGCTGCACCATGGGAATTGCAACGGTTTTCGGCGGTACCGTGGGTTCTATTCTTCTACGCGAGGTATTCTTGTGTTCTTCGACGTGTATTCCGCCTTTGAATGTGTATGCCAATTTGTTCACCTCTCGATAATTATTCTTGTTTTGAGTATACCTTAACTATTATATTATATAATTTTTCACCAATAAAAGCAAGAGATTTTTCTGAAATGTGTGTCATATTGCGTAGTAAATTTGTTCTATTTTCGTCAAATATTGTTGACCGAGACAATGAATGCCAATAATCTATGGCAAAGAAAAAGCCCACCGTATGGCAGGCATAATTTTATCTCTTCCCGAAGTCTCTTTTAAAGGAAAAGTCCGGGAACAGTCTGAGAAAGTCGATGCAGTCCTCGCGGACGGTGAATTTCTTGCTGTTCAGGTATTCAAGCTCTCCGTCAAATTCAAACTCAATGGATGAGGAATACAAGGCCTGAGATGAAAATCCAATCTTTCTGTCCTCTGCGTTTCTGGCGTACTTCCCCTCCCCGAGAAGCGGGTGGCCGATATGTGCCATGTGAGCGCGTATCTGGTGAGTACGGCCGGTAATAAGATCTATCTCGCAAAGGGTCAAGTCCTGCTTTTTGTTGTATGCAAGAGCCTTATACTTCGTTATGATCTCCCTTGAACCCGGCACCTGACGGTCAAATATCTTTACGGTGTTGGTACGGTGGTCCTTGGTGTGGTAAGCAGTAAGAGTACGGCTGCCGTCAAGCTTTCCGTGAACTGCACACAGGTATTTCTTGTGCACACGATTTTCGCGGATCGCTTCGTTTACCCCTCGCAAGGTTGCCGCATTTTTCGCAAGTATAACAATACCGCCGGTGTTTCGGTCGATTCTGTTGCAGAGTGCGGGGGCAAAGGACGCCTCGTTTTCGGGTTCATACTCCCCTTTATTCACGAGATACGCGGTAAGGGCAAAGATCAAAGTCTCCCTCTCTGCGGCATTTGCGAGATTTTTGTCTCCTTCGTCTCCGAGATGCACCAGTATCCCCGGCTTTTTGTTGCAAAGGAGGATATTCTCGTCCTCGTAAACGATATCGGGCTTTACCTTAACCTTTGAATAGTCGGGTGTGTCGTCTGCCGAGCCGAAAAACTCGTCGGGAATATACATTTCAATCAAATCCCCGGCTGAAAGAATATCGTTTTCGTGAGCCTTTTTCCCGTTTAACTTTATTCGCTTGGTACGGATGAATTTATACAGCAGGGATTTTGGCATGCCCTCTGTGGCTTTCGTCACAAATTTGTCAAGCCGCTGTCCCGCATCATTCTGATTTACGGTGAAATTTCGCATTATTTTCTCCAAATAGATTTTGAAAAACCAAGAGCGGAGTATGACTCCGCCCGTTTTTATTTTGTTCCGAAAAGTCTGTCGCCGGCGTCGCCGAGACCGGGAACGATATATTTGTGATCGTTCAACTTTTCATCAAGCGCTGCTGTGTAAACTTCAACATCGGGGTGATCCTCAAGCATCTTCTGAACACCCTCGGGTGCTGCAACAAGGCAAAGAAGCTTGATCTGCTTGCAGCCGCGGCCCTTCAGCATTGTAATAGCGTCAGAAGCGGAACCGCCTGTTGCCAGCATGGGATCGCAAACGATAATGTATCTGTCTTCAATATCAAAAGGAAGCTTGCAGTAGTATTCTACGGGGAGATGTGTGTCGGGGTCACGGTAAAGACCGATGTGACCAACCTTTGCAACAGGTACAAGAGTGAGAATACCGTCAACCATACCAAGACCTGCGCGAAGAATGGGAATGATTGCCATTTTCTTACCGTCAACCTTCTGTGCGATCATTTTTGATACGGGAGTCTCGATCTCAACGTCAACCACAGGAATGTCACGGGTAACCTCGTAGCACATGAGCATTGCGATCTCTTCAAGAAGCTGTCTGAAGTCCTTGGAGCCTGTTTCCTTTTCACGCATAATGCTGAGCTTATGCTTAATGAGGGGATGGTCTACTACATGAAGATTCTGAAAAGCCATGATAATATTTCCTTTCGACTGCGTAATTATTTTTATCACAAACATTATACTCCTTTTTTCGCCTGTTTTCAAGGGTGGCGGGACAAGTTTTTATTTTCTTCTGAAGTTTTTGCCGCAAAATTGTTTACAAGGCAGAAGGAAATGTGATAAAATAATACCACTAACGAATAATGGAGCAGAATTCTGATGAACGAAACAAAGAGTACCGTGTCGGTCCTCACCCTGGGGTGCCGTGTGAATCAATACGAATCTGACGCATTCTCCGCTGAAATGGAGAGGCTGGGAATAGAGATCGTTCCCTTTGACACCCCCTGCGATATTGCTATAGTCAACACTTGCACCGTAACGGCTGAAAGTGACCGGAAGTCCAGGAAGATGATCCGCCGCGCTGCGCAGAATGCAGAGCACGTTATTGTTACAGGGTGTTATGCCCAGATCGCGGCAGATGAAGCGGCTGCCAGCCCGTCGGTGACCTATGTTTGCGGAAACAGCGGCAAGCATACACTTGCTAAGACAGTCAAGCAGATACTCTGCGGCACATACACAGGCGAAACAAATGCAGTAACTCCACCCACGGATCAAGGTGCTGTGTCAATGACCCTTACTGCGCCCATGCGCACAAGATCGTACATCAAGATCGAGGACGGATGCGAGAACAAATGCGCCTACTGCATTATCAACAAGGCGCGTGGACCTGTCAGATCAAAGGATCCTGCAGTTGTTTTTGACGAGGCAAAAGCATTGGCGGAGGCAGGTACTCACGAGATCATTCTCACAGGAATCGAGACCGCGTCATACGGAATGGATTTCCCCTCTCACAAGCCCTACGGACACAGCCTCGCGGATCTTATCTGTGAAGTAGCAAAGGCTGACGCAGTGGAGCGAATAGGACTTGGCTCCCTTGACCCAACAGTTATGAGCGACTATTTTGTCGGAAAGGTGAAGGGCGTAAGTAAGCTTTTGCCACATTTTCATTTGTCTATTCAAAGCGGATGTTCCCGCACTCTCGCGAGAATGAGGCGAAAATACAACGCAGATATGGCCCTCTCTGCAATTGAGCGAATGAAAGCGGCTATTCCGGAGGTTACCTTTTCCGCGGATGTGATCGTAGGGTTCCCCGGGGAGACAGAGGAAGATTTCCTTGAAACAATGGAATTCTGCCGTAGGGTGAGATTCCTGCATCTCCACATATTCCCCTACTCCAAGAGAGCAGGAACGGAAGCGGCTGTAATGGACGGCCAGATTCATGAACAAGTAAAGCGCGAGCGATTCAACCGCCTTGAAGCCGAAGGAAAAAAGATAAACGGGGAGATCATCGAGAAATATATAGCCGATCATTCCGAGTCCACCGGTAATCCCGTTCGCGTGCTTATCGAAAAGAACGTAGGCACAAGCTGTTCAGGTCACAGTGAGCATTTCGTGGAAGTTAAGATTCTCGGCCACACGGCAGAAGTCGGCTCAGTTGTTGAAGCGTATCTCTGCGGCGTGGACGGCAAATTCTGCACGGGCAAAGCAAAATAAAAACACCCCCAACATTAGCGTGATGCTCTTAACGGAGTATCACGCCAGTTCTATTCGCCTTAGGCGAGTTCTATTGCTTCGCAGTGATATTCGGCTTACGCCGAGTGATATTTGCTTCGCAAGTTTATGGGCGAATAGAATATCACTGAAGCCTTAAGGCTTCAATATCACTTTTGCGTAGCAAAAATATCACCCTTTGCAAAAGCAAAGAATATAACTTACATAAAGCAGAGAAGAGAGAGCTTTACGGAATTGTATTCCGCATTACTCTCTCTTCTGTTTTTATTGCCAGTTTCGCATTTTTATAACAAATGCATCGGGCTATGCCCATATCCTTATTTCATTTTTCCGATAAGGATAACACACATTACGTTGGGGATTTTTGTTTTTCATTCACCATACTTCTCCACGATCGTGTCAGCCACCTTGATAACGTCACCCGCGCCCATAACGAGAATAACGTCACCCGTGGATGAAACCGAGTTTATATAGTCTGCGGCTGCTTCAAAGCTGTCTGCCGCAATACATTTCACGCCGGTTTTCGCAATGGCTTCCGCTAGTCCCTGGGAGCTAACACCGTAAATGTTGGTTTCGCGTGCGGGATAGATGTCGCAAAGGACGATCTCGTCCGCGCCGCTTTCTGAAAAGGCTTTCACAAAATCGTCAAACAACTCGGCAGTACGTGAAAAAGTGTGAGGTTGGAACACTACGTTCAGCTTGCCGCGGCATATCTTATCAACACCGCTTAAAGTGGTTGTTATTTCAGTAGGATGATGGGCGTAATCACTGTACAGCACGGCGCCGTTTTTCGTCACGCACATTTTGTCCATTCGGCGGCAGATTCCCTCGTAAGAGGAAAGGCCTTCCGCGATGATCACAGGGGCAATACCCGATTCGGCACAAGCGGCAAATGCGGCAAGGGCATCGCTCACACTGTGCTCACCGGGCACCTGCAGCTTAACTCTGGCAAGAAATTCGCCGTGACGGAAAACATCAAATTCCGGATAACCGTCCACCAAAGTTTCGTTGTCGGAGTAATAATCCGCTGCGGGATTTTCGTGGGCAAAGGTTATGCACTTGCACTTGACACCGTCAGCCGCAAGAATGCAGTCCTTATCGTTGATGTTAATTACAGCACATCCATCCTCACCCGCAAGGTTCATAAATGCTGCAAAGGAATCGCGGATCTGACCAATGGATTTGAAATAGTCAACGTGGTCAAGCTCAATATTCAAAACAACAGCAACTGTGGGGTTGAAATCAAGGAACGAGTCCATGTATTCGCAAGCCTCGAAAGCAAAGTACTCTTCACCGCCGATCATATCGACAGTTCCCGTTTCCTTCATTGCCGCGCCGTTGAACACAGTGGGATCAACCTCCGCGTGCGACAGGACACGTGCTATCATTGCGGTAGTTGTGCTCTTGCCGTGGGTGCCGGACACGCCGATCCTGCGCTTGTACCCGGTCATAATGTATCCGAGATAATCCGCGCGGGAAATAAGGGGAATGCCGTGCTCCTTGGCATAGGCATATTCCTTATTGTCCGCAGGCATTGCAACTGTATATATAAGAGCATCGCAGTCTTTCACGTGCTCTTCACTTTCAGTATAGTAAACGGTAACGCCCATTTCCTCAAGCTTGTGAGTTATACTTGAGGGGGTGCGGTCGTAACCTGACACGCGATAGCCGCGTAAATGACTGATATGGGCAAGGGCATTCATACTCACCCCGCCAATACCGGCAAAAAACAGATTCTTTTTACCTTCCAGTAAAGAGGCGATCCCCTCTGCACCAAGATGTGTATTCGGTAAAGCCATAATTAAACCTTTCTGTAATTTAAGTTTGGCTGTAAATTTTTGTCTTTACAATAATTATAACATATATTTCAAAAAAAGACACACAGTTTTCAAAAAATATTTATGTTTCAGATGAATCATTTTCACATTGTGGGAGTATACTTATAATCAGCCAGGAAATTTAATACTAAAGAAGGGACAATACTATGGTAATCACTGATATCAAAGTAAGGAAGCTGTTCGACGAAGGCCCGATGAAAGCCATCGTCTCCGTCACTTTCGACGGTCAGCTGGCACTCCATGACATCAAGGTAATCAGCGTTAGAGACAAAAATTTCATCGTAATGCCCAGCCGTAAAAATCCTGACGGAACATACCGTGACATCGTTCACCCAATCAATGCAGACTTTAGAGGAAAACTTGAAGAAGACGTTATCAGAGCATATGAAGAAGAACTTGCACGAACAGCCGCAGAGGCACAGGCCGAAGAGCTTGAATCAAAAGAAGCAGAGCTTCAAGAACAGATCTAACCCGGGTCAAGTTAATGCTCTGTAAGATCCGCATTTGTAAAAAGCAAAGGCGGGTCTTTTATTTTTGCTTTTTTTTGAAGATAAGCTTCTTCTGAATGAAATAATTTGCCATGAAGAACAATACTTCAGTAATAGGTACGGCAAGTTCAAGAGGAATATGGAGAAGTCTCGTGAGAAGCTCAAGAAGAACATAGGTCTTGAGCAGAAATACAATGCCTGCAAGACCGTAGTATTCGCCAAGAGCAACGAGCAACTTTGCCTTTGATCTAAATACGAAATTTCGATTTATGATAAAGTTTGTGGCAGAAGCTAAAATCCACGCAGGTATGGCAGCGATTTCCATTGCCAAAGCCGGCCACAATCCCATAAGCAGTTCTGTGAAAACAAGGATCAACACATAGTTGACCGCAAATGCAACTACAGAAGAGAATATATATTTCAGAATATGCGAAGAAAGGAACAGTGACCACCAGCGGGGGATGAGTCTGGCCGGATTGAAAGCACAGCCCTCGCCTGCGGAAATGGAGTGAGTCTTAATTCCCAGCGCCGCCGCTTCCATAAGAAGGGATACGGTATCGTTTTTTCTTGCGCCGGATATGGCAGCTGCCACTTCCCGCGAGAATCCTACCGCACCTGCCGCAACGGGGATCTTCTTGCCCGCGGCAACACCGTACAGGAGAGAATTGAACTTAGTTAAAAAACTACCTTTAGGACAAACGGCAGTTACACCGTCGTTTTTGGACATTTCCTCTGCCAGAGAGGTCAGCTCACTTATACCAACCTCCGCGCCTTTATCAAATATTACTATATAATCTGCGTCGATCTCGCCGAGGGATTTCACGTCCTTTGACGAGAGAAATACGATCTTTTCCTTTTTCGATTCCATGATACCTCGCAAATTTTCACGAAATTTCAAATATTATGGTAATATTATACCCCATAGAAACCGCAAAATCAAGTGTGTCGGGCGATATGGGGTATTTTTGTCTGCGGGAGTGGGGCAAATTATTATTTTTACCGAAACCTATTGACAAAAAGCTGTTTTTGATGTAAAATATACCCGTTCCGTTTGGAACTACTGCGGATTAAGCAAAATGCTCCGCCTCGGCAGCTCTCGCCGTGTAAAAATTCGAGAGTATATACGCGGGTATGGCGGAATTGGCAGCTTCGAGAACGAACGCACCCTGTGGGTGGCGAAGTGAGTTCGAGAAGGCGCACAAACAAGGAGTATAGGGCACGGAAGTGTCATAGACGACTATGTTTGAAGCTGTATCGCGGGGCGCGACTGCCCCAAATACAAAACTAAATATGCGGATGTGGCGGAATTGGCAGACGCGCTAGATTCAGGTTCTAGTGAAAGCAATTTCATATGGGTTCAAGTCCCTTCATCCGCATAAAAAACGGATGTGCTTTTGTGCATCCGTTTTTGTTTTTATCGTGAAATGACCATAGTAGTATTCCAATCCCTCCGTCTTGCTTTGCAATCCACCTCCCTTTACACAAGGTAGGCTTTTTAGTTGGCTTTTTTCGGTAGAATCGATTGATATTTTTCACTATAGTAACAAAAAAGAACACCTTTGTTTTGGTGTTCTTTTTATTTTCTTTAAAACTCAAATTCAATTTATCTGCCGAGTAACGCTGCGCCGATCAGTGCGGTATCCGCTTCGCAGTTTGCAGATCTGATGTTACACTTGTTAGGCATGCTGTGTGTGTACTGCTCACGAAGAATGATGTCCATCATAGGAGCGTTGAGAGCGTCGCCAACCTCGGTGAAAGGTCCTTCAAGCACCAGCTCGTTGGGCTGGAACAGGTTGATGATATTTGTAATGCCGTTTGCAAGGTATTCAACATAAAGCTTCTTTGCACATTCCGCTTCGGGGGTGTTCATAGCGAAAAGCTCTTTGTGTGTAAGGTTTTCAGCGCCGGCAACACCTGCTTCAGCAGCAATACGCTTGAGTCCGGAATTGCTTGCATAAGCCTCAAAGCAACCCTTTCTGCCGCAATCACATTCGTATCCGCCAAAAGCAATAACCATACTGGACACGTTTACTTCCTGCTGGTTCATACCGAAGTATATCTTCTTGTCGGAAACTACGCCACATTCTACCTTGTCGTCAATTTTGATGTCAACGAGGAAAGGAACGTCACCTGCAGTGTAAGCTTCGCCGAGAGCCTTTGCGCCGATGAGAGATGCGCCGCAGCACTTAACACCGGTGTTCTTTTCAAGTTCAGCCGCAACAGATGCGGGAGCACCCAATGCGCCGTCAACAGCAACTCCGATATAGTCTACATCCGCGGTCTTTGCTCCGTTTTCAGCTATAACATTAAGGCAAAGCTGGCAGAGTTCCTGCTGTGTTCCCTCTGTCTTAGCCAAAAGCTTGTATTCCTTATCGAACAATGCAACTGTGGATTTATTACCATTAAGAACTGCACTTACTATATACATTTGGTTTCTCCGATCTATCTGTCATAGGATATTATTTTTCGGGATATTTTCCCTGATTATAAGCCACCAATATCCTACCATAAGTTCAATAAAAAGTAAAGCCGCCGCCATAAAATTCATAAAAAATTCACAAAAAGCCTGTCGTATTTTGCTATAATGTTATTTGACAAATTTTTGATTAATAAGGAGTTACATACTATGGGATTGACATACATAACCAATGGTAAGATAATTCTGCCGGATTCAGTTGTGTGCGACAAGTACCTTGCGTTTGATGAGGAAAGCGGAAAGATCTGCGGTTTGGTTGACAAGCTGCCTCTGGACGCTGAGATCATTGATGCAAAGGGAAATTACGTTGCTCCCGGTCTTGTTGACATCCACATTCACGGATATCTTGGAGAGGACACCTCCGACGCAAAGCCCGAAGGAATTAAGACAATGGCTTACGGCGTAGCTAAAAACGGTGTTACCGCATTTCTTCCCACAACAATGACTGTTGCCAAGGAGCAGATAATTGCAGCTCTCAACTCCGTCCGCTCTCTCAAAGAAGAAAGCAAGACTTGGGATGGCGCTGAGATCGTTGGCGTTCACGCGGAAGGTCCTTTTATCAATCCTTCCAAAAAAGGCGCACAGGCTGAAGAGAACATCCTCGTTCCCGATGCAGATTTCATTATTGAAAATGAAGATATTATCAAGATCGTAACTCTCGCCCCGGAAATGGACGAAGGTCACAAGTGCATCAAGAAGCTTGCAGCTGAATCAAGCGTGCTCGTTTCCATGGGTCATACCGATGCAAAATTCGATGAAGCTATGAGCGCAGCAAAGGACGGCGTTAACCACGCGACACACCTTTTCAATGCTATGTCTGCACTGGCTCACAGAAACCCCGGCGTTGTTGGCGCGGCTCTCGCCTCTGACAACGTATCCACCGAAGTGATTGCCGATACATTCCACATCAATCCCGGTCTTTACTCCATTATCCACAAGGTTAAGGGAGACAAGATGGTGCTTATCACTGACTGTACACGCGCAGGCGGCATGCCCGACGGTGAGTACGATCTCGGTGGACAGCCCATATTCCTCAAGGGAATCGAGTGTCGTCTTGCCGACGGTACCATTGCCGGAAGTGTACTCAAGCTTAATAACGCCGTAAAGAACGTCCTCGATCACACAGATCTGCCTGTATACGAGGCTTTCAAGCTGGCATCTCTCAACCCCGCAAAAGCTATCCGTGTTGATGATCGTCTTGGTTCTCTCGAAGAAGGAAAAGACGCAAATATCATTATCACAGATGAAAACATAAATGTAATCAGAACCATCAAGAAAGGAAGAACAATTTATGAAGCTTAAAGTTAATGCACCTCTCGACCCCGGCTTTATGCCCATGGCGGTAGTTTACCGTGATTTTGAAGCAGCAGTAAAAGCTTGTGGCGGAGAAAAGCTCACAATCGGACTTGAAAGAAACGACGGACTTGTTTCCGTATTCACAGTCGACGTATACAAGGACGGCACAGGTCACGACGAAGAAAACCACGAATTCGTTGAAAGAATAGTTAAAACTCTTCTTTGGGCTCGCGGCGGTTACAAGATCATCATCGCAGGTTCCAAGGTTATCGCTGATAAAATCAAGGCTGATTACGCTAAAGACGGAATCCGCGCATTCGACAACGATTTTATGTCCGGCGTTTATGAAACACCTTTTGAAGTTGTCCACGTTCCCTTTGACCAGGCTCCTGCTGCAAACGAAACAGCTTCTCCCGTTGGCCGTCACCTTGACGGTTGCCGTATAGGCTTTGACGCAGGCGGAAGCGACCGCAAGGTAAGTGCTGTTATCGAAGGCGAAGCTACATATTCCGAAGAAGTTGTTTGGTTCCCCAAGCTCCAGAACGATCCCCAGTATCACTACGAAGGAATTATGGATGCTATGAAGACTGCAGCTTCCAAGATGCCCAGAGTTGATGCAATCGGTGTATCCACAGCGGGCGTTGTTATCGGAAACCGAATTATGACCTCTTCCCTCTTCCTTAAGGTAAAGAACGAAAACCCCGAGGCTTTCGAAAAGGTAGTTAAGAACATCTACACCGACATCGCAAAAGAGCTTGGCAACGTTCCGATCGAAGTAGCTAACGACGGCGACGTTACTGCCCTTGCAGGTGCTATGGATCTTGGCGACACCAATGTTCTCGGCGTTGCTATGGGTACAAGTGAAGCAGGCGGATACGTTGACGGCAACGGTAACATCACAGGCTGGCTCAACGAGCTTGCATTCGTACCTGCTGACTTCAACAAGGACGCTATGGTTGACGAGTGGTCCGGCGACTACGGTTGCGGCGTTAAGTATTTCTCCCAGGATGCTGTAATCAAACTTGCTCCCGCCGCTGGTATCGCTCTTGATGAAAATGCATCTCCCGCTGAAAAGCTCAAGGTTGTTCAGGGTCTTATGGCAGAAGGCGACGAGCGCGCTGCAAAGATCTACGAAACCATTGGTTCCTATTTCGGATATGCAGTTGCTTACTATTCACTCTTCTATGATATTAAGCACGTGCTTCTTATGGGCCGCGTTTCTTCCGGTGAAGGCGGAAACATCCTTTACAAGACCGCGCAAAAGGTTCTCGCGGAGGAATTCCCAGAACTCTCCGAAAAGATCACTATTCATCTCCCCGACGAAAGCAGCCGCCGCGTAGGTCAGTCCATCGCAGCCGCAAGCCTGCCGAGCATTAAAAAGTAATAAAACATAAAAAATGGATGAGCGTCAGTTCGTCCATTTTTTGTTTTCCCAGGAACAATCAACCCATTTTTAAACCGTAGGTTGATTATTTGACCGATATGGTAAACTTTTGCTCAATCCGGCGATTGTTAATATTCTCTCAACAATATTGTGATATAATCATATCATCCCAAAATCTCATCTTTCAAGGAGACTCAGTATGAGAAGATCATTAGCATTGTTTTTCGTTTTGGTTATGGTGATTTCTTGCTTGGCAGGATGCAAAAATCCACCTGTGAATAATGATATAACTACAGATCCCCCTGTGACCGAGCCACCCGTGACCGAGGCTCCGGAGACAAAAGCACCGGAGACTGAGCCCGGAACAGTCTTGACTATTGACGAGCTTCGAGCGCTCAACAATATGACCGCCGATGAAGTTGAAGCCAAATACGGTGCAAGAAAGTATGAGTATACAATAAACGGCGGCACCCCGGTTTACTCTATTGAGAGTCTTCCCGGTGTTCTCTTGGTATATAGTGGATACGCTTCAATAAACGATGGATACGAACCTATTGTTGGTAGCGCATCGGGTATCATTCTGACCGATGGGTACGCCCAAAATATTCACGGCGTGTATATCGGAATGGACTTGAGTTCTGCAGGTATAGAATGGGACGCTGTTAACCTTAGCCTTAATTCAGGGTTAAGTTTGGTGAAAACATTTGAAGACCTGGGTATTACCGTTGGAATCAGGGACGCTGAGGGTGACATTCCCAATGAAAGTAACACTACAGAAGAGTGGGAAGCGTGGAAATCTGCGTATAAAGAAAACCCCACCGGTTTCGTTCATTCGATCTATGTAGTATTAGCCACTGAAACAGCCCCGATTCCCGAAATCAATGAGGCGGATTATGTTGTAAAGGACGGAGTTCTGACAAGTTACGTTGGAACAAGCATTGTTGTAAATATTCCCGATACGGTGAAAGAAATCGCCGCTAACGCTTTTGCAAACAGCCCTGTTGCCGGCAGCATTACTGAGATCAACATAGGCGCGAATGTTGAAGAGATCTCCACCGAAGCGTTTGAAAATTTGCCCAACCTAAAGCGCGTAAATGTGGCGGATGCTAACCCGAAATACAGACAAATAAATGTATTCAACGGCTCTAACGGAGATGGATCGAGCTATAGCGCACACTGGGCTTGGTTTAAAGAGGGCGTGGATGCGGCTATCTATAGAAAAGACAATCTTCTATTACCAATGGAACTAAACAGCATTCCTACAAACTCTCCGGATGAAGTGGTTACTGTGCTGTGTGATGGTGCTGAACTCAAGATATCGTTCATTGAAACACAGTACACTGAAAAATACGCAGCCCAGCTTCATTCAATAAAGTACGGTGAGCAAGTTTTAGATTTCGATGAACCGCTCCCTCTGACAGGCAACTTCTTGGTATATTCATTTAACTTCGCGGAAGGATATGTTTTCAAACGCAGTGCGAATCATGATGAGGCATATATATTTACCAAAGATGGTATAATCACAATGCTGAGTGGAAACGCAAGAACGAATGGAGTAATAACCTTGTCTTGCGATGAAACCGGTAATTTGATCTATCATAAGGAAAACGTTGAGTTTGCATCGGACCGTCGTCAAACTGCAGATCCGTTTTCAAATATAATCACCGGACCCGATTACTATTTCGGAGAAGACGGCAGAGTGGAGATAGTTAACGGAGAACTTGTGTTTATTACCGAGGTAACCTATACCGTCGAAGACTTTATCAATTCTCAAGGCATGACTATGGAGGAATGGTTTGAGAGATTTGCACTGTTCAATCCGGGCTCCCTTGAAGAGTTGTATCAGTTCAATAAGGAAAACCCTTACGATTGGTGGAAATCTCGACGTGTATATTATGATACAACAGTTGATTTTAGACTTTGGGGATATAACGGCGAGGATACTGTACTCAATCTGCCTACTGCAATAAAAAGTATCCATGATAATGCATTTTCGAACAGCCCGGCGGCTGATAAGATCACAGAGATCAACATAGGCCCGAATGTGGAGAAAATTTCCATTAACGCCTTCGCAGGTCTCCCGTCACTTGTAAAGGTCAATATTGACCCGGCTAACCCATATTTTACATCAGACGGTAAAAATATCACCTCTGCTGACGGTAGCTTTTCAATTACTATCAGAACATCAGCGGTAACCGAGCCTCCCGTGACAGAGCCTCCTGTGACAGAGCCTCCTGTGACAGAGCCACCTGCGACAGAGCCACCTGCGACAGAGCCACCTGCGACAGAGCCGCCTGTGACCGAGCCTCCCGTGACTGAGCCTCCTGTGACCGAACCACCCGCGACAGAGCCACCCGCGACAGAGCCACCGGCGACAGAATCTCCCGTGATAGAGCCTGTGGCCACTGCCGGTGACCCAATAAAATCCTATGATAGCGAAAAATTTGTCAGCACCTCTAAAGACGGCTCTGAAGGATTTATTATCAAAGCCCGCAAATTTTCTTTCCGCAGTGACAGGTTTGTAATTTTCAACGTAGAAAACACATCGAATAAAAATTACACCGTAAAAATTCGAGTGACCTACAAGGACAAAGACGGAAAAACCATCTCCTCTGAACGCAAAACTCACGAAGGCTTTGCAGCAGGCTGGCAGAATTACTATGTTTTCAATCCCGGAATCAATTTTGACAGCTATACATACACCCTTACTGTTTCAGAATACAAAGGCGACACATACACAGGTTACGTTTCCAGCGGAGACCTGCCTGTAAAGTTGACCATCGAAAGCTCCGGCAAATCCTGGCAGGAGTTCAGATCCAATTATGGAAAGCCGCTGAAAGAAGAGAAAACCGCACTCTACGTAAACTTTCCGATTGTAAACACATCGTCAAAGAAGCTGTACTATGTAGCGGACTACGTTCTGTTCGACCAAAATGGGGACATTTTGTATATTGATACATACCAGATCCCCGGAACAGTCTCCCCAAACTCAAGTGATACTGTAATCAAAAAGCAGCTTTATTTGTGCAGCGAGACGTGGGAAAATAAAGACCAAGCACAGATCCCGGAAAAATATACAAGCGGTGCTGCCGGTATTGTCGCGTACAACTCAATACTCACAGATAAAAGTGCCCGGTCAGAGAGAGGTGACGTTGACATAAACGAAGACTATAAATTCTTCGCATTCAGCGCGTCAAACGGTATGAAGATCGCATATCGCTTGTATCTGCCCTTTGACTATGACCCCACAAAAGAGTATCCTGTGCTCCTCACCCTCCACGGCCACGGCTATCAGGGCAACGACAACGTAAAGCATACCCCCGACTTCTACAGATTCTTCAGCCATCCCGACAGCCCGGCGTATAATGCAATAATCGTCGCACCCCAATGTCCCGAGGGGAAGTGGTGGCAGAGAGCGCCTATTGATGCAGTTATGGAACTCCTTGAATTTGTGAATGACCGTTTCAGCACAGATCCCGAAAGGCAGTACATAACCGGAATATCAATGGGTGGATGCGGTGTCTGGGATATTCTTTGCCGCTACCCCGAGAAAGTTTCTGCGGCACTCCCTGTGGCATATAACAACGGTTTTGGTTATGAGCATGAAGTAAAAAATCCCATGCGCGTATACTACATAAATCAAGACGGTCACGAAAAATTCAAGGTTATCTCCAAAGATATGATAGACATTCCGATCTATTACGTATACGATGATGCAGATCAGCAAATATCCGTAACTGAATCAAGGCGGCTTGTCTCCATATTAAAGAGTGCCAACTTAAAGTATTTCCGGTACAAAGAAACGTCCGGAATGGGGCACAGTGGAGTGTGTTATTATCATATTGATGAAAACGACATCTCACTCCTTGAGTGGCTGTTCGACCAGCGCAGAGAAACTGAATAATCCGAATAATTATCAAGAGACGTGGGAAACCGCGTCTCTTTTTTGCATAAACTTGCATATTTTTGTTGACATTAAGCAAAAACCGTGATATTCTATTAGCATAAAAAATTAAAAAATTCGATTGGAGAATTTTCAATGGCAAAAAGCGTAAAAGACATAATCAAGTTTATCGAAGAAAACGATATTAAAATGGTTGACTTCAAGATGGTTGACATAAACGGTCAGTACCGTCACGTTACCATTCCCGCCCAGAACTTCTCCGAGGAAACAATGAAAAACGGTATCGGCTTTGATGCTTCCAACTACGGTTACGCAGTTGTTGAAAAGAGCGATATGGTGTTCATTCCCGATCCCGACACAGCGGTTGTTGACCCCTTCTGTTCTATCCCCACTCTGTCAATGACAGGTAACGCAATGATTATCGACAGCCCCGAAAACCGTCCTCTCGCACAGTACCCCCGCAACATTATCCGTGCGGCAGTACAGCATATGAAGGACAGCGGTGTTGCTGACACTATGAAGATCCTCCCCGAATTCGAGTTCTATCTTTTCGACGAGGTTACCTGGGGTGTGGACGGCAGCTATATCGGCGCATCTGTTGACGCAAAGCAGTCCTACTGGAACAGCACCGTAGAGGGAAAGGGCGTTATCGTTCCCAAGCAGAAGAACTATCACATCGCAAAACCCTTTGACACCTCTTACGAATGCCGCAGCGAAATGTGCATGCACATGACTGATGCCGGCATCGAGATCAACTATCACCACCCCGAGGTTGCGGCATCCGGTCAGTTTGAGATCGAGCCCCAACTTGGCGAAGTGGTACACATGGCTGACGCTACGATGATGATCAAGTACATCATTCACAACACAGCTCTCAAGTATGGCAAGAGCGCAACATTTATGCCTAAGCCCATTTACGGTGAAGCAGGCAGCGGTATGCACGTGCATATGCTTCTTCTTAAGGACGGTCAGCCCGTGTTCTCCGATGACAACGGCTACTCCCACCTCAGCGAAACTGCTCACTACTTCATGGGCGGTATACTGAAGCACATCGCGTCTCTCTGCGCTATTACCAACCCCAGCACAAACTCCTTTAAGAGACTGGTTCCCGGATTTGAAGCACCCGTAACAGTAGGATACGCTACATCAAACAGAAGCGCGGTAATCAGAATCCCCGCTTACGCAAAATCTCCCGAGCTTCGTCGCTTCGAGCTTCGTAATCCCGATGCAACCTGCAACCCCTATTTCTGCTATGCGGCTATCCTTATGGCAGGTCTTGACGGTGTTAAGAACAAGATCGATCCTCACGCAAACGGTTGGGGTCCCTACGACTGCAATCTCTTCCACCTTCCCGAGGAAGAAAAGGCAAAGCTCCAGGGTCTGCCAACTTCTCTTCCCGAAGCGCTTGACGCTCTGGAAGCCGACCACGATTACCTGACAGTCGGCGGCGTATTCCCCGAAGAGCTCCTCAAGAATTTCATCAAGAACAAGAGAGCCGAATGCAGCGAGCTTTCAAAGATCCCCCACCCCGCAGAATTCGACAGATATTACAATCTGTAATCCAAATAAACAAAAAAGCCACATCAATTACGATGCGGCTTTATTTCGCCGAATTCCCACGAGATAGGAGAATATCAATGCAGAAAAAAGCATTTGAAGAACTGGCCAAAAGCATCAACCCTGATACTTTTCCGGATGACATAAAAGCTATTACCGCGAAAATGAAATCATATATTACTAAAAAGCATAATAATTCTATAAGAGCAGAAGAATATAAAAACCAAATTAAGCACTTTGAGGAATTGAATGATGAACTTGTCGTATTATATAATCAATATTGTCATTCGTATGAGGACCTAATAAAGATAATAGAGGAAAAGGCACACGGTACGGAGTACTGCAAAGGCGGTGAGTGTATACACCGGGGCTACTATTCTCCCAGCTATTCGGATTTGTTTATAGGAAATATTACCCGGGGACGGCTGCTGAAAAAACTTCCGAATGACAATAAGTATTCGTATGAATATATTTTTGATGAAAACCATAATTTGATATGTTCAAAAAAGTACGGCCACTCATATGGCTATGCTTTGCATGATTATACAGAAGTATTGATTTATGAAGATAATCGTGTTTTATCACTTATATACAACGAAGGACGGGCAGGAAAAGGAACTCTGCGCGGAATTAGCGAGTGCCTGTATGAAGACGGTAAATTGACAGAATATGTGCTAGCTTGGTTTCCTGCTGTGTTTGAAAATGGCGCAAGTGAAATCAACGTAGAGACCTTTTCTTATGATAATGATCTTGTTAAGTCACTGGAGTGGCACAATTACTTTAGAGACATTGGATTAGTAAAGCATTTTCATTATTCATTAGGTAGAGACAATAATAATTATATAGTATCGATTACAGAAAAAGATATGAAAGACGGAAGTGTTTCAGAATACGCTGTAAATAGGAAACTAAAATAAAATTCTCAATACTCCTCCAAAACAATCTGTAAACAAAAAAGCCACATCGTTTTGATGCGGCTTTTGCTTTTTAATTCATTTTTGCCTTGATTTCGTCAATACTTTTTTTAAATTGCTCACGCCATTCATCCCAAGATTCATCTGCGTTCATGACGTCAAGCACACCCAAAGCTTGCTCATATTCGTTCAATGCTTTTCTGAGATCACCGTTTCCTGTGTGATATTCGGCGATTATACTCTTTATGAATATCAATGAATAAAGAGCCTCGCCTTCCTCTGCGCAAGCGGCATTCCATTTTTCTTCCCCCTCCAGAATATTTGCTTTCAGCCTTAAGCACGAAAAATAGAACTCGGGCACCAACTCAATAGCCCCTCTGGCGCTATCAATATCGTTTTTTGCCTTATACGCATGTGCCATGAATCTGCACGCATCGTATTTTGTTGCATCATCCTTGGTAACGTCAATTACCTTTGATGCAATTTCCAGTACCTCATCCGGGTTTTCGTTATAGTCTATAACATAGAGTAAATTGTTGAGCAAAATATCGTTGTCGGGATATATCCTCAGCCCTTCTTCCAAGATCTTTCTGGCCTGCTCACAGTCACAGTCTCGGTATTTCCAGCTTTCTTTTGCAATGGCAAGTGCCCGCTCCTCGATCTCTTTTAAATTGTAATCAAAAAGCTCATCCATTGACACGCCAAAGTAGCTTGCCAAAGCAGGAGCAAGGGTAATATCCGGCAAAGAAATGTTATTCTCCCACTTACTTACCGCCTGAAAAGAAACGCCGATACTGTCTGCAAGCTGTTCTTGTGTAATGCCGCGCTGTTTTCGCAATTCTTTTATTTTGTTTCCTATATGCATAACTGCACCTCCAAACATTTCAAGGCGGCGCCTGCCTTGTATCTTTATTTTAGCATTGTTGACTATAATTGACAATAACCGGTTGAACGAGATATTTCTACCGTCAGTTGAAAAAGAAATATCAAAAAAGCCGCATCATTTACGATACGGCTTTATCTTATTCCATTGAATTAGTCGAGAATGTCCTCGTCTTCTACGAGAGGCTTCTGGCACTGGGGGCATACAACGTCTTTGGGATCCATTGTATCGTCAAAGTAAACCTTGCCATTGCAGTTAGGACACATAGCAACGTAGAACTCTGTTTCGTCCTCGTCGTCACAGTCACAGCAGTCGCAGCAATCACAGTCGTCATCGTCGCAATCGCAGCAGTCGCAGTCGCAATCATCGTCATCACAGTCGCAGTCACAATCGTCAAGCTCATCGTAAATGATCTCTTCAACTGCGCCGAGGTCTTCGTCAAGCTCATCCAGATAGTCAAATGCTGTATCAACGTCTTCCTGGAGTTCTTCGATCTCTTCAGCCATCTTCTGGCAGAGGTCTACGAGAGCGTTGATGATCTTACCCTCTGTTGTGGTTGTATCGAAGTTAGCACCTTCGATAATGCCCTTGATGTAAGCGCTTGTTTCTTTTGCTGTCATGATATATTCTCCTTTTCGGTTAAATATTCTTCTGTAAAATTAAGGCTACACAAATGCAGCCTTAATCTTTTGTCGTATTCAGCTTGCCGTTTACGCTCTTTCGAGGTATTCGGATGTTCTTGTGTCGATCTTAACTCTGTCGCCTGTGTTGATGAAGAGGGGAACTCTGATGGTTGCACCTGTTTCAACAATAGCGGTCTTTGTAGCACCTGTAGCTGTATCGCCGCGAACGCCGGGCTCGCAGTCTGTGATCTCCAGTTCAACGAACATGGGAGGTTCAACAGCAAAGGGCTTTTCCTGGTAAGAACGAATGTTACAGATCATTTCTTCCTTAACAAACTTGAAGTTGTCACCGATAAGGTCCTGACCGATCGGAACCTGCTCATAGGATTCGAGATCCATGAAGTAGTAAAGATCTCCGTCATTGTAGAGATACTGCATATCTCTGCGTTCGATTCTTGCATCGTTGAACTTATCTGTGGGGGAGAAAGACTTTTCGATAACACCACCGGTGATAACGTTTCTCAGCTTTGTACGAACGAAAGCCGCGCCTTTACCGGGCTTAACGTGCTGGAATTCGATAACCTGCATTACCTGGCCGTCCATGTCAAATGTTACGCCATTCTTAAAATCGCCTGCTACTACCATAGTATTTATTACCTCACTCTTAGGGTGAGATAAACTCCTTTCGATGGATAATTATGTTTTGTTATTACAATACATCTTATTTTATAATATTTCCGTCAGAATTTCAAGGGGGTACAATGTATTTTTTGAAAAAAATGAGAGGAAATATCAATATTTTGTGACTTTTTTAATCCGTAGCCTTTCGTGTGATGACTTTCTGCAATAAAATCGCCATCTTTTTTGGGCATCCTTGACAGCGGTTCGGTTTTATGTTATCATACCCAAAACGGCATTTTTTATGAGGTCAATATGGCAATCAAAAACAATTTCAGACACACCATTTACGCCTGCTACGTTGCGTACTCGACTCAGGCGCTTATAGTAAATTTCCCGCCCCTTTTGTTCCTTATATTCAATGAGCAGTACGGGATTCCCCTGACGCAGATTACATGGCTTATTACCCTGAACTTCCTGGTTCAGCTTACCATGGATTTCCTGTCGTCAAAGTTCGTTGACAAGATCGGCTACAGGACCTGTATGCTGGCGGCCCACTCCTTCTGCGCGGCAGGACTTATCGGCATGGCGTTTCTTCCTACAATACTCCCGCCTTTCACCGGTCTTCTCATTTCCGTTGTGATCTACGCAATGGGCGGCGGTGTTATCGAGGTTCTCACAAGCCCCATCGTTGAAGCAAGCCCGGCTGACAACAAGGCTGCGGCCATGAGTCTCTTGCACTCCTTCTACTGCTGGGGTATGGTAGCGGTAATCGTAATCTCAACTGCGTTCTTTGCAATATTCGGCAAGGAGCACTGGCAGATACTTTGCTGTATCTGGGCGCTCCTTCCCCTTTTCAATATTTTCTATTTCACTCAGGTTCCCATAAACACCCTCACAGCAGAGGGCGAGGGTATGACCGTCAAGCAGCTCGCTAAATCAGGCCTTTTCTGGCTGTTCGTTCTGTTGATGGTTTCCTCCGGTGCTGCCGAGCAGGCTATGGCACAATGGGCATCTGCATTTGCAGAAAGCGGGCTCAAGGTTTCAAAGACCGTGGGAGATTTGGCAGGCCCTTGCCTCTTCTCCGTAATGATGGGCATTGTCAGAGCATTCTACGGTAAGAACAGCGAAAAGATCAACCTGCTCAACTTTATTATTGCATCTTCCGTATTGTGTATTGTATCTTTCCTTATCACTTCCCTCTCACCCTGGCCTCTGGTTTCCCTAATCGGATGCGCCCTTTGCGGTATCTCCGTAGGTATTCTCTGGCCCGGTGTGCTCAGCGTTGCGTCTGCAAGCTTCCCGAAGGGCGGCACGGCAATGTTCGCTCTCCTGGCTTTGTCAGGTGATATTGGATGTACCTCCGGTCCTTCCCTTGTCGGCGCGGTAATGGGCATCACAGGCGCTGATCTCAAGTATGCACTTCTCGCAGGTATACTGTTCCCTGTGATCCTTATCGTCTGCTCCATTATCTACAAGAAAAAATACAAAAAAATGGACGTATAACACAAAAACCGCCGAAGGTGTGCACCAACGGCGGTTATTTTTATTATATCTTTGCTTTTTCGCTGTCGCGCTTTGCAAAATCGGCCTTTTCCTTGGCGAGCTTATAGATCTCCTCCGTTGCGAAGCTGAGCTTGGTAATAGCATCGCGCTTTGTGAGATACAGCCAGTAGCTTTCGTCGGGAACAGAAATATCAACGCAGTCGCCACGTCCCAGATAATCGTACTCGATGTGCATACTGTAAAGATCCAGTGGCTTCTTCACAACAACGGTGGGTTCACCGTATGCGTTGCATTCGATACGGGTTCCCTCCGCCGTCTGGATCAGCTTGCCCTCTCCGTGCTTGAAGAATCTCCACCAGCTCGGCAAAGTCTCAACCCGTACGGTGTCCTCGAAATAGTACGTGCCTTCCTCGATCTCCTTACGCACGCAGGCTCTTTCCCAATTTGACCAGTCGGGAATATGAGCAAACTCGGTCTCACCCTCAAGGGCTGAAAGTCTGCCGTACTCGTCCTGTCTCCACTTTTTGCCGCAGGCGTTGCACCAAAGGGTATCCCCCTTTGAATCAGTCTGATGCTCCGCCCCACAAGCGGGACATTTGTATAGGAGGCAATGGAGTCCCTTCGCACGGTCGGGATGGTCGATCACAACCTTGTTTTCGTACTGCCAACGGTAGTCATCGTAAAGGAAAGCTTCGTCAATACGGCGGTTGATCTCGTCCGCTGTAACGGAAGAAAGTTCGTTTGCCTTAACTATAGGGAACATATCCGCGTCAACCTTTATACCCTTGTTCTTTTTGTTCCACTGCGGGCTTGTTACGAAGTTGCCGTACAGCTTCAGCATAACGCAGGGCACCTTCATCATCTTCACAAGGTTGCCCAGTGCGTCGGGCATAAATGATGTGCATCCGTCAAGGGAGTATCTTGTTTCGGGGAATATGCAGAAAATGTGCCCCATCTCATGGAGACAATGCTTGATATTGCGGATAAGATTAATGTCAGTTGTGAATTTACGCTTACCCAAAACCCCCAGCCAATACATAATGGGGAAGGTGTAGGTGTTGAATCCCTCAAGGGACATAACGTTGTTTACAGGGTAGGGGTGTGTGGCCTTGAGCATCATATTAAGGTCAACAAGGGAGGAGTGGTTTACAAGAAGTATGTAGGGCTTTCCTTCGATGTCCTCCATATCGTGCTTTCTAATCTCGGAGCCGCGCTTCTTAAGATCAGGGAAGCTGAGTATCCCCTTTGCCACGGGTGTAAGCCACGCGTGCTTGATAGGCTTCTTTTTAAAGTCAAAACGCTTTACTTTGTCTTTCTTCATTTGCACCTCAACAGTGTAAAAATAATTAAACTTTTTTAACCATATTCAATTATAGCATACTTTTTTCGCCTTGTATATAGCAAAACAGAAGATTATTGACCGTTTTGCCGTATTTGAAAGATAAATCTCTTTCCTGCTCCGCTAAAAAACGCCGCAAATCAACAAATTAACCAAAAGAACACAGAATGTGGAAACCGCAAATGTAATACCCGCCGAAATCGTCTCGCGGCACAAAAAAATACGAAAACCAACTTGATTCGACAGATAAAAATGTTGTATAATATATCATTATCATTAGACGGAGATGTGTTACGATGGCTCTTGTTACCGAATATTTCGGTTCTCTCGCATTTGACGAGACCGCAATGAAAAAATATCTGCCCAGAGAAACTTATGACTCTCTTAAGAAAACCATTGATGAAGGCAAGCACCTTGAGATCGAGATCGCCAATGTTGTTGCCAGCGCAATGAAGGACTGGGCGATCTCCAAAGGCTGTACTCACTATACCCATTGGTTCCAGCCCCTGACCGGCATTACTGCCGAAAAGCACGACAGCTTTATCTCCCCTGTCGGAGACGGCAAGATCATTATGGAGTTCTCCGGTAAAGAGCTTGTCCGCGGCGAGCCCGATGCATCCTCATTCCCCTCCGGCGGCCTTCGCGCAACCTTTGAAGCAAGAGGATACACCGCCTGGGACCCTACATCTTACGCTTTTATCAAGGATAAAACATTGTGCATTCCCACAGCGTTCTGCTCCTACGGCGGCGAGGCACTTGACAAGAAAACTCCCCTCCTCCGCTCGATGGAAGCTATCAACGTACAGGCTATGCGTATTCTGAAGCTGTTTGACCCCAATACCGACGTTGCCTGCATCAGAACAAGCGTTGGTCCCGAGCAGGAATACTTCCTCGTTCCGAAGGAAATGTACGATCAGCGCCGCGACCTTATCTTCACAGGCCGCACACTCTTTGGCGCAAAGCCTCCCAAGGGACAGGAGCTTGAGGACCATTATTTCGGTACTATCAAGCCCCAGGTTGACGCTTTTATGAAGGAGCTTGACGAGGAGCTTTGGAAGCTTGGAATCCTCGCAAAGACCGAGCACAATGAAGCCGCTCCCTCACAGCACGAGCTTGCTCCCATTTACACCCAGGCCAATATTGCAACCGATCACAACCAGCTTACTATGGAGATCATGCAGAAGGTGGCAAAGAGACACGGACTTGTGTGCCTCCTTCATGAAAAGCCCTTTGCAGGGGTCAGCGGCTCCGGTAAGCACAACAACTGGTCCATTACCACAAACACCGGCGTAAATCTTCTCAAGCCCGGTAAGACTCCCTACGACAACGCACAGTTCCTTTTGTTCCTTTGCGCCGTTATCAAGGCAGTTGACGAATATCAGGATCTGATCCGTATCAGTGCGGCAACAGCAGGAAACGATCACCGTCTGGGGGCCGACGAAGCTCCTCCGGCCGTTATTTCAATGTTCCTTGGAGACGAGCTTTCCGCAATTATCACAGCCCTTGAAACAAACACACACTATGACCCAATGGAGAAAACACAACTCCAGCTTGGTGTTGACGTTCTTCCCCCTCTTCCCAAGGATAACACCGACAGAAACCGTACCTCTCCCTTTGCCTTCACCGGTAACAAGTTCGAGTTCCGTATGGTTGGCGCGTCCAACTCCATCGGCGACTGCAACACCTTCCTCAACACCGCTGTTGCTGAATCTCTCAGACAGTTTGCCGATATACTTGAGGGAGCGGACGACTTCAAGACCGCCCTTAACAAGCTGATCCGCGAAACGATCAAGCGTCACAAGCGTATCATTTTCAACGGAAACAGCTATGATGACGCGTGGATCAAGGAAGCAACAGAGGAAAGAGGACTTCTCAATCTCAAGACCACACCTGAGGCTCTGGGCGAATTCCTTGCGCCGAAGAATATAAAGCTCTTCACCACCCACCACGTTTACACAAAGACCGAAATGAAATCCCGTTACGAGATCACCCTCGGCAATTACTGCAAGACCATACGCATTGAAGCAAACGTAATGGTGGATATGGTTTACAAGGAGATCCTCCCGGCAGTTACCTCCTACGTTAAGGAGATCTGCGAGGCGGGCAACGCGAAAAAGGCTCTTTCCGTCAGCATTCCCGCGTTCTACGAGGAAACAATGGCATCTCGTCTCGGAAAGATCGGCAGCGACATATTTGAGCGTGTTGCCGCACTTGAGGATGCTATCCACAATTCCCCCTCAAAAGGAGACGTGACCGCTCTTGCCTTCCATATTAAGGACAAGGTCATTCCCGCAATGAAGACTCTGCGCGCATCCTGCGACGAGGCGGAATATCTCACCGCTGAAAAGTACTGGCCCTATCCGACCTATGCATCCCTCCTTTTCGGATTACAGTAAAAATCAAAGAGCGAATTTCGGTTCGCTCTTTTTTTGTTTTCTCACCGTGCCGTAAATAATCAAACAAAAAATTATCCTTCATCTGCTGTATAAAACTTCGTAACGTGGCAAAAATAATGACGAAGCAAAAAAGTATTGCAGAAAAGGAAGGATAATATTATGTATAACACAAATGCAAAGAAACAAAACAGGATCCTGCTTATATGCTTGGTCGTAATCCTCGCGGCTGCAACAGTCCTTGTTGCAGTTACAGGAAGCGCCAACAAAAGCAAGAGAAACGAAAATCCCCCGTTTGACACAGAGCCCAATGAAACAGAGGCTACTGACACAAAGTCACAGGGCACTGTAGCACCGGACATCCGCGACGATAAAGAGCCTGCAGCCACAAATATCGACGACAAAACAGATGACGTTGCAGGTGAGACCGAAAAGCCCGCGGACAAAGACGTGGCAGTGCTTCAGCCTGCAGAAGATTCCCTGCCCAAGTTCTCTTCCCCTGTTGATACCATGGTGATCAAGAAGTTCAGCATCACCGTTCCCGTATTTTCTTATACCATGAACGATTATCGCACCCACGGTGGCGTTGATTTCGCTTGCTCTCCCGGTACCCCTGTTCTTGCGGCAGCAGACGGCACAGTTTGCGAGATCACTGACGATCCTATGATGGGTGTGACTGTTGCAATTCAGCACACCGGTGGTGCAGTTACAAAATACAAGGGACTTTCCGAGGACTCCATGAGTGTCACAAAGGTTGGCGACACAGTAAAGCGCGGCCAGGTCATCGGCGCATCAGGGGATACTGCCCTTATTGAGAGCGCAGAAGAGGATCACCTCCACTTTGAACTTTACGTTAACGGCGAGGCACAGGATCCGGGCGAATATATTAAGGTAACTTATCTCTCTGACGTAACAGAAGACTGAATTTTATCAAAAACCGGGGGACGGATGTCCCCTTTTTTTCTTTTGCCAGGCAGAATTCCCACCACCTTATTTGCATAATATTTACAAATAGAATTTTCTCTGTTTTATTGATTTGGATCACCGTATATGGTAGAATATTTTTGTAAATGTCGGATCATACCGAAAGGATACCTCAATGACAAAAAGACACAGCTTATTTCTTTTCTTGCTTATACTCATAGTTATGCTTTTTGCCTTATCGGGTTGCAATAAAGAGTTTGACCATACAAATCCCGTAATGGAAAAAGACCCCGGCAGCAGCGCTCTCGTTGGGATAATCAACCCCGACTCCGAGATTCGCGGCGTGTGGATCGCTTCCACCTATAACATAGATTACCCCTCCCGCACAGATCTTTCGGCAGCCGAGCTTAAAGCAGAACTTGACTCAATTATTGTCACCTGCGTGGAAAACGGGCTCAACACTATTTTCTTCCAGGTTCGTCCCACGGCGGATGCCCTTTATAAGAGTGATATTTTTCCGGTCTCTTCCGTTCTTAATACAAAGGGACAGCTTTTGTTCGATCCCCTTGAATATCTGGTAACAGAAGGGCACAAAAACAACATATTCGTTCACGCTTGGGTAAACCCACTCCGCATCACAATGAACTCCCACGATCTTGACGCTCTGCCCGAACTAAGCCCTGCTAAAAAGAACCCCGACTGGGTAGTACCCTACGATGATGGGAAGCTGTATTTCAACGCAGGTATCCCCGAGGTATGGCAGCTTGTGGCGGACGGTGTAGGAGAGATCGTAACGAAATATGACGTTGACGGCGTAGTATTCGACGATTATTTCTACCCATACCCGGTTTATGATGACCTTGGTCTTCAGGTTGACTTTGACGATGCCCGTGAATTTGCAAAATACGGGGCGGGATACGATGATATCGGTGACTGGCGGCGCGACAACATAAATAATATGGTCAAACTGTGCTACGAGACCGTGCATCGGATCGACCCGGATTGCGTTTTCGGCATTTCTCCCTCAGGTGTATGGCAGAATAACGACGGCAAAAACGGCGGCAGCAATACAACAGGCTTTGAAGCTTACAAATCCCTCTACTGCGATGCTCTGGCTTGGATCGAAGGGGGATATATCGACTATATCTGTCCACAGATATATTGGACCTTTGACAGCAAAGCCACCCCCTACGATGTAGTTCTCCGCTGGTGGAACACTGCTCTCGACGGCTCCGGCGTAAAGCTTTACGTAGCAAACGCATCATACAGATATGAGGAAGGGGAATGGGCAGATCCCGCAGGCCAGCTCACGGAGCAGATCACATTCGCCCGTCAGGAGAAATCTTACCGCGGCAGCATCTGCTATGGATACGACGAGATCAAGCGCAATATCAGAGGCGCTTCCGATGATCTGAAGGCTGCTTACAAAAACGAGATAATCTACACAGACATCGTGTCAAACAGTGCGGAGGTCGTGATCACATCCCCTGTAAACGGAACAGTAACAACGGAAAAATCCACTTACATAATCGGTCGCTCTGATCCATATTATCCCCTTACTGTTAACGGCGAAAAGGTCGGTCGCACAAAGAGCGGCTACTTCAGTCTTTACGTTACTCTGAAGTCGGGAGAAAACGAGTTTATTTTCCGACAGAACGGCAAAGAATACAAGTATGTTATCACATACAGTCTGAACACGGGAAGTGTTACGCCGCCCGCGCAAAGCACACAGGCCGTCCTTGATTCCCTGTCAATTATCGGCACATATCCATCAGATCCCGTGGCAACGTCGGAGGACTCGGTCTGGGTTTCCTGCGTAGCCCCGTACGGCAGTCAGGTCAGCGTTAATATCGGAGGAGTTGTCACATCCCTCCCTGCTACCGAAACTCCAAAGCAGACCTGGTTTGCAAATGGATACGCAGGGGTGATCTACGGTGCCTATGCGAAGCTTCCCGGAGCGGCACAAGATGAGATAACCTCCTTGGGTAAGATCAAGTACACGGCAGTCCACAGCCACGGCACAGTAACAGCCGAGGGGGCTGATGTGCGAGTTCTTGGCGATGGGGCTATGCTGTGCGTTACCGCAACCAAAGATTACGCTCACCTTAAGATCACAGAAGACAGCTCATATTACAACGACTACACCGTCCAGTCTGAAGGAATGACCGACTACGCAGTCAGCTTGCGTAAAGGTTTTTATAAGCTTCGTATGGGCGGTTATATTTCTATGAACGACGTAGTGGAAACAACAGACTATCCCACAAAGGGGCTATCAATGATCCACAGCGTCATCGTCACGTCATCGAAAGCGGAAACCCTTATCACCCTATCAACCCAAGACAAGCTTCCCTATAATGCGGCAGTTGAAGGCGGGCGGTTCGTTGTGACCTTTTATAACGCAGATGCCACCACTGCAGCAGAAGCGCGCATCGCCGAAAATCCCCTGTTCAAGTCCTGCGAGGTAATTCGTCTGGATGATAAGGTACGCTATTCCTTCGAGCTTTATGACACGGCAAATTTCTACGGATTTGATCTCGAATACGCGGACGACGCAATAGTGGTAGTGCTGCGCAATCCCACGGTGATAGACTTCGATTCGCCCACTCCCCTTCTCGGCAAAACGGTAGTTCTTGACGCAGGTCACGGTGGTAGTGATCCTGGCGCGGCCGGTGCGGCAAACGGTCTCTGGGAAAAGGATCTGAACCTACGAATCACCCTTGCGGCGGCAGAAAAGTTGCGGGGCCTTGGGGCAGAGGTGATCCTTTCTCGCTCCGAAGACACAACCGTTTCTCTGGCGGAAAGAATGGCACTCCTTGAAAAGCTGGAGCCTGATCTCTGCATCTCCGTTCACCAGAATTCAATGGGCTACACCTCGGACATAACCCGCATCCGCGGAACTCTTGCTTTGTGGTGCATGGACAGCGGACTTCTTCTTGCTGACACGGTTGGGCGTGAGGTGGCAGATTCCCTCGGGCGCAACTACCGTGGCAATGCATATCAGGCGCTGGCAGTTTGCCGTAATCCCAAGTTCCCCGCCGCCCTTATTGAGGTGGGATTTATCACCTCCGTTGAAGAGTATGAGCACATATCCTCGGAAGCGGGAATCGACGCGGCGGCAGAGGGAATCGCAAACGGAGTGCTTGAATACTACAGGACTCAGGCGAAATACGTTAAGTAATAAAAAACACGCAAAAATATCAAGCTACGCTCAAAATACGTCAGCTTGATATTTTTTATTCGCTTATTCCCGTATATTTTTATATACAATTATTAGTATATTGGAGTTGACCTTCGGCAAATTTTAGGGTATAATATAAGGTGAATTATTATGTTTTGATCGGAGGATCCAGTAATGGTAGAAATAACCGGGGTACTTCCCCACTCACGGGCGGCGCGGGCCGGTATTCTTACCGGTGATATTCTCCTTGAGATAAACTCACACAAGATAAACGACGTCCTTGATTACCGTTTCAGACTTGCCGACGAAGTGGTGATGCTGAAGCTTCACCGTGGTCCTGACATCATTGAAGTGAAGATCAAAAAAGACACATACGACGATATAGGTCTTGAATTCGGCACTCCCCTTATGGACAAAAAGCACCGCTGTGAAAACGGCTGTATCTTCTGCTTTATTGACCAGAACCCCCGCGGAATGCGCGAGACCATTTATTTCAAGGATGACGATAGCCGTCTGGCTTTCCTTCACGGCAACTACATCACCCTGACAAACCTCCACGACGAGGACATCGACCGCATTATTGAAATGCACATTTCCCCCGTTAACGTGTCGGTTCACACAACAAACCCAGAGCTTCGTGTGAAGATGATGAAGAATAAGCGGGCAGGCGAGGTTCTTTCATACCTTGACAGGCTCAGCGAAGCAGGAACGGTCCTCCGCGGACAGATCGTGCTTTGCAAGGGGATCAACGACGGCGACGAGCTTGAGCGATCTATGAGCGACCTGTCCAAGTATTACCCCAAAATGGACAGTGTATCAGTTGTTCCCGCAGGACTTACGGCTCATCGCGACGGCCTCTATCCACTGGAGCCGTTCACTCCTGAGGAATGTGCCGCGGTAATCGCCCAGGTTGACAGGTTCAACGAAAGCTTCGGCAACCGTATGTTCTTCGCCTCCGACGAGTTTTACGTTGCAAGCGGAACTCCCCTGCCGGACGACGAATTCTACGGCGAGTACACCCAGATCGAAAACGGCGTTGGTCTTCTCACCTCATTCGAGCACGAGTTTGATTTTATGCTCTCAACTCTCGACGAGGACGAGTGCAAGATCTCCCGCTCGGTTTCCATTGGCACAGGCGAGGCAGCTTACGAATTCATCTGCGGGCTTGTGAATAAGCTCTCCGAAAAATGCCCGGGACTCTCTGCGAAGGTTTACAAAATCAAAAACAATTTCTTCGGTGGTCAGGTAACAGTTTCCGGACTTCTCACGGGAGTTGACATTGCAGATCAGCTTGCGGGACTTGATCTCGGCGAGTGCTTGTATCTCCCACGCACTTCCCTGCGAGCTGAGGGCGACTTGTTCCTCTGCGGAATGTCACCTGAAGAGCTTGGCGAAAAGCTTGGAGTAGAAATAAAGTTCACAGACAACGACGGTGCAGAATTCTGCGAAAGTCTCCTGGGTCTGTGCTGAAAACATAAAGAAATATAAAGAAACGGAGAAATAATATGGCAAAACCCGTTGTTGCGATCGTCGGACGTCCTAACGTCGGCAAGAGCACTCTTTTCAATAAACTTATCGGTGAACGCCGCGCGATCGTTGAAGATACCCCGGGCGTTACCAGAGACAGAATTTACGGTGAGGTTGAATGGAGAGGCAAGGTCCTCACAGTTATCGACACCGGCGGTATCGAGCCAAAAACTGACAATCTCATCCTCAAGAAAATGCGTCAGCAGGCGCAAGTCGCAATTGACACAGCAGACGTTATCCTGTTTATGTGCGACATCAGAACAGGTCTTCTCGCTGACGATATGGACATTGCGGTAATGCTCAAAAAGAGCGGCAAGCCTGTTGTTCCTTGCATTAACAAGGCAGACCGGATCGGCGATACACCTGCCGAATTCTACGAATTCTACGAGCTGGGATTTGATATTGATCCCATTGCCCTCTCTTCCCTCCACGGTAGCGGAAGTGGTGACGTTCTTGATGCAGTTCTTGACGCACTTCCCGAATTTGACGCAGACGAAGAAGATGACGATACCATTTCCGTAGCGGTTATCGGAAAGCCTAACGCAGGCAAGTCCTCCCTTGTCAACAAGATACTCGGGGACGAACGCTGCATCGTTTCCGATATTCCCGGCACGACCCGCGACGCCATCGACTCATATTTTGAAAACGATCACGGCAAGTATAACTTTATCGACACAGCCGGTATCCGCCGTCACTCAAGGGTAGACGATAAGATCGAAAAGATCAGCGTTCTCCGTGCAAAAATGGCAGTTGACAGAGCTGATGTTTGCCTAATTATGGTTGACGCTAATGAAGGGGTTACCGATCAGGATGAAAAGATCGCCGGTATCGCACACGAGGCAGGAAAGGCGTCTATCATCTGCATCAACAAGTGGGACTCTATCGAGAAAGACAACTCCACAACAAACGAAATGACCAAAAAGATCTACGACTCCCTGTCATATATGACATATGCACCTATTATGTTCATTTCCGCAAAGACCGGTCAGAGAGTTGACAAACTGTTTGAGCACATCAATTACGTGAACAATCAGTCAAAAATGCGCGTGTCCACCGGTATGCTCAACGACGTACTTGCGGATGCTATCGCAAGGGTTCAGCCTCCGTCAGACAAGGGCAAGCGTCTGAAGATCTACTACATGACACAAACTGATGTTGCCCCCCCTACATTCGTTATCTTCTGCAACAACGCAGAGCTGTTCCACTTCTCTTACCAGAGATACCTGGAAAACTGCCTCCGTCAGACATTCGGATTCAAGGGCACACCTATCAAGCTTATTATCCGCCAGAAAGGCGATAACGCAGACAACGACTAACAGGAGTTATTAATGCTTTACTTTTTCTTACAGAATGAAATCGGTTTTATGGGCCCTGTGGGAACATACTACGCCGAAAAAGCTATTCCGATTCCGCTTTTTATCCTTTTGGCATTGATTTTCGTTTTTATTCCTTACCTTCTCGGAAGCTTTAACACAGCATTGTTTGTATCGAAGAAGATGTATCACGACGATGTACGCAACCACGGAAGCGGAAACGCGGGATTCACGAATATTATGCGACTCTATGGCACAAAGGCTGCCGTGATCACATTTGCCGGCGACCTTTTGAAAACCATACTTGCAATTATGGTGGGCTGGTGCACCCTCGGTTATTTCACCGCTTATATTGCCGGACTCGCCTGCTTTATCGGACATATTGCCCCTGTGTTTTACCAGTTCAAAGGGGGAAAGGGCGTTGTTTGCACAGCCACCATTATGTTCATGCTGGACTGGCGAATCTTCCTTATCGAGCTTGTCCTTTTCATTGGAATACTGGTGTCAACCAAGTATATGTCCCTGGCATCTGTTATCAGTGCTATGGCATACCCCATTTTCCTTAACAGAATGAATCACACAGGTCTTTTCCTCATAGAGCTTATTGCTGTCATTATCGCGATAATTATTGTTATTAAGCACAGAGCCAACCTTTCAAGAATTTACAACGGTACTGAAAGTAAGTTCAAATTCAAGCGCACGAAAAAAGTCTCGGCGGAAGAAGAGGCTAAATAATGAATAACGAAAAGATTACCGAGTTTTCTGCGCTGGTTCAAAAAAGTGCCGGGGCAGGATCACTCACGAACCTTGTTTTCCATTCCCCAGTCAAAAATTCAACTCTCCTTAAAGCAAAAGGCACCCTCCGTCAGATCGGCGGAGAGACAGTTCTCCAGCTCGAAACCTTCCTCACCGAAGGGCGTGTCACACAGGAAAACGTAAGCTTTTTACATATTGATTCGGCTGTTGAGCGTTACTTCGATACCTTCAAAAAAGCTGATCTGAATGACCGTGGCGGACAGGCTTCCGTTATGATCTCAAAAAAAGGTGCTGTCTCCCTTGTAAAAAAAGGTAAGATAGGCGAAGGCGAAATATCAGCCACTCCCCGTGCCGAAGCAAATGACAGGGTCAAAAACAGACTGCTCACCGGGCAGGAGGATTTTCTCCGCGCCTTGGGTGTGTCTGACGAAAAGGGTCGAATACACGATAAAAAGCAGTCGAAATTCCGTCAGATCTGCCGTTTCTCCGAATATATCGTTGAAGCGGAAAAGAAGCTCCGTCGGGATGGCACACTTCACGTATACGACCTGTGCTGCGGAAAAAGCTACCTGAGCTTCGCGGCCTATCACGTGCTAACAAGCCTTTGCGGACGTGATGTTAAGATGACCTGCGTGGATCTGAAGCAGAGTGTTATCGACTACTGCACAGGCATCTCAGAGAAGGCACACATGGACGGGCTCTCCTTTGTGTGTATGAACATTGACGACTTCATACCCGAAGCCAAGCCCGACCTTGTAATATCCCTCCACGCCTGCGACATCGCAACAGATATCGTTCTGAACTTCGCATCCCGCTATAGCGCTGACGTGATTCTCTCAACTCCCTGCTGTCATCACCAAATGATGCACGAAATGGATTGCCCCACCCTTGACTTTATCGCATCCCGCCCGATCCTCAAGCAAAAGCTGTGCGACGCTGCAACGGATGCCCTGCGACTTCTCAAGCTTGAGGCAGAAGGATACAAAACTGATGCTACCGAGCTTATCGACCCCGAGGACACTCCGAAAAACGTAATGCTCCGGGCTGTGAGACGAAAGAATTACTCTCCTGACTCGGCAGATGCCCGTGAAAAAGCAGAAAAATACGACTTCACTTACCGTTTCCTCTATGGCAAAGCCCCCGAGGGATTGGCTGAAATCATAAAAAAATAAAAATCAAATATACAGAAAGGCGAATCATCATGACAACTGAACTTTTCAATCAGATCAGCCGCACAGATATTTCCGCTGAGGAAAGACTTGATGCTCTCCGCGAGATCAAAAAGCTCATTGACTCCGGCGAGATCGAAGCTCCCGAAAAGACTATCTTCGTTAACAACCACATCCACACAAGCTACTCTTTCTCCCCCTACACCCCCACATCCGCAGTTTTCTACGCTTGGAAAGCAGGCCTGCAGACAGCGGGTATTATGGACCACGACAGCGTAGGCGGTCTCCGTGAATTTATCAAGGCGGGTGAGATCATGGGTATGCCCATTACCTGCGGTTTTGAGTGCAGAGCCAACGTAGACGGCACACCTCTCGTTGGAAAGAAGATCAACAACCCCGACCAGAAGTCCTGTGCGTACCTTGCGATGCACGGTATCCCTCACCAGAATATCGACAAGGCTGAGGCGGTACTGGCTAAGCTCCGTGAAAAAAGAAACATCAGAAACCGCAAGATGTGCGAGAAGATCACAGAGCTTACCAAGGACGCAGGAATCGTTCTTGATTTCGACCGTGATGTATATCCCCTTTCTATGGCACACGAGGGCGGCAGCGTAACCGAGCGTCACATTTGCTACGGTCTCACAAAGAAGATCACCACAGCTTATCCCGACCGCGCCGAGGCTTGCGACTTTATTGACAAGCTTTGCGGCGTAAAAATGCCTGACAAGACCAGAGAAAAGCTTATCACAGCTCCCGATAATTTCTACGAATACGACATTCTCGGCGTGCTGAAGGGACATCTCGTTGGCAAGTTCTATGTTGATGCAACAGATGAGCTTATCAACATCCGCGAATTCACCGCTCTTGCAAAGGAGCTTGGCGCAATTTCCGCTTACGCTTACCTCGGCGACGTTGGAGAATCTCCTACAGGCGACAAGAAGGCACAGAAGTTCGAGGACGATTACCTTGACGAGCTGTTTGAAACCCTTAAGGATTGCGGATTCTCTGCAGTTACTTATATGCCCTCAAGAAACACCAAGGAGCAGCTTGCCCGCATTATGAAGCTCTGCCATGAAAACGGTCTCTACGAGATCTCAGGCGAAGACATTAACTCTCCCCGTCAGTCATTCATTTGCCAGGCACTTGCCGATCCCGCATACGCACATCTCCGTGTAGCTACATACTCCCTTATCGGTCACGAGATCGCCGCAAGCGAAGATGCAGCCCGTTCCATGTTCTCCGACGAAACAAAGGCGGCACACCCCACCCTTGACGAGAGAATCGAGATCTACTCTGCTCTCGGCGGCTACAAGGCGTAAATACAGACTATAATTCACTAAACGAAAGGATTACATATATGAGCATCAACTCTCTCGTTAAGTTTTCTAACAAATACGGCTCCCTCGCCGGATTCGTTCTGGCAGGCGGCGGCAACACCTCCTACAAGAACAAGACACACCTTTTTGTAAAAGGTAGCGGCACATCCCTCAAGACTATCACCGAAGAGGGCTTTGTAAAGATGAAGCGCAACTCACTCGGCGCGATCTGGAATAAGACCTATTCCGCTGACACAGCAGAGCGCGAAGCACAGGTGCTTTCCGATATGATGGCGGCAAAGTGCCACGGCGAAGAAGCAAAGAGACCTTCCGTTGAGACTCTTCTTCACGATCTCTTCCCACAGACATACGTTCTTCACGTTCACCCCACAAAGGTTAACGCTATCACCTGCTCCGTAAACGGTGAGGCCATCGTTAACGAAATGTTCCCCGAAGCTGTTTGGGTAGACGAGTGTGAGCCCGGTTACATTCTCGCTGCAAACTGCAAGAAGAATCTCACCGAATACAAGGCAAAGAGCGGCAAGGATGCAAGTGTTCTGTTCCTCCAGAATCACGGTATCTTCTTCGCAGCTGATACTGTAAAGGATCTTAACTCCACAGTTTCCACTGTAATGAGCGCAATTAATGCAAAGCTCACAGTAAAGCCCGACTATTCCGTTTGCGAAACAGACACCGCTACTGCTGCAAAGATCGCACCCGTTCTCCGTATGCTCTACAATGCTGAAGGCGGCGCTGCAGTTAAGTTCGCAGCAAACAAGACAGTTATGAAGTTTGCACAGTCTCGCGAAGCGTTTGAAGTACTCAGAGAGCCCCTCTCTCCCGACCACATCGTTTACTGCAAAGCTGAACCCCTATTCCTTGAAGACTTCACTCCCGCAGGAATCAAGGCAGCCTTTGATGAGCTGACCTCCCGCCGCGGATTTATGCCCAAGATCGTATTCGCAAAGGGTATCGGTATGTTCGCTATCGGCGGCACAATGAAGGAAGCCGAAACCGCTCTTGCTGTTTGGGAAGACTGCATGAGCATCACAACACTCGCTGAAAACTTCGGTGGTGTTCGTCACATGGCTCCCGCAATGGTTGACTTCATCGTTAACTGGGAAGTTGAAAGCTACCGCGCAAAGGTAAGCCTTGCTGGTGGTAACGCAAAGGCTCTTGCCGGAAAGATCGCAATCGTAACAGGTAGCGCACAGGGATTTGGCGCAGGCGTTGCTGAATACCTTGCAAAAGAAGGTGCAGCTGTTGTTATCGCTGATATGAACGTAGGTGGCGCACAGGCAACTGCCGACAAGATCGCGGCTGACTACGGCGTTCCCACTCTCGCAGTTGGTGCAAACGTATCCGACGAAGCAAGTGTTGCGGCAATGATTGAAAAGACAGTTCTCGCATTCGGCGGTCTTGATATTTTCGTAAACAACGCAGGTATCGTTCGCGCAGGCTCCCTTGAAGAAATGACAAAGTCCAACTTCGAGCTTGTTGCGGCTGTTAACTATACCGCATACTTCCTCTGTGCAAAGTACGCTTCCGCTGTTATGAAGCTCCAGAGAGCTGCTGCTCCAGAATATATGGCTGACATTATCGAGATCAACTCCAAGTCCGGTCTCTCCGGATCCAACAAGAACTTCGCTTACGCAGGTTCCAAGTTCGGCGGTATCGGTCTCACTCAGTCCTTCGCAATGGAGCTTGCTCCTTACGGCATTAAGGTCAATGCTGTTTGCCCCGGCAACTTCCTCGACGGTCCCCTGTGGTCCGACCCGGAAAAGGGACTCTTCGTTCAGTACCTCAACGCAGGCAAGGTTCCCGGCGCCAAGACAGTTGCTGACGTAAGAAAGTTCTACGAATCCAAGGTTCCCCTCGGACGCGGATGCAGAATCGAAGACGTTGCAAAGGCTGTTCTCTACATCATCAGCCAGAAGTACGAAACAGGTCAGGCTGTTCCCGTAACCGGCGGTCAGGAAATGCTTAAGTAAAACATACAGAAAAGGAGGCCACAGGGTCTCCTTTTTGTGTTTTGGGTCAGAGATTCAGGAAAAAAGCCACTTTTAATGAAGAAATTTCTTAAACAACTTGCATTTTCCTCCTGCCTTGTGATATAATACTATATTATATAATTTCTAACGAAAATAAAGGGATAAAACCATGACACTTACAAGCATCCGCTCCCTCTATCGCGAGAGAGATACAATCGACCACGACCACGTTACAGTCGGCGGTTGGGTGAGAAGCATTCGCGCTTCCAAGACCTTCGGATTTATTATGCTCTCCGACGGTACTTTCTTTGAGCCTATTCAGATCGTTTACGACGACAAGCTTGAAAACTTCGCAGAGATCTCCAAGTTCAACGTTGGTTCTGCTCTCGTTATTGAGGGTCGCATTATCGAAACACCCGACGCAAAGCAGCCTTTCGAGATCCACGCTGACCGTGTAATCCTCGAGGGTGCGTCCACTCCCGATTACCCCCTCCAGAAGAAGCGTCACTCTATTGAGTATCTGCGTACTATTTCTCACCTCCGTCCCAGAACAAATCTGTTCCAGGCGGTATTCAGAGTTCGCTCCCTCGCAGCTTACGCTATCCACAAGTTCTTCCAGGACAGATCCTTCGTTTACGTTCACACACCGATCATTACCGGTTCTGACTGTGAAGGTGCCGGAGAAATGTTCCGCGTTACAACTATGGATATGGATAACGTTCCCAAGACTGAAGACGGTCAGGTTGACTTCTCCCAGGACTTCTTCGGCAAGAGCGCAAACCTGACAGTTTCCGGCCAGCTCAACGGCGAAACATACGCTATGGCCTTCAGAAACATCTACACATTCGGTCCTACATTCCGTGCGGAAAACTCCAACACGACCCGTCACGCTGCTGAGTTCTGGATGATCGAGCCTGAGATCGCATTTGCCGACCTTTATGACGACATGAAGCTGGCTGAAGATATGCTCAAGTTCGTTATCACCTACGTTATGGAAAACGCTCCCGAAGAAATGGCGTTCTTCAACAGCTTTGTTGACAAGGGACTTATCGAAAGACTTGAAAACGTAGTAAACAGCGACTTCGGTCACGTAACATACACAGAAGCTATCGAAATTCTCTCCAAGAACAACGACAACTTCGACTACAAGGTAACATGGGGCTGCGACCTCCAGACCGAGCACGAAAGATATCTCACAGAAGAGATCTTCAAGCGTCCCGTATTCGTAACTGACTATCCAAAGGAGATCAAGGCATTCTACATGAAGCTGAATCCCGATGGAAAGACAGTTGCTGCAATGGACTGCCTCGTTCCCGGTATCGGTGAAATCATCGGCGGTAGCCAGAGAGAAGACGACATTGAAAAGCTCTCCACACGTATGGATGAGCTGGGTCTCGACAAGGATTCCTACGGCTTCTATCTCGATCTCCGCAAGTACGGCTCTGCTCGTCACGCAGGCTTCGGTCTCGGCTTCGAGCGTTGCGTAATGTACCTCACCGGTGTGTCAAACATCCGTGACGTACTCCCCTTCCCCCGCACAGTTGGTAACTGCGAGCTTTAATTCGATATTACGACATCAAACCGTGGAGTACCCTGCTTCACGGTTTTCATTTGGAGAACATTATGAACGACTGGAAAAATATTATCCTACCCGAATACGAGATCCGCAAGACCAAGGAACAGAAAACCCGCTTTATTGATATGCTCCGGAACACTTACGGAGACAAAATGCAGGTGGAAGAAAGCAAGAAATCTGACAAGAGCCGCAATATCGTCTTCGGCAACCCGGAAAACGCGAAAACCGTGTTCACAGCCCACTATGACACCTGCGTTTTTATGCCATTTCCAAATTTCATCACACCTACTAATTTCCTTGTATACGTTCTCTACCAGATCCTTCTGGTGGTTGTAATCTATCTGCCCCTTATCGCACTTGAAATTATCGTGTCCCAGTTCACAAAAGGGCTCGACGAAAGCACACGGATAATCATTAACGAGGCTCTCCTGTTTGCGTATCTGTTTGCATTCTTGTATTTCATGAGAAAAGGTCCCGCAAACAAGCACACAGCCAACGACAACACCTCCGGTGTGGTAACGGTCCTCACCCTCCTCGATAAGCTGGGCGACGATCCGGATTATGCCTTCATCCTTTTTGATAACGAGGAAAACGGACTTCTGGGATCAAAGGCATATGCGAAGACACACCCCAACGTTCAGAAGAACAAGCTGATCGTCAACCTTGACTGCGTGTCCGACGGAGATAATATTCTCCTGCTCCCTTCAAAGACAGCAAAGGACGATCCATACTGCACGGGTATTATTGAATCTGCCCCCGAGGTCTTTGCTGAATACGGCAAAAAGCCACTTGTTCCGAGAGGATTCACTTTCTATCCTTCAGACCAGGTGGCGTTCAAGAGATATATCGCTCTCTCCGCCCTCAACAAGTCGAAAATCGTGGGATATTACATGGACAAAATACATACCTCCCGCGACACAGTTTTCGATGAAGAGAACATAAAAGCTATAGTTGCCCTGTTTACACAGGAAAAAACCGCATAATATAACAAAAAACTTCCTAAAAAGCACCACTCTCCTTGACTTTCTGGGTCTAATAAGATAAAATAGAGTTTGGCAAAATCATTATTTGGAGGAATTATGATCCGTTTTAGTAAGAAAGTAGTCTGCGCCATCATCGCGCTTTTAATGATTCTCACAATGGTTGCCTGCGACAACAGCGGCAGCCCGGTCAGCACCGACGAAACACAGGGCTACACTCCCCCGCCCATCAGCACAGGAAATGCAGATGAGACAAACCCTCCCGAAACAAATCCCGCTGACACAGACGCTCCCGCAACCGATCCCGGCGAAACAGAAGCCCCTGCCACAACTGTTATGAACCCAGAACCCGTTAAGTTCTACAGCTATCTGACAGGCTACGAGATCACTGAGGAAGAGCAGAAGCAGCGTCCCGTTGCAATCATGATTAACAACATCTGGACCGCTATTCCCCAGATCGGAATTCGCGCAGGTGAGGTTTACTATGAATGTGCTGCTGAGGGCGGTATCACCAGAGTTATGATGGTTCTCAACAATTACGACAAGGTTGGCACCATTGGCTCTATCCGTTCCTCACGTGACTACTTCGTTGATTTCCTTGACAACCACGATGCGCTCTATGTGCACGCCGGCGGTAGCGACCAGGCATACGCAAAGCTCATCTGGAGAGAAACCGACAAGCTCGATGCTGTTACCATGTATCTCCCCGACACATTCTGGAGAGACGAAAACAGACTTGCAAACATGGGCTACGAACACAGCCTTATGACATCCGGAGCAGCAATCGCAGATGGATTTGCAAAGCAGGGATACAGAACTGAGATTAACGAAAAGTATGTTCCGATCTTCAACTTCTGCGCACCGGAAGAAGAGATCGTTCTCGGCACAGATCCCGCCAAGCACGTACATATCAACACAACATCCGTTCAGACTGTCGACTACGTTTACAACGAAGAAACAAGAGAATACCTGAGATATCAGTACAACGGCCAGGCGCACGTTGACGGTGAAACAGGTGATCAGATCTCCGTAAAAAACGTTATCATTCTCTTTACCGACATTTCTGTTATTCCCGGCGATACTGCAGGACGTCTCACAGTTGAAACTGTAGGCGAGGGTCGCGGATTCTACATCACAAACGGTGAGCTTAAGGAGATCAAGTGGTCCCGCAGTCACAACAGAGCTGCTATTGATATGACCTATGCCGACGGCACTGCCCTTGTAATGAACTGCGGCAAGACATTTATCAACGTAGTTGACGATAGCGTTGAAAACACCCTCAGCTTCAACTACGAGTGGTAAAATTAATTGGATTTAGTCAAAAAAATCCCCCAAACCCTATTGACAAACAGGTACTAATCTGTTATAATAATATCCGCTGACGCAAATAGTGTTGGCGGTATAAATTGCTAATATGGCTCAGTTGGTAGAGCACATCCTTGGTAAGGATGAGGTCCCCGGTTCGAATCCGGGTATTAGCTTGAAAAGACGGCATTCGAGAAATCGGATGCCATTTTCATTTTCAGAGATATTACCTCCGGTGTTTTACAGTTTATTTACAATAACATTTTTTAAAACGGTTTACTCGAGGTAATATTTGTGATATAATATATGAATCAAAGGATATTTGTGCCAAAATAAAGGCCAAAGAAAAGGAGCGCTTATGGATAAGGACAACCGTGAATTTGACCGTGAACGCGAACCCGAAATTAATCTGAAAGACTTTAAAAAGAAGGAGTCTGCCCTGTTCATATCAGCAGTAAAGCTGGTTGTGATCGGCATTCTTCTCTATGTTTCTCTGAACCATCTTGAGCTTATTTGGCGCGGAATTATATATATCTATATTCTGCTCCGCCCCCTGCTTTTCGGTTCTCTGCTTGCAATGGTGTTCAATACCCTTATGTCCGCCATAGACAAGCTGATCACTTTTATTTGCATTAAAATTAGAGTGAAAATTCGCAGACGCGGCGTGGAGATCTCATCTCTCGTATTGAGCCTTGTGCTTGCCGCTTTGCTTATTTACATTATTGTTGATTCCATCGTACCGCAGCTTATAACATCAATAACAGACATTGTTGCAAAGATCCAGAACAATCTGATCCCTGAAATATATCTGCTGCTCGAAAAGATCGAGGCTCGCGGTGTTGACACCTCTGCTATTGAAGATTGGCTTGCCGCTATTAACATAAACGAGCTGATCAAGCAGTTCTCCGGTGAGGTTGTAAACATTCTCAACACCGTTGTTTCCGGTGCGTCCACCGTTGTTACGGGAACATTTACCGCCCTGACATCCATTATCTTTGCAGTATATGTTTTGGCTAACAAGCGTTCTCTCAGCCGACAGGGCAAAAAACTTGCGTACGCTTATCTGAAGAAATCATTTGTTGACCGCGCTCTTGAGATCTGCAGACTTACAGTCCACACCTTCTCCAACTTCATCTCCGGTCAGTGCCTTGACGCAGTTATTCTCGGTATCATGTGCTTTATCGCCATGACCATATTCGGATTCCCATATGCCCTGGCAATTTCTTCAATGATAATCCTTACAGCTATAATTCCCTATGTTGGCGCGTTTATCGGCGGTGCATTCGGTGTGCTTCTTCTGATAATTGACGACCCAATGAGGGCAGTCTGGTTCGTTGTGCTGTTCATTGTTGTCCAGCAGATCGACAACCACCTTGTATACCCGAGAGTTGTTGGCGGCTCCGTTGGTCTTCCCGCGATCTGGACATTCGCCGCAGTTATCGTCGGTGGTAGCTTGCTCGGCGTATTCGGTATGCTTTTGTTCATTCCCCTCTTCTCCGTCCTGTATACTCTCCTTAAGAACACCGTTCACAACAGGCTCGAAAAGCGTGGTATCGTAGTGGAAGATCTGCCATACGATCACGGTGATCAGGCAGAAAAAAAGGACTCGCTCCTCGAGCGGATCTGGAACAAAATCGCAACAATCTTCAAAAAGATCTTCTCTTCCCTCAAAAAGAAAAAGTAAACAAAAAAAAGAGCTTCCATGATAAATGAAAGCTCTTTTGTTTTTGCTGTTTTATTTAATATCTTCAACAACCTCGGGAACCTCATCAAGCTGCCAAGGGTTCTTCATTATATTCTTGAGAATTCTGAGAGCAGATGCATAGTAGTAACCGTCGCAGATTCTTTCGTCAAGAACGTATGTAAAGTCAATGTAGCTCTTCTTCTTTACAGTACCCTCAGCGTCCATTTCATACTCGCGACGCTTTGTACCAAATGCACAGAATACGGGGCAAGTACCAAAGTCGTACAGGTGGTGGAAAATGGGAGGAATACCGAGCGAACCCATTGATGTGATGAAATACGAGCAATGGAAGGGGCTGACCTTCAAAAGGAACTTGGGAATAAGTCCGAAGTAGTCCATGGTCTTGAGAAGATGGATAACGAATTTCATAACAAGAGCAGGAATGCGGGAGAGAATATTTACCGTATCCTCAAAGTCTCCGCTGGGATCGTTACGGTAATTTACAATCTCTGCGTTCAGTGCCTCATAAACGTCGCGGAGAGTCGCATTCTTCGGCAGTGTTACCTTTACTACCGTGTCGGGAGACTCAAGGGTCATTTCCTTCTTGATCGTTAGAGCAATCTCAACGTTCTTTCTTGTCCAGATTCTCTGACCGCGGATAAAACGGTTGAGAGCCGGTCGCTGTGCTACAATGCGGATATATGCCGCGATCATAACGTGCATAAGGCTCAAGTTCTGCATGCCCTCTGCCTGCTTTTCCTTGATATATTTCTCTACTTTTGAGGATTCAAAGCTGTCGCGGACCATATTCATGGCGCCTGTACGGTTGACCATAATAAAAGGTACGATCTGTGACATAGCAGGTATGCTTTTAACCTTGCGCCATTCTTTTTCTTTTCTTGCCATAATTAATGCTCCAAATCATTCGAACCAAATAAAGTTCAATTTTTTTAATTATATCACACAAAATCCCAAACATCAAGTATTTTCAGCGGTTTTTTACATAAAAATACAGCACATTCGGGATAAATACCCACAAATTCCGTTAATTTTCGACTTCTCGGTTGAAATGCTCCGAGGAATATTATATAATAAAGTAACGATAAATAATACTAAAGAGGAGATAGTTTTATGCCACATATTCCCTCTTCAACCACTGCGGAAATTAAAGTGCTGACCTTTGACGACGCAATGAAGTCCTCAAGCGAGATCACATACGACAGAGAAAAATGGCTGTACGTTCCGGATTTCTATTCGGAATACCGATACATACTCGGCACGCGGGGCAAAAATCCCCTTATCACTATTGGTATCAACCCATCCACCGCTCGTCCCGACGCTCTTGACAACACCCTGAAATCCGTTGAGCGAATTGCCCTTTACAATGGGTATGACAGCTTTATTATGTTCAACGTGTACGCACAGCGTGCAACGGACCCCGACCACATGGAAAAAGAGATAAATCTCCATCTGCACAGAGAAAATATGCGGGCATTCGAGTACGTGCTCTCCCTTTCAGATAATCCGCACATCTGGGCAGCCTGGGGAACCATAATTAACAAGCGGGCTTATCTCCCCGACTGCGTTTCGGATATGATAGAGATCGGAAAGCGGCACGGGGCTGTGTGGTTCACAAGCGGCGCAAGATCAAAGGTAGGCGGCCACCCCCATCACCCGCTGTATCTGAAAAAGGACTCTACCCTCGACCCATTTGACGTGAGAGAATACGTGAATGGTCTGAAATAAAACAAGGCACCCCTTAAGGGCGACCTGCGATAAAGCAGGTTGATACCTGCCGCAAAGTAAAAGGAGTACGGACGATTTGTTCGTACTCCTTTTCTATACTGTCAGGCGGTAATAAGCCTTCCTCCGGGAGGAAGGTGGCACGCGAAGCGTGACGGAAGGAGCCCGCGCGACTTTGGATTTGTACTGATTATATCGCAACGCGCTCTCCCTCACCCGACTTCG
>SVSJ01000051.1 GCA_015064355.1 Oscillospiraceae bacterium | reverse complement strand
GTTGAAAACGCTCGCGGTAAGGTATGGGATCTTGTTATCCCCGTTATAGTACTTATCGGCATTTGTGTATTTGCTCTCGTTTATGTCGGAGGAATCCTTGACGGAGCAAACTTCATTGATGCATTCGGTAATACCGATGCAACTGTTGGACTTCCTTGGGGTGCTCTTATTGCGATCTTTGTTACGATCGTTTACCTTATTTGCCGCCGTGTAATTACATTTAAGGGCGCTATGGCTTGTCTTCCCGAAGGATTCAAGGCGATGGTACCCGCTATTACCATTCTTACTATGGCTACTTCCCTTAAAGAAGTTACCGGACTTCTCGGCGCTGATGTGTTCGTTGAAGAACTCATGAAAACAGCTGCTCCCGGTCTCCATAACTTCCTCCCCGCTATTATCTTTGTTGTTGCTTGCTTCCTTGCTTTCTCAACAGGTACATCTTGGGGTACATTCGGTATCCTTATCCCCATCGTTGTAAGTATCTTCCCTGCTTCCAGCGAACTTCTTTACATCGGAATGTCCGCATGCCTCGCAGGTGCAGTTTGCGGTGACCATTGCTCACCCATCTCCGACACAACGATCATGTCTTCAGCCGGTGCTGAATGTGATCACGTTAACCACGTATCCACTCAGATTCCCTACGCTGTGACCGTGGCTGCTGTATCATTCGTATCATTCATAATTGCCGGATTCGTACAGTCTTGGTTCATCGTACTTCCTATCGCTATAGTACTTATGATCGGAACACTCTTTACTATCAAAGCTGTTACAAAGAAATCCAACTAAAGTATATTAAAAATCCTCCGACTTCAAAGTTGGAGGATTTTTTTGATTATGCTATATTTATCTCTGTACTCTGCCGCTTCCGTCGCCGCCCGCGAGCTTCTCAACCTCTGCAACGCTTACTCTGTTATAGTCGCCTTCTACAGAGTGCTTGAGCGCAGATGCCGCTACAGCGAATTCTATAGCGTCCTGGGTGGACTTGCCGTTAAGGATGGAGTAGATAAGTCCGCCGCCGAAGGAATCGCCTCCGCCAACTCTGTCAACGATGTGGAGGTGGTAGGACTTTGAGAAGCAGTAGTTCTCGCCGTCGTAAAGCATACCTGCCCAGTCATTGTCGCTTGCAGAAATGGAGGAACGGAGTGTGATCGCAACCTTCTCAAAACCGAACTTGTCAGCAAGTTGCTTTGCTACAGACTTATATCCCTCGTGATTGAGCTTACCACCGTAGATATCGGTGTTTTCAGCTTCGATGCCGAATACGTCCTTCGCGTCCTCTTCATTGGAGATGCAAACGTCAACGTACTCGCAAAGCTTTGTCATAGCCTCTCTTGCCTCAGCTCTTGTCCAAAGTTTACCACGATAGTTGAGGTCACAAGAGATCTTAACACCTTTAGCTTTTGCAGCCTTACAAGCTTCAAGACAGATATCAACAAGATTACCGCCGAGAGCGGGAGTGATACCTGTGAAGTGGAACCAATCTGCACCGTCGAAGATAGCATCCCAGTCAAAATCTTCAGCCTTAGCTTCAGCGATGGCTGAATGTGCTCTGTCATAGATACATACTGAGCCTCTCTGAGAAGCGCCTTTCTCAAGGAAGTAGATACCAACTCTGTCGCCACCGCGAACTACCTTTGTTGTATCAACGCCGAAATAACGGAGACTGTCAACAGCTGCTTGGCCGATAGCGTGCTTAGGGAGCTTTGTAACGTATACGCTGTCAAGACCGTAGTTAGCCAGGCTTACAGCGACGTTTGCTTCACCTCCGCCGAAAGTAGCCTGCATCTGATCATTCTGGAAGAAACGGTAGTATCCGTTAGGTGCAAGTCTGAGCATAAGCTCACCAAATGTTATAACTCTTTTCATGATATTATTCCTTTATGAAATTAAGATTTTTTGAGAAGGTGGATCGCGAAACCGAGAATCTCGTTTTCAGCATATACGAATGTCATGTTACCTGCCGCATCGTATTTTGCAGTTGAAAGATCAAACTTCATTCCACGGCGTTCAAGATGATACGCTGCGCGATCAACGTAGTTCGTGCTGAGGGCGATATGACCTCTTGCTCCCTTTATGGGTTCGATCATAACTTCAACCTTGTCACCGGACCATACAGAAATACCTGCATCTCTTGTTTCAACACCAAGTATAGTGCTGAAAAATTCAGCTGCGGACTTAGCATCTTCACCGTCTGCATTGATACCTACGTGATGAAGCTTAAGGTCAAGCATTGCGGAAACAGCATCACGGGTAATCTTTTCGATTTCGTCAAACTTTCCAGCATTGATGAGGTTTTTAGCTGCCATCCAGCTTCCACCGCAACAGAATACCTTACCGAAGGAAAGATAATCGTTGAGATTATCCTTGCCGATACCACCTGTGGGCATAAACTTGATCTTACCGTAAGGTGCGGACATTGCTTTAATCATAGCAATACCGCCTGCTGCTTCTGCAGGGAAAAACTTTACTGTATCAAGACCGAGAGACATTGCAAGCTCGATCTCCGTAGGAGTAGCGATGCCGGGAACAACGGGATAACCGTTTGCAAGACAATGCTTAACTACGTCCGGGTTAAGTCCGGGGGAAACAATGAATGATGCGCCTGCGTTGATAGCCTTATCAGCCTGTTCGGGTGTGAGAACAGTGCCAGCACCAATGATCATATCGGGATAATCGCGGTGCATGATTCTGATAGACTCTTCCGCAGCAGCTGTTCTGAAGGTGATCTCAGCGCAAGGAAGTCCGCCGCGGCAAAGCGCACCTGCAAGAGGGCTTGCATCCTTTGCATCGTCAAGTGCGATTACAGGTACGATACCTATGAGTGATAACTGTTTGATTACGTCCATAATTTTGGTCCTCTCAAATATTTGTTAATAAAAGATTTTATCTGTCAAAATTTTTGTTAATCCCCTTCAAAAGAGAGATTAGCTTTTCGATCATAACTGATAGGAAATCAGGAAATTTATCAAATGCCTTTGACAATGTATAAATTACCGACGGTATCAGTAATGCAAACACGCTGAAAATGAGCCAACCTCTATAATTAAGAGAGGTTACTGCAAAAAACTCAGGAAGGAAAATCAGCGAGACAACAAAAAGTGCCATTATTCCTATGAGGAGTATTGATCGGGTAATGTTGAACGGTCTGCACATTTTGAATACCATTGTGAATCCAACGAGGGACATCAGGATTGCAACTATAGAAGATGACATAGACGAACTTATATCAAATTCTTTAGTAAACAGAACGACACCCATTACAATGATCAAATTCGTTAAAGCCGCAGGTAAAGCTGAATATATAACATTTAGCAGGAATTTACCGCGGATTCGAGAATGATTCGGCTCAAGTGCCAAAACAAATGACGGGATTCCGATGGTAAGAAGACTTATCAGCGAAATTTGTGCAGGCTGAAGGGGATATTCGAAAACTGCAATAATTGAGCATATTGCAAGAAGGAATGAGAAAATGTTTTTAACGAGATATAGTGATGCAGAACGCTGTATATTGTTAATTACCTGCCTTCCCTCGTCTACAACGGACGGCAAAGAAGAAAACTGGGATTTCATCAGTACAAGATGAGCAACCTGACAGGTCACATCACTTCCGGAAGCCATAGCAATACTGCAGTCGGCATCTTTCATTGCAAGTATATCATTGACGCCGTCTCCGGTCATGGCAACAGTATGGCCTTTTTTCTTAAGAGCACGAATAATATCTCGCTTTTGGTCCGGTTTTACCCTTCCGAACACGTTATAGGAAATTGCCGCTTCTTCAAGCTCAGTGCCGTAAAGTCCCGTAACGTCAATAAGCTTGTCCGAACCATTAATACCTGCATCTTTTGCAGCAGCTGCGGCTGTATAAGGATTATCACCTGAAATAACCTTAATATTTACTCCTTGGCTTGCAAAATAGGTAAAAGTATCTTTAGCCTCAGGTCTAACGGGATTTACAAGTGTTACCAATGCTAACGGTGTTAACTGAGAACTTTCTGAAGTACTTCTCACGAACGCAAGAACACGTTTACCGGCAAGTATATAAGGGAGAATTACATCCTTATATGAATAGTAAATATCACCCAATACGTATTCAGGAGCCCCCAAAGTATATTTTTCACCTGCAGAAAACGTTACAGAACTCATTTTTGTTGTGGAAGAAAAAGGCATTACTGAAATTGCTGTTCTTCCCTCATTTGCGCCGTAAAACGACTTCAGAGTGTGCATCGTTATATTGTCATCCTGCATATTGTACACGAAATCAGCAAGAAGCTTATTGGGGTCAACATCTCTGGTCAGTGGTACGATCTCGCTGACCAGCATTGAATTGTCCGTGATCGTACCGGTCTTATCAACACACAGAGTATCAACTCTGGCAAGAGTTTCAATGCATTTAAGTTCGTGAACCAAGGTGTCCTTCTTAGCAAGCTTGATAACACTGACCGCAAGAGTAATATTAACAAGAAGATAAAGACCTTCAGGAATCATTCCGATAATCGCAGCTGCAGTTTGAGTAACGTTTGCCGGCACGTCAAGCCCTAACGTGATATGTTGTCTTGTAAACAAAGCAATGGCAAGCGGAATGATCAAAAAACCTATAACCATGATCAAACGCTTAAGAGAAAGCATCATACCGGCAGTTTTTGTCTTCTTTGCATTCTTTGCACCGAGAGTTAACTTTGAAACAAAAGAATCAGAACCTACAGCTGTGATCCTCGCAAAGCAAGAGCCTGACACAACATAGCTGCCGGAAAGAAGCTCATCGCCGTGCTTTTTAGTAATTTCGTCAGCTTCACCTGTAACCAATGCTTCATTCACCTGAACTTCACCTTTGATAACAACGGCATCGGCACAAATTTGATTGCCCGCCCCCAGAAATATAATGTCATCAAGGACAAGCCTTTCGGTCCTGACTTTAACTTGTTTGCCATTTCTCACGGTAACGATGGTCGATTCATTAAGCAGTGATAACGAGTCAAGTGTCTTTTTTGCTTTGATCTCCTGAATAATACCAATAAGGAGATTTATGAACACCACAAGCAAAAAAGAGAGATTATTGAAGGAGCCAACACAAATAAGAGCAAACGCGATTATGAAAAAAATCATATTAAAGTATGTAAAAACGTTGCTTTTGATTATTTGCGGAACAGTTTTTGTTGGAGAATCAACCGGGGTATTTACCCAACCTGATTCAAGCCTTTCGCGAACTTGTTCATCACTCAGACCGCGTTCGTGTTCTGCGTGAACGCGAAATATTTCTTTTCTTCGATTCAGAGAATCATTACTACGTTTATTGCCCATATCTGTCTCCTTTCATTTAAACTTCACAATACCAACCACCTCATATTAGTATACAACTTTTTTCTTAAAATGGCAATACCCAAACGAGTAAATCATAAAGTAATTTATAACCGAAAACAATTAATCAAATAAAAAGCTGTACTGTATATCACACGAGGAGATACAGCACAGCTTTTTGAATTTACACTTGTTTCAGCAATCAGAGATACATCTTCTCTGCTTCGGTAGCGTCCTCAACAGGGAGAGATGATGTAATTACGCAAGTTACGTTATGCTTTGTAGCAAGAGCATCGACCTTCGCAAGGAACTCGTCGAACTTTTCCTGATCGTTTCCGCAGATCTTGAGGGCGGAATCGATAAAGAGATCAGAAACATCGTGGTTGCTTGCAAGAATACCAGCTACGAAACCGTAAAGACCGTTAGGAGTCTTGATCTGATACTCATCAGTGTCGATAAGTCTGCACTGATAGCTGATATCGAAACGGAGCTTGTCGCCTTTTTCGATACAAACGACAGAACCCTTCGTTTCCTTAAGCGCGTTGTTAACCAGCTCGATGAGAGTCTTGGTCTTTCCGGAACCCTTTGCGCCGATAATGAGTTTTAACATGGTGTTTTCCTCCTGAGATTTATTTAATTCTGGCTTCCAAAGCCTCTTTTTCTGATTCATATCCGGGCTTACCGAGAAGAGCATACATGTTCTTCTTATAAGCTTCAACACCGGGCTGATCGAAAGGATTCACTCCGAGCATATAGCCTGAAATTGCACAAGCAAGCTCGAAGAAATATACGATCTGACCGAATGTATGAGCACTTCTGTCGGGAAGCTCGATGAGAATATTGGGAACTCCGCCGTCATTATGGGCAAGGAGTGTTCCCTTCATTGCCATAGAGTTTACGAAATGGAGATCACGGCCGGAGAGGAAGTTAAGACCGTCGATGTTATTAGGATCATCGGGAATCTCAACAGTGTCTTCAGACTTATCGAAGCTGATAACAGTTTCGAAAAGCATTCTCTGACCGTCCTGTATGTACTGACCGAGAGAGTGAAGGTCTGTAGAACAAATTACAGATGAAGGATAAAGGCCCTTGTTGTCTTTACCCTCAGATTCACCGTAAAGCTGCTTCCACCACTCACAGAGCATCTGGAGCGCAGGCTCGTAAGATACGAGAACTTCAATGGATTTACCCTTGTTGTAAAGAATATTTCTGAGTGAAGCGTATACAACTGCGTTATTGGCACTGAGATCATCGGAGAGATACTCTTCTCTTGCCTCTGCTGCACCGCGCATCATTTCGCAAACATCGATTCCGGCAACAGAAATGGGAAGAAGACCTACAGCTGTAAGAACGGAGAAACGTCCACCGATATCATCCGGAACCACAAATGTCTCATATCCACGCTCAGTGGAAAACTCCTTGAGCTTACCCTTCTGCTTGTCGGTTGTAACGAAGATTCTCTCGCGAGCACCTTCAAAACCGTACTTTTCCTCAAGCATCTTTCTGAAGATACGGAATGTTACTGCAGGCTCTGTAGTAGTACCTGATTTGGAAATAACGTTTACACAAACGTCGCGGCCTTCGCAGATCTTCATAAGATCTGCGAGTGCAGATGAGCTAATGCTGTTACCTGCGAAATATACGTCGGGAGTATCCTTCTTAAGATTGTTATAGTAAGGAGATTTTACAAACTCAATTGCAGCTCTCGCGCCGAGGTAAGAACCACCGATACCAATAACTACGAATACATCACACATCTTCTTAATGCGTTCGGAAGCATCAAGAATTCTTGAGAACTCTTCCTTATCGTAGTCAACGGGAAGATCGTGCCAACCGAGGAACGCGTTGCCTGCGCCGCTCTTTTCACGAACTGTCTTGAGTGCTGCTGAAGCGATATGAGAGATCTTATCAAGTTCTCCATTACCTTCAGTTAAATCAATAAAATCTGCTAAAAAGTTCTTGTTAAGTCTGAGTGCCATACTTTCCTTTGCTTTCTTTGGATACGGAGATTGCCACATCCGTTTCCGCCGTAGTTAAGATTTGCGGTTCTGCCACACTACGGTGCTATTTAGTAGTGTATATATAATACTACATATTGCGATATTTTTCAATAGTATTTTGTTATTTTTTATAAATTATTTTAAAATAAAACTTGAAAAAATACGCTTAAACAAATGAAAATATGTTATTTTTTCGATATTCTCGTCAGAATAAATCGCACATTCGTGTATAATATCTCCACCCATAGTATACTTAACTTTTCCTACCTGATCTCCTTTCTTTATTGGAGCTTTTACCTTTTCCGAAATTTCAATTTGTTTTTCAATATTGACTTTATCGTTTGCCCCAATTAGAAATTCGCATTTCTCGTGACAACATTTCGCAGAGTCTTTGATCCCTCCTACAACCTTCACCGAACTCTTATATTCTCCGTTGTCTTTGTAAACCGAATATTTTGAAAAACCAATGTCCAAAAGTTTCTTAGCCGCATCATTTCTTATGTCTCTGTTTTCAGAACCCATAATAACAGCAATTAAATGGAGTCCGTTT
>SVSJ01000015.1 GCA_015064355.1 Oscillospiraceae bacterium | reverse complement strand
CCTTGCGGGGTTGCTTTTTTATTTCCTATTACATTCAACCGCCCGATTTGTCGGTGTGAAGCACCCCGCCCGCGAGAGCACCTGACTGTTAATCAGGGTGTCACTGGTTCAAGTCCAGTTGGGGGAGTAAGGAAAAAAGGAGTCCAAAAGGACTCCTTTTTTCCTTACTTTCTAACTTAATTTGCATCAACAACTCCGATTTGCGCTCATATGCACACCGACTGAGCGGGCGAGGGAGGTAGGCGAACCGGTGAAGCGCCGCCGGGGGCGGGAAGAGCGAGGTGGTGAGGTCGCAGCGGTCGAAGTTGTATGCTGTGAGGCATAAACAACTTCGGTCACCGCAAGAGTCGCCTGCACTGTGCTTGTGTTATCGCCTCACTAACGGAGTTTTCTCCATCAGGGTGTCACTTGACCTATTGAACCATTTTTTTCTTGCACCGGTAAGTTAACTGATGGTTGATTGACGATTCCTTTTTTATATGGTATAATTATTTAGAGGAAATGCAACCGTGATAAAAAACAATTCGTTAAGAAAGGTTGGATCAAATGCTTGAAGCATCAAGAAATAAGGATGAGATAATTGTAAAACAGAAACACAATTTGATTTTCATAGCTATAGGAATTATACTTGTGGGAATAGCTGCTTTTTGCGTTTGGATAGTAGTTTCATTGCTTCCTTTTGAAACTGCTTATACTTTTGTGGATGTTCTGAGTGTTGTTTTCGTTAGTGTTTTTATATTAACTGTGCTTGGTTTAGGGGCTTATGTTATTGTCACAAACAGTAAACGGGTTATTATTAATAACGATGGAGTTTTATGTAAATCTCTTGTGGGTATGCATCACATAAAGTGGTCTGATATAAAGGATTGGGGAATATCCTATTGCGGGCAAACTCGCGGTGAGGGAAATACATATTACTTGTACTTTTCTGATCATCAATGTCAGGCAAAAGATGATTGTAGAAAAAAGTTGAAGGGTAAGATGATCAAAGCTTTCGTTTTTGAGAGAGAGTACTTTGAAGCTGTTAGCAGAATAGTACCTTTTTGCAAGAAAAGAGTAACTGTAGAACCGTTTATTGGAACAGATAAGTATCACTTAATTTTTTAGACATTCAAAAAGGCTTTCGAGATTTCTCGGAAGTCTTTTTTGTTAAAGCTTTGCCGGGCCAAACAGAAACCATAAATATGGAAAATGCGCAAGGTGGCCGCAAAATTCATATATAAAATGGTGTAGTAGCTGCTATTTCCAGCCCGCACTTGACATAATTATCAAATTACTTTATAATAGTTTAGATGAACGAAGGGAGGCAGGATATGGATATTCGCAAATTATTTAGCCGCGGCACTTTGCAAAGTGTTTTCGCATGGGATAGACTCATTTGCCGTGTTATTTCGGCGTGGCTCACTTTTGTTGCGGTAAAAACCTTTGGCGAAGGCAAGTTTTCTGATCTGTCCTTTGCTCAGGATGCCTCTTTCTCCACGGTTATTTTGTGGGTGACAATTCTTTTCGTGGCGTTTTCTGCGCTGAATCTGCTCTTTTGCAAATTCGAGAGTGATTCGTGGATCCTTATGGCAGCGGCAACCCTGTGCGTATTTAGCTGGGCTCTTAAGTACAACAACATCTCGAACCAGCTTTACTTTATGCTCGGGCTGATCGTCGTGTACAGTATGGTGGCAATATATTTCGTTGCGCGGAATGAAGAGCTTTTTTCAAAATTTGAGCCGGGCAGAGCAGGGGTAACTACCGCGGTGGTGATCTTTGCTATCGTCAGCGGTGCCGTGATCTCTCTTGTCACTACCTTCAGATACCTGACCTTTGCATCCCCGAATTTTGACTTTGGTCTATTCTGCAATATGTTCTACAACATGAAGGAAAGCGGGCTCCCTCTCATTACATCGGAGCGCGACGTGCTTTTGTCACACTTTGTAGTCCATATCTCACCAATATACTACCTGATGCTGCCGTTTTACTATGTTTTCCCGTCACCGATTACTCTGCAGATTCTCCAGGCGGTGATCCTTGCGTCAGGTGTTGCCCCTGTTGCCCTTTTGTGCCGAAAGTTCAAGCTGTCCGGCAAGGCAACTATCGTAATTTCCTTTATTTACGCTTTTTATCCCGCCCTCAGCGGAGGCTGTTTTTACGATCTTCACGAAAACTGCTTCCTCACTCCTCTCCTTTTGTGGGTGTTCTACTTCTTTGAAAAAGAAAAATACCTGCCCATGTATATCTTCGCCGTCCTTGTTCTGGCGGTGAAAGAGGACGCGGCAATCTATATTATCCTTTTTGCGCTTTTCATTATTATCTCAAGAAAAAAGTTCCTCCATGGAATTATTCTTGCAGGAATTGCTGCGGGGTATTTCGTCGGCGCATACGCTATCCTTTCAAATACCAGCGCATATTACGCGGAGCTTTATTCTGCCGCAACACCAAACCCCGGAATCGCGGGGCCTATGGTGAACAGATTCGACAACTTGATATTCCAGCGTGGCGACGGACTTGCTGGTGCTGTGAAGACTCTCCTTGTAAATCCCGGGTACTTGCTCACGCAGATGTTCTCCACTGCTGAAAATGGCGTGGAAAAGCTGGCATATGTTGTTCGTATGCTTGCGCCCCTTGGCTTCTTGCCCCTGTGCACCAAAAAGGCATCAAGATGGCTCTTGGTGGCTCCAATACTTATGAATCTTCTTACGATGTACAAGTACCAGTACGACACCAATTTCCACTACCAGTTTGGTATAATCGCGTTCCTGGTTTATGCAGCGATCCAGAATACAGCGGATCTGAAGCTGCCAACCCGTCGAAATCTTTTGACTATCGGTGCGGTGGCCTGCTGCTGTGTTTACCTTGTGACCATTATGCCCACGGTGACAACTTATGTTAACCGTTGGAAAAACGGACGTGAAAAGTACGCTGAGATGCGGGAGATCCTTGACACGATCCCCGAGGACGCTTCAGTTGCCACAACTCCCTTTATGGTGGCGCATCTGGCAGACCGGGATGAGATCTACGAACTGAAATATCACGGTGGTGAGGCAGACGTGGATTACGTGGTAATAGATATGTCCCGAGCCTACGATCAGAACCAGGTGAATACGTATCTCAACAAGGGCTACGTGGTAACGGAATTCTACGAAGGCAAGGTTATGATCCTTGAAAAAGTGAAGTAATTTATCGCACCCGCTTGATTTTTGACCCCAAAAATGATATACTAACCTCGTTTGATATATTCAGACGAGGTTTTTATGGAGTTAATAATTGAGTTTATAAAATCTCATCCAAGGGAGATAATTGCAAATATTATTGCTTGTATAGCGGCAGTGGGATCGTTTGCGTCATACCAAGTGAACTCGCAAAAGAAGGTGCTGGTGCTGCAGATATTTGCGAATTGCGTAACAGCCATAAGCTTTCTCGTTCTTGGCGCGTGGACGGGGCTGGCGATGAATGTTATTGCCATAACGCGCAATATCGTTTACTATTACAAGGACAAAAAGGCATTCTCCGGCAAATATATCCCTTTCGTATTTGCGGGAGTTATGATACTGTGGGGAATATTCACCTGGACAGAGTGGTATTGCGTTCTCGCTGTTACGGGATGGGTTGTGAACACCCTTGCGCTGGCTCTCCCATCTGCGCAGAAGATCAGAAAGAGCATTCTCATTTCCTCCCCACTTATGGGCTTGTACTGCCTGTTGACCGCTAACATTTTCAGCGCCATAAAAGAAATGATCTCAGTGGTTTCGGCAATAATCGGACTGGCAAGATACAGTGGGACAAAATAATTGAAAAGACAGAGATGTATTTTATAACAGAAATTTTACAGTATATAATGGACAATTCGATTCTCGTGGCGAATATTATTGCTTTTGTTGCAACGGTAATAACATTTGCATCATATCAGGTGAATTCACAGCGTAAGCTATTGATCATTCAGATATTTGCGACTATTGTGTCAGCTATAAGTTTTCTTGTTCTTGGTGCATGGACAGGACTTGCAATGAACATAGTTGCTGTTCTTCGCAATATTGCATACTATAACAAAGACAAAAAAATCTTTTCTCACAAATTTGTTCCGTTTGTGTTTGCGGCTGTTATGGTCGTGTTCGGCGTTCTGACCTGGACTCATTGGTACTGCGTTCTGTCTGTGACGGGACTTGTTATAAACACGCTTGCTCTGTCCTCTCCGTCAGCTCAGCTTATCCGTAAGAGCATTCTTGTTACGTCTCCTATGGTGTTGCTGTACGATGTTTTTGCCGGCAATTACATTGAAGCTGTTAAGGAGCTGATCGCAATCATTTCATCTGTAATAGGAATCATAAGATACAGAAAAGAATCAAAAAATGAAAAAACCGTGGTCTGACCGCGGCTTTTTTATATGAACAGATTGAGGAAAATATTAACATTCTCCGTGTTGACTTTCATATTGTATAGGTTATAATATTTATAAGACTTCCGTAATATTATATATTAATGGAGATAACTTTATGAGAAAAATATTGTTGGCAATCGTTATTTTGGCACTGGTGCTTGCTGCCGCAGGATGCAAAAAGCCCGTGGAGCCGGATAAGCCCGGATACGTGCCGCCGGATCTTTCCTATCCCGGTAGCGATAATATTGATACAGAAAGCAGCGACAAGTTGCCCTTCGATACTACACCTGCAACAGAAGCGCCCGGCGTTGATGGACCGGCGGACACAGAGCCTGCTGTTACTTCCGCAGGTAGCCACAATCCTGCTGTTACCACCCCACCTGCAACAGAAGCGCCTGCTACGGAGCCTAATCCCGAAACAACACCAATGGCACCCGATACAGAGCCTGAGGAAACCGAACCAAGCGAGACTGAAGCACCTGAAACAGAACCTGCTGTGACAGAGGACACCTACGTAGTACCGGATGTTATTATCGTTCCAACGGAAATACCTTATGTTATTACATCCGAGGCAGGGTATCACGAGTTTGTTCATTCACCGGACGTAGATTATTTCTCAAAGGGAGTAAACATTTACTATACCGTTCCCGGAGAAGAGGGCGTTATTCATATGAATAAGCTGGATGCTTACGGATTTATGAAGTATATCGGTGAGTATAGCGGCAGTTCCTATGACCTTGATATAGAACTTATTGAGTATGTGATCAGTGGCAAGCTTCAGGATGAGTTGGTTGCACGGAAGCTTAATCCCCAGATCAACTTTGTCGGCGGTGTGTCCGTACAGTATGGTGATTTACCCAGGTTCATTTGGGTGAGTACGCCGCAAAACGAGTATTTCGTAACATTTGGCAACAATGAAGACGAGATCCTCGTTTGCACAAGAGATGACTTTTTCGAAGTTTTGGAGAACTGATGATGAAAAAGAGACAGATAATAAATATAATTAACTTCATACGCGGTTGCGACCCGTTTGGCTGGCTTGATCTTGAAACTTCGGTTAAGGAGCAGATCAAGCTGATGAAAAAGCACAGTCTGCGCGGCACGTTCCTTATTATGTACGATGCTCTTATCAATCCTACCTTCGTTGACATGGTGAAAGATCTCGATCCTGCACAGTTTGAACTTGGTGTATGGTTTGAGATGGATAAGTCCCTTGTTGAAAGGGCAGGCGGTGAATGGAAGGGACGGTTCCCGTGGGACTGGCATCCGAGTTGCGGCTTTGCAATAGGGTATTCGAAGGAAATTCGCGAAAAAATGGTGGATGAACTTTATGAAAAGTTCAAGGAAACTTTCGGCTACTATCCACGCGTTGTGGGATCATGGCTTCTGGACTCTCATTCGGTAAGATATATAGTTGAAAAATACGGCGCGGATGCTATGTGCAACTGCAAGGAGCAGTTCGGTACTGACGGATACACTTTGTGGGGCGGTTATTACGGACAGGCGTACTATCCCGGAAGAAATAATGCATTTGTGCCCGCCCAGACAGCGGATGAACAACTAGACGTGCCTATATTCCGTATGCTTGGTTCTGACCCCGTGTACCAGTACGATCTTGGACTTGATCCTGAACTTGGAGCGAATCAGATACAGACTGTAATATCTCTCGAACCGGTTTACAGCGCAGCTTCAGATGCAGTGGGCGGCGGTGTTCCCGAATGGGTTGACTGGTTTATGAAGGAAAACTTCAACGGAGATTGCCTCAGCTTTGGTTACGCACAGGCGGGGCAGGAAAACACCTTTGGCTGGGATAAAATGCGCGACGGTCTTATCTATCAGTTTGCGGAATTTGAACGCCTGCAGAACGAGGGAAAGATTGAGGTGGAAACTATCGGCGAGACGGGCCGGTGGTTTAAGGAAACTTTTGCTGCGACACCGGCTTCCGCAATCACTGCTCACACTGCGTATGATGACAGTGACAGAAATTCCGTTTGGTATTCAAGCAAGTATTACAGAATAAATATCTTTGGGGACCACGGAAAACTTCGGATCCGTGACATGCACGTTTTTAGTAGTAAGCAGGCGGACACGTATGATACAGTTTTGTGTCCCGGAACACAAGCCACATACGAAACCTTACCAGTGGTTGACGGAAATCGCCACACAGGAAAGGGCATAGTAGGCGGAGGTTATCTGACATATGCTGACGGAACTGAGCCTCTATTCGAAGAAATGACCTTTACTGATAACGGAAACGGTTCTGCGACAGTGACTTATGGTGATGTGTCATTCCTGCTTTGCGAAAACAGCATTCGCATAAAGGCAGATAAACCTTTCCGCATTGATGCGAGATTTGGTATGAAAGATCACTTGCCGAGCGTTATTGAGGTGTCTGACACAAAGCTTTTGCTTGAGTATATCGGAACACGTTACTCTTTGTGTTTGAAGAATGGCAAGTTCGACGGCGAGAAAACGGTAATCTCCGACGGCTCGGTTGTCGAAGTGTATTTTGAAGTATAATAGAAAGACCTTCTTCGGAAGGTCTTTTTTATTTCGTATAAAAATGTGAGATTTAGTGAAAAATAATTGCGGGAAATTGTAAAAAAAGGATTGACAAAGGGAAATTGTTATGATATAATATCAACGTTGCGAAAGCGATAGCTTTTGTGGCGCAATATGGCGGAGTAGCTCAGTTGGCTAGAGCAACCGGTTCATACCCGGTAGGTCATGGGTTCAAGTCCAATCTCCGCTACCAAAAAAAGAGATTTGTTTGAGTGGGTATACGGCCCGTTGGTCAAGCGGTCAAGACACCGCCCTTTCACGGCAGTAACGGGGGTTCGATTCCCCCACGGGTCACCACAACCCACAAGAGCAAATCCTTTTTTTACGGCCCGTTGGTCAAGCGGTCAAGACACCGCCCTTTCACGGCAGTAACGGGGGTTCGATTCCCCCACGGGTCATAACAAAAAGACTCATCCAAAAGGATGGGTCTTTTTGTTTTAAGTCGAGGTCGCGAGGACCGCCTGAAAGTTTCAAGAAGAAGGAAGGACTGGCACTCACTTGGAGAAACTTTCCGCCGACGTGTTCGGCAAGGGTTCGATTCCCCCACGGGTTACTCACATGGAGAAGTTTGGGGCAAGTTTGGAGTTGGGGCATCATTCCAACAGTTAGATTATTTGACGTTTTCAGATATCTGTCTCATCAGAGGTGATGTGCGACTGTTTTCGTTCCATGCAAATGAATTCTGGTGGTAAATCTGTTCATTGAGCAGAGCGAAAAGACCAATGAGAGCAATTTGCGGACGGCAGAACCATATGCGTGTAACCTTACCGTCAATGGAAATATCCTGAGAAGATACCGTGCGGAGTTTCTGTAATTTTTTCAGTGTTTCTTCCGCATTGTCGAGTTTGAACTGCTCGGTAGCATATGTTTCATCGAAGGAAAACCCATGAGGTAGATGAAATAGTGAAAACAACGTATTCAGTACTTGCTGGTCAGCCAGTATGGTAAATATTTCACGATATTGTTCCTCAGGCTTCAATACAACTCCCCATCCATCTTCAGGTTCACAGAATACGGCCCAGAAGGGTAATTCTGATCGAAGAGAAGCAATGGTAAAGCCGGTTTCTGTGGTGTTCAATATAGAACTGTAGTTCACAGCTCCATTATACACCAAATCTTCCAGATGTTTTTTACTGTCTCCAAAGGAATTCTTTCCCAGTATATCTGCAATCAAAGAAACGTTTCGTATGCCGACCATTCGTTCCTCTTTCGGCAGTGTGTGCAGATAAGCAGGGATTGCTGACATCAAATCGTCAAGAGTAACTTTTTCGCGACCGTACAGTCGATCCAGAGAAACATCCAATGCATCTGCCAAAAGAGAAAGCAGCGAAGCATCGGGCATACTATCTCCACGTTCCCATTTTGAAATTGCCTGCGGACTGATGGAGATTGCATTGCCAAGTTGTTCTTGTGTCATATTTCGCATGATACGGAAATGACGAATGGACTCGGACAGATTCATTTTACTTCCTCCCGTTGAATATCAAGGTGTGCAGGGGTACTGAAATAGAAATGTCCGTTATTGGCTCGATCAGACAGGCTGAGATATGCAAGCGTCATGATAGCGGTAAGCATATGGTCTGCTTCAAAACGGTAAAGAGCAGTTTCTTTTTGACCTATATGCGTAATGGTATTACCGACAATATTTTGTTTCGCAGCTCGTTCCATCAGTTGGGCAGCTTTTTCGGTGGATATACCCGTGTTTTTTGCTAGATAGTCTACAGTAAAATAGTCACGGCATTCGTCCGACATCAGCCAGGGCAGGCATTGAACCATATCAGGTTCCCCAAGCAGCGTCAGATACTGGGACAGATCTTCACAATGACTGGTCAGCCAAGCGTATTTATCTGCATTTGGTAAAAGAGAGAGGGCAATATTGGCATCACTTCCGTTGTACATCATGGAATATACTTGATTATCCGCATAGGCAGTTATTGCATGATCCGTTGTTTTCACGCGATTTGGCGGGGGCTGAATATCTGGTTGAGGAGCCTTCCACCATTTCTGATCAAACGCTCTTTTTGCTAGCCCTCGGATTACCTGAAATTGAAGTTCAAATGCTTTCTGTATCATTTCAGACGGAGCTAATCCGTCGAGCTGTGTGTCAATAACAGTATTTTCGGTAGGTCTTCCAAAAAATACTGACGGAGAAATGCCATAAATCTCCGACAACATGGACAATGATGCCATATCAGGCTCTCCGTCGCCAGTTTCCCATCTGGAATATGTTTTATCAGATATTCCCAGCTTGGCTGACAGTTCGGATTGAGTAAAATTGTGTTCCTTACGTATGGTTGCTAATTGTTCTCTGAAAAAATCTTTATCAAATGAATTCATAGAATCACCTCAAGTTGTTCTGAAATATTGAGAACCGGTTCTTATGTATAAAGTATAAGCGAAACCACACGGAGAATCAATAACAGAATTGAAGATATATTCTCTGTTCTTGAGAATTTTTTATGAATGCTCTATGGTTTGAATTTAGGAGGGAAGTGGAACTTTGATTTTTAGGTCGCTGTACTGAAAAAGAAAGCAGACCCACAGTTCGCGGAGTGCTTTGATTGATTCTTTACTGCCGTCATATTCCTACCCTATTCCCCCACTAAAAAAAACAATGCGCCACTCAAGTAATGCTTGATTGATAAACAATAGATTGATAATTGACTGTGCTATATGGTTATGATAAAATATAATCACACCGGTGATAAACATAATTGGAGGATAGTATAATGAATATAAAAATTGGCGAGAAAATCAGACAACTGCGTCAGCGCGATGGCAGGAAACAGGAAGATTTGGCAACAGCGCTTGGTGTCAGCCCACAGGCTATATCGCGTTGGGAAGCGAACGGCGGATATCCCGATATGGAGATGATACCGGCAATCGCAAATTACTTCAATATCAGTATTGATGAACTTTTTGGTTACAGCAAAGACAGAGGAGAAAAACTGAAAGCAATACTTTCAAAGGCCGAAAACGCAATCAACAAACAGGGTAATATGACAGAATGCGTGGAGATGCTACGAGCTGCAGCAGAGGAATTTCCTTCAGAGCCTAAGGTGTATATAAACTTGGGCTTTGCTTTGGATTTGCTTGGCTGGGAAAAACACGGTGCAAGAAGTTATACAAAAGATGGCTCGGATTATGCATACGAAGATACTGAATACAATTCCAAAAATATTTATTGGCAAGAAGCGCTTCGAGCATATGAAAAAGCATTGACACTGGATATATCGGCAGAGGATAAGGATGTGCTGACTCAGCGCATGGTTCTTCTTTGGGCAAAAATCGGATATTTTGATAAAGCCATCGCTCTTGCCTCAAAGCAAAACAGTCTTTTAATGAGCCGAGAGATTCTTTTGACATTAGCAAGCGAGGGTGAGACGAAAGACAAATATCAGGGAGAAGCAATTATTGACCTTCTAACTGCATTAAAAAACGTTATAGTAAACGCTATAAGCAGTAAAATCTCAGTTTTCACACAAAAAGAAGGCATAAACATATTGACAGAGCTTGCGCATATGTATGAAACTGTTTTCGACGACGGTAGATGTGGGGTAGGTCATTACCATATCAGTGAATTATATCTCCATGCATCGGTGTATGAGATGCGATTTGGCGAAGAGGCAGAAAAAGCATTTGCATATTTCAGGAAGGGATTTGAACACCAAAAGATATATGAATCCATCCGTTGTCGTGGCGAATACCAATACACAGCCCCGCTGGTGTCGAAGGTGACTTTTCCAAGTGATAACTTTCCGGCTTTATCCAAATCATTCTGGAAAGCTTGGATAGAAGTGATGCCGAATGATTTTGTTGATCGCATAAAAGCAGACCCACAGTTCGCGGAGTGCTTTAACTGATTCTATACTACCGTCATATTCCTACCCTATCCCCCACTCGTTATATTTCACAAATCCCACAAGCCAATTTTATTTATAGCTACAAAAAAGAGAATTTTTTTCTGAAAGATATTGAATATTCGGGGGAAAAGTGTTATTATATAAAGTGAATATGTGGTGGAAAAATTACGTACATATTCACGATTTTTCCATTGCAAAATGGTATTCAAGGAGGAATATGGAACATGCCAGTTTATGAGTCCATAAAGAACGCGGATAACAAAATCGTTATCTCCGCACAGAACAGAGATTCCGTTATCTTCGGTTGGGACAAGGTTATCGCCGCCCTCGCTGATAAGGTAGCTGCAGGCGCAAAGGTTGTTGCTATCGACGGTTGGTACGGAATTGACTACGAAAAGATCGCAAAGGCCCTCGCAGCAAAGATCGGTGACGCTACTCTCCTTCCCGCTGACGAGCTCTACCTCACAAGAGATGAGATCATCGCTTACAACCAGCCCTACGTAACAGACGACCCCGGCTTCGGTAAGGTTAACCGTTTCGGCGTTATCGAAGATATCATGAGCGCTGACGCTATCGCTGCTGCAAAGGCAAAGATGACAAGCGGCGCAGTTGTTATCATCTACGGCCCCGGCGCATCCATTAAGGAATTTGCTGACGTTCAGTGCGTAAAGTGCTACGTTGACAACACCCACCAGAAGGTTCAGTGGGATATGTGGACAGGTAAGCTTGCTTCCTTCGGTCAGAAAGAACCCACAAAGAACTACAACTGGAAGGAATACCACTATTCCGATTACTATATGCTCAAGCGTCAGAAGGACTACATGTACGAAGCTATGGACTTCTACGTTGAAAACTACTTTGAAGACGATCTCGTACTCGTTCCCAGAGCAGCTTACGACGAAATCATGTCCACTCTCGTTAAGTATCCTATTCACGAAGTTAAGATCTTCAGCCCCGGTCCTTGGGGTGCATACCGTTACCTCCAGATGGATTACGGCGTAGAAGGCCTTGCTAACAACGCTTGGAACAAGATCGCAGGTCCTGAGCTTCGTATCCTCATCGACTTCGGCGGCGAAAGAAGCATCTCCATGCCTATGCTCAACGCTATGCAGTACGGCGAAGAACTCGTTGGTACACTGATCCACAATCAGTATCCCGGCCTCTTCCCCCTTGATATTTGGCTTGACGACGGTTGGCATCCCACAAAGCAGCCTGCTGAAAGAATCTCCATGCCTATGCATATCCATCCTTCCAGCAAGTACGTTGAAGACCACTTCGACGAACCTCTCGGAAGATATGAAACATACTACATCGCAGAAGCTTACGAAGGCGCTAACACTTGGATGGGCTTCAAGGACGACGCTGACATCGAAGAATGGGAACGTCTCTGCGAAGAATCCCAGAACATTAAGCCTATCGACAACTGGAAGGACTTTATCGCTAACTGGAACTCCAAGGAAGGCGACCTGTACCTGATTCCTCCGGGAACAATGCACGGTCACGGCGGTAACCAGATGGTACTTGAAATGGATACTAACCCCTCCATCAACGGTACTGAATATTCCTTCTTTGAATATGACTTTGCAAGACCCTCTTGGGACGACGATGCAAAGACCATGACAGGTAAGCCCCTCAAGATGCACCTTGAACACGGCAGAAACATGGAAAAGACAAGAAGAGAATCCTGGGTTAAGGATAACCTCCTTTCCACTCCTCTCGTTGTTAAGTGGACTCCCGAGTACTACATCGACCGTTACAAGACTCACTCTGTAATGCCTTACCATGTAGAAAGAATCCACTTCGAAAAGGTTGCTGAGTACTCCACTGAAGGCAAGTTCATGCACATGTTCACACCTACAGTTGCTACAAAGGTAACAGTTCGCTCCAAGACCAACCCTGAACTCAAGGCAGAATGCGATAAGTTCTCCACACTCGTTATTCCCGCAAGCTTTGGTGATTATGAAATCATCAATGAAGAGGGCGGCAGAGTAACCTGCGTTGTTCAGAGATGGAAGAAGGGTTAATCCCAATAATTTAGACATACCTTTTAGAGGGTATCCTGAAAAAAGGATGCCCTCTACTTTATTTCTATTAGTTTGAAGGAGAATATTTATGAATATACTTGCTATCGGCGCGCATCCCGATGACGTTGAAACCTGTTGTGGCGGTACTCTCGCAAAGTACGTAAAGCAGGGGCACAAGGTGTTTACTGCAACTGCAACAAACGGTAATATCGGCTCTGCAACTCTCCCCATGGACGAGATCGCAAGAATCAGAAAAGAAGAAGCAAGACGTGCGGCTGCTCACATCGGCGCAGAATACGTTTGCCTTGATTACGATGACGAAATGTTCTACGAGGACAGAAACGCCCGCCTCGCATTCATCGACCTTGTTCGTTACTGCCAGGCTGATATTATCCTTACACACAACCCCAAGGACTACAATCCCGACCATATGCTTACAAGTAAGATCGTTACCGATATCCCCGTAATGATCCCCATTGCAAAGCTTCAGACAAGAAACAAGCCTGTTGACAAGATTCCTCTTGTAGTATACTGGGAAGCTCTCCAGGGATTTGGATTTGAGCCTACAGAATACGTTGACATTACTGAAGAATTCGAAACCAAGATCGCTATGTGCTACGAATACAAGAGCCAGATCCAGTGGATGCAGGACAACTACAAGGAAGCAGTTGGCGACAAGGGCAAGGACTTTATCGACGACGTCAGAATCACCAATATGTTCAGAGGTATGCAGTGCGGCGTTCAGTATGCTGAAGCATTCCGTATGGCTTATGACGCATACAGAGTTGTTCCTTACCGCGTTCTCCCGTAATTATGAATACGTCAATTAAGAATCACCCCATATACGGGGAGTGCCTTTTTGCGGATAATGGGATCATCGAGATCGGTATCCCACTCAAGTTTGGAATCAGAATCGGACACTTCTCCTTTGTGGGAGAGGGAAACGTTTTCTTCGAGCATCCAAATGATATGTCGGACTTCACCTCGGAAGAGGGCTGGCGTCATCATGGCGGTCACAGACTGTGGATCGCACCGGAGACTGAGGCGGATTACTATCCAGACAACGAGCCTATCGAATATCGAATCGAAGGCGACAAGATCATAGTGCAGCAGTGCGAGGACCCGTGGCAGAAGGCTCTGAAGACCATTGAGATCGAGTTTGACGGCCCCTGCCTCCGCTTGCTTCATCGTGTAGTAAACACAGCAGACGAGCCCAGAGAGTGCGGACTTTGGTCCATTTCAACTCTCGCGCCCGGCGGTGTGCAGTATATTGATCTTGAGCTTCGCGACGGTGGTATGGACCCTTGGGTGAGACTTTGCGCCTGGGACTACACCAGCTACGGTGACCCCCGTCTAAAGTGTCAGCGGGATCTCATCGCCCTCACTCATCTTCCCATGGAAGAGAGGCTGAAGATCGGCGTGGGACATCCAATAAGCCCTGTCCGCTATGAGCTTGGCGACACCGTGTTCCTCAAGCATTTCACGGTGGATCGAAGCAAAATATACCCCGATTCAAACGTATCTTACGAGACCTTCTTCAGCAAATATATGCTTGAAATGGAAAGTCTCTCCCCTCTTGGCGTAATAAACAAAGGCGAAGCTATGGAGCACAGGGAAGTGCTTGAATTGCGTCGCAAATAAAAACCGAAAGGATTACCGTAATGAAAGCTAATATTGCAGCGGTTGGCCTTGGACATCCCTTCGAAGTGGGATTTGACGAAGCTGAAAGCCTGCTCAACACAACTGTAGATACACTCACAGCCCAGGGTATAAACTGCACAAACGTTAACGTGGTTATGCACGATCTTGACACAGTAAAAGAGGCGGCGGCCAGACTCAAGAGCGTGGATGCAGACGTTATTCTCATTTGCATTGCAACCTGGAGTGAGGACCACCATCTTCTTGACCTGCTCTCTTACGTTGATAAGCCGGTTATCCTCCGCGCATATCCCGCAAGAGACACAGGCTCACTTTGTTGCGCACATCAGATAGGCGCAGTATTCACCGACATCGGCAAGGGATACGAATTCGTATACGGCTATGCTGACAACGTAGATTGCGCTGTTAAGACAAAGACTATTGCAACAGCCTACGCTCTGGCAAACTGCATGAGCAAGGTGAGAATGGGTGCTATTGGCGGTCGCGTAAAAGGTATGACCGAGATTGCTTACGACGAATTCTCCATTAAGCAGAAGCTTGGCGCGAGAATCGTTAACATCGATGAAAAAGAAATGACCGAGAAGGTAGCGGCAATGACCGACGAGGCGGCTCTGGAGCTTCTGGAAGCGAAAAAGCCTATGATACCGCCCTGTAAGGTTACCTCCACAAAGGAGAGCCTCATCGAGTCTATGAAGTTCTATGGAGCTATGAAGGCTCTGGTGGACGAGTATGACCTGGAGGCGCTTGCTGTTAAGTGCTACACTACATATATGGGCAAGGTTTGCCTCGGTTACTCCATTCTCGCTGAAGAGGGAATCGTTGGCTCTTGCGAAGGTGACGTTACAAACGCTCTCGCTATGAAGATCGTTTATGAGCTCAGCGAAAAGCCCGTTAACAACACCGACCTTCTCTACCTTGACGAAGAAAAGAACACTATCCTCTTCGCTCACTGCGGATCCTCCGGATTCTCTATTGCAGGCGGCGAGATCGAGCTTGCTCCCGTACGTCTTGCTGAAACCGGTGTTTGCTGTAAGTTCGTTATGGCTCCCGGCACCGTTACTGCGGTAAATATCTGCGGTCACGGCGAGCAGTTCAGAATGGCAGTTATGGTTGGCGAAGCGATCCCCTGCGGCATGGAATTTCCCGGCAACCCTGTAGTTGTTAAGTACGAAAAGCCCGTTGACGTGATCAATGAAGAGATCATGGCAAACGGTATCGGTCACCACTGGATGATCGGCTACGGCGACTTCCGCAAGGAGCTTGAAAGCTTCTGCAAGATCAAGGGAATGAAGTACTACGAGATCTAAAGCTAAATAAAAAACAAACGGCATCGGGCACTGGCTCGGTGCTGTTTTTTCTACCATTGGTAGAATGATTAGAAATATATCTAATCACTATTGACAGAAAGTGATTAGATGGGTATAATATCAGTGTAGCTACAAGATATTACATCCGAAAGGAGAAAGAGTATGACTTATTTGGAAATTGACAAAGCTTTGCTTGACATTACAATTGAGATGATAAATGAATGTAAAATCAGAGCAAACAGCGTGTCTAAAGATAATAAGAACGAGCACAAGGCGTTAATGATTGAGCTTGGGATGTATCAGCTTTGCTGGAGAGCAGGTTTTTTAGCAGGTACTACAGGTACAAGAGGGGGCTTGATAGAAGGAGTAAGAGCTCGTGTAATCGGTCAGATATTACCGCGTTACCCGGAGATTAACAAGGTCTTCGTTAGCCTTGATGACGATGAAAGAAAGATGTTCATTGCGGCTCTGCAGGCGGAAATATATATGCGCGACCAGATTTATAATAATTATCTCGTCGAACTCGAACAAGCCAAAGGGGCGGGAGACACAAAGAATATCTTTGAATTTGGGATAAAGGTCGGCGCGGTCGAAAGAGTCTTTGAAGCGTGGGAAGAGTGGCGCGTGGAGAACAATTTGTTCCCGGGACTTCTTAAGGAGGGACTGAGATGACGGAATCTGTATTCTATACTTTGGCTTATGATTTGCTGAAAAAAGAATGTGACATACTCAACGAATTTACAGCTGCGCTTGACAAGAACCAGGCAGAAAAGAAGGCACGTATTGCAGAATATAAGTGTGCTAAATATCGGCAGGCATCTGTTGGACAAATCCGGAATACGTTATTTTATGGCAATGAAGTATTGCAGCGTCCTGCTCGTCACCTGATAATTGAAGAGCATCTGAACAACCACCCGGATTATTTGGAGTTGTGTTCAAGGACTTCTATAGAAGAAAAAGTGGATTTTGAATTATATTATGGTTGTAAGGCGACTGCCGAAGATGAGCATGAGACATTTGCCGAAAAGCTTCTTGTGGCCACCGACTGGGAGAAGATAGAGCTTGAGGAACGTATCGGCGGACTGCGATTTGCCATAGAGTGTCTTGATGAAGCGTGGAAAAAGCGGAAGGATGTGAGCGTGTGAAACAAAACCTTGAACTTCTGAAGCTTCTGGCTGACGAAACTCGCCTTGAGATACTAAACATTCTCATGCGGGAGGACTCATACGTTGAAAAGATTGCCTGCGAGCTGTCTCTCACCCCCGCGACCATTTGCTATCACCTCAAAAAAATGGAGTCTGCGGGCATCGTAAACTGCAGCCGATCACAGTTTTACATTATCTATTCTCTGAACAAGGAGATTTTCGATCTGTCTTTGGGCGAGGTCATCAAAGAGGACAGCCCCGCTGTTAACGAAGAAGAAAAATACAAAAAAGAGGTTCTGTCTAACTTTTTCAAGTACGGCAGGCTGTCGCAGATCCCAACACAGCGAAAAAAGAGAGAGATTGTCCTCCGGGAGATCGCCAAGAGCTTTGAACCGGAGCGCAGATACGGCGAAAAAGAGGTCAACGAGATCATTGAGCGCTTCCACGAGGACTACTGCACCATACGCCGGGAGATGATCGCCTGCGGTATTATGGATCGCGACAGAGAAGAATACTGGCTGAAATAATATGAGTAAAATTAATATATACGAAAAGGTCAAACACTACCGCAAGGAGCACAAGCTAACCCAAGGCGAGTTTGCAAAACTTATAGGGGTATCTGCCCAGGCTATATCAAAGTGGGAGAGGGTGGAATGCTATCCGGACATACAGTTTCTCCCGATTCTGGCTGAGATCCTCGGCTGCTCTGTGGCTGACTTTTTCAACTGAACAAAAACAAAACCGACACCCGAGGGTGCCGGTCTTTTGTTATTAATTAGGGCAAATAAGTGTAGTAAGCGCTTTTTTCTGTCCTTCAGTGGGCGGCTTTAACTTGCCGTTGTTCAGAAGCGCAACGATACAATGGAGCAAGAACCATCCGTCAGAATGGAACAAGAATTGAAGCTCGTACTCTTTTACTTTTCGTAAATGCGCGGGAACTGAATCCATTACTGCCGCTACATAGGGTGCCTTGATGGTGTCAAATTCATCTTTATATTTTGCTTTAACCTTTTCACCGATTGCTAGAAGCTTCTCTTTGATATCATTGCTTGCAAGTGTTACAATCTGCCAAGAGGACTTGAAGTGACCATCATAATCGCCGTTAGTTTTGATGTATCCAAGCTCAGACAACCACGCATATTCATCTTTTGAAAGACTGCCATCAAACTCTCTTTTGTAAAGGCTGAGGATTCGTTTGGCTTCACCAGAAAACAAAAAATTTAAACGTTCCTTTCTGTCAGACCACTCGCTATCAATCTGCCAAATAATATGTTCACCGTCGCCGTTGTACATTGGCCCACACCAATTCTTCATGTATATGTAGTCGTCGGGAAGAATCATTTTATCCGGAACAACGGCTGCATGAAAAATATTGTGGCCACCATCGGGACGTATCGTAGCTACTTCCTCAAAAGAAATGCCGTTAGCTATTAATTTGTCTCCTGACCAAGCAGTGATATAAGGAATCAGTGACCACAGAATGAAATTTTGATCTGCTTTAGGGGACTCCGTTAAGGAGATAGAGCCGTCTGTCTGACCGCACCAAATATCCGGATGATCCAGCAATCCCGATGCAATCAGTTCGTCATAAAGCTCATTGGCGAACAATTCTGCTGCTTTTTTGTGCATAGTGTCATGCATTGTCAAAAGCTCTGCCGTCGGCTCGCTAATGATAAAATTGACAACGTACTTATCCTTCTGTGCCTTCAAGAATCTGTATTCTTCAAGAAATTCCACTTCAGTTTCAACATACACAGGGGAAACACCAAGATCGTCTGCGATCTCGTTAATTGTTTTTGCCGTATTACGCACACAGTAGCATATGTTCTGTGACAGCGTGGAACGGAAGAACTCGTTTGGGGATTTTGTGCCAATGTTTCCGTTTATGCCATATGAGTGAAATTTGATGGGGTGAAATTTTAGATCACTTGTTTTTCTCATAGTATCCATACCTCGTTTCAATTCTTTTTTTGCTTCAAACAAGTGCCATTTGACTGTGCCGAGAGGAATATCCAAATCTTTAGCAATATCGGCCTGCTTGCGATTCTCGAAATAATACGCAATTATGATCTTGCGCTGGAGTTTTGAAAGATATGCAATTTCGCTTTGCAACCTACGTATGGAATCAGCATTGTCATCATCGAAAATCGAACCCGGGTCGGCAACGAACTCCGCTACCTCATCAATAGATAAACCTATAACGCTTTTGGCGGTATCCCTATAATAATTGTTGAGCGCATTATGTGCAATCGTCCAAATGAATTTGTTAACATCTCCGATATCGTCTTTGATCAAAAGAGCGCGGAACGCCTTTAATACAATATCCTGCGATAAATCCTCAGCATCGTGTGGATTTTTACACCGCTTCAGCGCAAAGCCGAATATGGGTTTGAGATATTCAGTTATGATCTTTTCGGCATCTTGTCTGTTCACTTGTTTGTACCTCGATTGAAAGCTTTCACCCATATAGACACGGTTCTGAAAAAAGGTTGGAACTTTTTTATAATTATATCATAATTTTTCTGAATAGTCCATTATTATTATCACAAAAACAAAACCGACACCCGAGGGTGCCGGTCTTTTGTTATCATTTTAAGAAATGTTATAATCATTATCAGTTATACGCTTTTTCTCTCGTTCCACTTCGGTTACGGCGGCATCATCTGATGAGTAGCCCCATTCGTTCTTGATGCAATCGATCATTCTGTCATAAGTCGCGACAGCTTTTTCTTTATCTCCAAGTATTTCATAAATTATTGCAATACTGTGCAGGGGATCAGTGAAGCGTGGCTTTGAATCTTCATCAAGTTTCCACGAGAGCTCATAGAATTCGATCGCATTTGTATACTCGCATTTACGGGCGTAGTACTGTGCAAGCTCGAATATAAATCCGCTGTGATCCGCGAATTTTTCTCTTGCTGATTCCATGATTGCATCTGCCTTTTTTGCATCATATTCTGCAAGGGCGATATATGCTTCATAGACAGGTACAAGAAATGGCTTGTGTGCAGGAATAGTTTTATATAGCTCAAGATACTCTGCAGCTTCCTTTGCTCTGTGATCGGCAATAAGATTGTCCATCACCTCGTAGTATGGAAGCGGAGTTTTAGGCGAGACTGAATCGCGCTCAATCACCATTTTATAAAATTCTATGACAGCGGTGTGATTTCCAATATTCCAGTCCCAGACGTGCGCCCCTTCAGCTTTCTGAAGAAGCCATTGGCAATCCTTCTTTTCCGGTTTTTCCATAATTGCCTGACGGGCATATTTGCTGACTTTTCTTGAGTCTGATGTGATCCTATGATGGTATAACTGCGCAAGGAGGCTTTTCACCCTTGTTGTGTCTTCATTTTCTTCCAACCGATTTTTCAGATAATCCTCATATTCCTTGAAATCATCAGCCGGGAACTCGTCTTCAAGGTCTAACTTCTTTTCTATTCGGCGCAGTCTTTGGTCAGTGGTCAGATCAAAAAGCTCGTCAATAGTGACCCCAAGCTCCTCTGCCAAGAGAGGAAGCAGGCTAACGTCGGGCATCGTGACCGCGTTTTCCCATTTTGACACAGATTGTGCGCTGATCCCAAGCCTTGTTGCGAGTTGATCCTGTGTCAGACCTGCCTTGAATCGCAGCTGTTTTATTTTGTTTCCTATTTCCATAATGTGTTCTCCCATCTTCGTTATTGGCGCCTTATGAGATAATTATACCATCATACAGGATCAAATTCAACAACGCAGTTTTCGTGTCATATCACCTATCAGGCGAGTTGTCGGCACCAAAACAAAACCGACACCCGAGGGTGCCGGTCTTTTGTTATTTGGTTATGCTATGATTTGCTAATAAATATTAGCCCATGTAGAAGATGTTCTGATCCTTGAGCTCGTCGATGTTTTCAGCGGTGTACCATCTACCAGCGATACCAACGTCAGAAACTGCTTCGCCCTGGAGCTTCTTAGCAGCGAGTTCAACTGCCTTGTAACCGATGGAGTAGGAGTCCTGAGCAACGGAACCAACGAGGAGAGCGTACTTAGCGCCAGCGTCCTTGATCCAGTTGTACTGGTTTGTACCAGCATCGAAGCCGCAGAAGAGGATATCCTTGTATGCAGCAGCGTTGTCAGATACTTCGGGGAATACTTCGTTAACGATACCTTCGTTTGTCATGAAGATAGCCTGTGCGCCCCAGTCCTTGAGAGCTGTGAGGCCGAGCTTGTATTCGCCGGGGTTGTTAGCCTTAACCTGAACGTTGAGGTCAAGTGTGTAGCCGTCAGCCTTAGCGAGAGATTCGATCTTATCCTTGAAGCCGCCTGCACGGTCAATACCTGTAGCGGTGGAGTCGTGCTGGATGATACCAACCTTGTAGCCGTTCTTAACTACGCCCTTGTCCTTGAGGTACTTGTAGAAGTTTTCAGCAGCAACGCCTGCAGCTGCATAGTTGTCAGTAGCAACGCCACCGATTGTGGGGTCCTTACCTTCTGTGATGTCTGCGCCGCCGGAGTAGAGACCGGAGTCAAATTCTACAACGGGAAGACCCTTGTCGTATGCGGATGTAAGTTCATCAGCAAAGCCGAGACCGATTGTTGCGATTACGAGAGCCTTGATGTCAGGTCTGGTGAGAGCAGCCTGAACCATTTCACGCTGAGAGTTAACATATTCTTCGCTTTCAGCTGTGGGGCCGCGGAATGTTACGTTGTAACCGTAGTCCTTACCAGCCTGTTCTGCGCCGGCCTTAACTGCCTGCCAGAATGCGTGGGTTTCGCCTTTTGCGATAACTGCGATAGTGCCCTTGGTGTCGCCGCCTGAACCGCAAGCGATCATGAGACCTGCGCAAAGAGAAAGTGCCAGAACGAGTGCTAAAATCTTAGTGAGCTTTTTCATGGTGTTTCCTCCATTTAAATAAAATTGTTTTTTTTATTTATAAAAACTTTGCGTTTTTATACGAATTTTATATTTGGCTGACCGCTTATTTTTTAGCGGATTCTTCAGCCTTGAGCTGTGCTACTTCGGTTTTCAGACGTGACTTAACCGTTGCGATCTCTTCATTGATCTTTGCTACGCGTTCAGTGTCTTTAGCCGAGAGTGCGTAGTCTTTTTCGACATTAAGCGTTTCGAGGAGCTCTTTCAGTTCCTTCTTGAGCTTATCGGAAGTGCTTTCGATCTTAACCTTGCTTGCCGCCTTCTTCTTCAGTACGTCGAGAAGAACCGCGCCAACTACGATAACGCCTGTAACTGCATATGTAATGTTTGTTGCGGAAACAACGCTACCGCCGGAGAGAGCCATGTTGAGACCCTGACGGATAACAACGAGGATCACGGAACCGAGGATCGTACCTGCGATGGATGCTGCGCCACCGGTTGTACTAGTACCGCCGATGTAAACGCCTGCGATGGCGTCAAGCTCCATACCGTTACCACCTGCGATGGTGAGGGAGGGGTTGGAAGCTGTATAGAAGAGAGCTGCCATACCTGCAAAGAATCCGCCGATGGAGTAGGCGATGATCTTGTACTTGTCAACGTTGATACCGGAGAGGCGAGTTGCTTCTTCGTTACTACCGATTGCGAGAATGTAGCGGCCGATCTTGGTCTTGTACATTACAACCATACAGATTACTGTAAGACCGAGAACCCAAACGATACCGATGGGGAATCCGTTGTAGTTTGTAAAGATCTTCTGGAACCAACCGGTTGTGGGATACTTAACAGCGGAAGAGGTTTCTCTTACTGCTTCAGCCACAACAGAGGTGATACCGCGGGATACAAGCATTGTACCGAGGGTTGCGATGAACGGTGCGATCTTGCATTTTGCAACGAGGATACCGTTTATGAGACCGAACACGAGACCTGTTACGAGGATGATCGGGATGGTGAGCCAGAGTACGCCGTCCTCAAGGGCAACGCCTGTGCGACAGATAGCACCTGCCAAAACTGCGGAGCCGATACAAACCGTACCGATTGAAAGGTCGATACCGCCGGTTGCGATAACAAATGTTACACCAAGAGCCAGAATCGCGTAGGGAACGAGAGACTTACTCATTGTAAGGATAACGCTCTTATCGGCAAATCCGGGGTTGATAAGGGTGAAGATGGCGAACAGAGCGATTGTTGCGAAAATGATAACTACGTTCTGTTTGCCGTTTGTCTGAATATATTTTGTGGTTTTAACGCCGGCCTGACGGAGACGACCGCGCAGGTTCAGCTTTGCCTGATTGTTCTGTTCTTTCATATTAGTTCTCCTCTCGCATTGTGGCAAGATGCATAATATTTTCTTGGTTTGCTTCGGAGATGTCAAGCTCTCCTGTCTTTCTGCCTTCGCACATTACAACGATTCTGTCGCTCATACGAAGAATCTCAACAAGCTCGGAGGAGATCATAATGATTGACTTGCCCTGCTTGGAGAGCTCGTTCATCAGAGTGTAGATCTCACTCTTGGCACCGACGTCGATGCCTCGGGTGGGCTCGTCGAAGATCAGAATGTCACTGTCCTGGATAAGCCATCTTGCAACGATAACCTTTTGCTGGTTACCGCCGGACAGGTTCTTGAGTATCTGTTCCATAGACGGGGTCTTGGTGCGAAGCTTTGCGTTGTATTCAGCAGCTTCTTCCTTGAGCTTTGCGTCGTCAATGAGACCGGATTTAACATATCTGTCAACCGATGCGATGGCTGTGTTTTCAGCAACAGATTTGAAAAGCATCAAACCGTAGCGTTTTCTATCCTCGGAGAGATAGCCGATACCGTGGCGAACAGCATCATAGGGAGACTTGATATCAACCTTTTCGCCGTTGATGAAAATCTCACCGCTGTCGAAGGGGTCAGCGCCGAAGATTGCACGGGCAACTTCTGTACGACCTGCGCCCATAAGACCGGAGAAACCGAGGATCTCGCCGCGGCGGAGCTTAAAGCTTACATCTTTAATAGTACGTCCGCTGCAGAGATTTCTTACTTCGAGAACAACATCTGCGTCCTCGGGAACCTCGCTGTGGGTCTTCGGTTCTTCATAAACAACACGGCCGATCATCATGTTGATGATCTCGTCCTTTGTGATGTCTGCTGTGATCGCTGTGCCAACGTATTCGCCGTCGCGCATTACCGTTACTCTGTCGGAGATTCTCTTGATCTCGTCCATACGGTGTGATATGTAGATCATGCCGATTCCTTTTCCTTTAAGGTCGTTCATGATCTTAAAGAGCTCGTCGATCTCTGTCTGAGTCAGAGCCGCGGTAGGTTCGTCAAGGATCAGAAGCTTACAGTCTCTGGAAACTGCCTTGGCAATTTCAACCATCTGCTGCTTGCCGACTGTCAGGTTACCGAGAGTTGTTCGCGGGTCAATTTTGATACCGATGCGCTCGAAAAGCTTTTCAGTCTCCTCGATCATTTCAGCATCTTTAATAAATGTATTGCCGCGCATTGGTTCTCGTCCGATGAAGATGTTTTGAGCAACGGTAAGGTGATTCATCATATTAAGTTCCTGATGAATAACACTGATACCTGCTGCCTGTGATTCGGCGATATTATTGAAGCTTACCTGGTTTCCGAAATATTCGATGGTGCCGCCGTCACTCTTGTGGATACCGCAGAGTACCTTAATGAGAGTGGATTTACCGGCACCGTTTTCTCCCATAAGAGCATGGACTTCACCGGCCTTCAAATCAAAGTCAACGCCTTTGAGTGCATGAACGCCGAAGAAATGCTTCTGAATCCCTTGCATCTTCAGAATTGTTTCGCTCATTCCAATATTACCTTTCAAAATAGTGATTTTGCTTCGCGGGGAGGGGAAGTGCGTTTTTTGTTGGTTATGCACAATGGTCATGCAGATTGCTTGTGGTGATTGCATAAAAAAACTGCTCTTTTTCGTAATTTTCATTCGAAAGTAGCGGTTTTTGCTGTAAACAACGAGAATAACCTCCGTGCGATGTGTATACATTATAACAAATCTTGCTAAAAAAATCAAGTGGTTTGTGAAACATTTTGTATTGACAGCACAAATTTGGTTGTGTATAATTGTATATACGAATTTTTGTTAAACTACACAAGTGTTTTTGACGGAAAGGACAAATTTAGCTATATGGATAGATTTATTACCCTTGTAGAGACTGCACTTCCCGTATTTCTGGCACTCTTTATGGGCGCACTTTGCAGAAAACGAAATTTTATTACCCGTGACGGTGTTGATACATTAAAAAAGGTAGTAATCAATCTGACCTTGCCTTTTGTTTTATTTAATGCATTTGCCACAGCGGAGTATTCGCTTTCATCAATAATCATTCCCGTGATAGTGTTCGCGATCTGCTGCGACGCCCTTGGACTTGGCTTCCTTACTATAAAGGTATTCCGAATCAAGAGCAAGCTGTCTCCGTACCTCGCGTCGGGATTTGAAGCGGGGATGCTGGGATTCGCATTGTTTGCGCTCTTGTTCCCGAATGAGAGTATTTCCAAGTTCGCTATGTTGGTGCTTGGACAGGAGCTGTTCGTATTTACCTTATATAAATCAATGCTCACGGGCAAAACGAGCCTGAAGGCCATTGGCAAAGATGTTGTGACCTCGCCTACACTTATCGCAGTAATGCTTGGTATCGTGTTTGGCGCTACAGGACTCTACGACCTTCTCGGACAGTGGGGCGTCGGCGGAATTATTGATTCTGTAACGTCATTTATCTCCGCACCGACGGGTATGATAATCCTGCTCACAGTTGGATTTGACCTTGTGATCCGCGAGATACCTTGGAAGAAAACTGCTGGAATGATCGCTATGCGACTGGTTGTAATGGGAGTCCTCCTTGGTGTGCTGATCCTTCTCAACCGCACACTTCTCGGTGGTATGATCTTCGAGGGCGCGGCGGTGCTGCTCTTTATCCTGCCCCCGCCTTACGTTATCCCCATTTTCGCTGATGAGCCTGACGAGAGAGTGCAGATCTCTTCCTCCCTCTCTGCGCTGACTTTGATAACGATGATCCTGTTTGCCGTAATGTCAGTTGTTGTAAACGTAGCGTGATTTGTTGACATAACGTCACGGTTGTGATAAAATTAGGGAAAGAAAAACTACCGGAGGTACATATGAAATACGAACTTAAAAATTGCAAGAACGGCGAGGCGGGCGTATACCCTACCACTGTTGACATAAGCGTGAAGGATGGTATCATTACATTCTTCTTTGAATGCGAAAAATGCGAATTCTTCTGTCCCTTTACGGGATATAATAAAATTCATTCCGCCGGCGACTCCTGCGAGATCCTCATCGGCTCCGACCCTGAACGTAAAGTATACTACGAGATCGAGATCAGCGCAAAGGGTGAGCTTATGATCGCGAAGATGACTTATAATGGGGCAGATGAGACAGGTGAGCCAATTCTTGATATCGATTTTGTTGACGATTGCTTCGTAACCGCTAAGGTTGAGCCTTGGAAGGATGGATACACATGCCTGGTTTCCTTCCCACTTGAGAAGATCATGTCCGGAGACGGCGAGATCTACTTCAATGCACAGCGTCTTGACACCGACGGCGGCAGATACGATAAGCATCTCTGGGCGCTGAGTCCTACAATGTTCCCCCGTTTCCACAGACCGTGGTACTTCGTGTATCTTAAGGATTATGTGAAATGACAAGTAGTGAAATATCTGTTTCCATGGGTGAGTTTTCTATTTCTTTCACAGCCGAACAATACGGGAATGATGCTTTGATCAAGACAACGGTCAGATCTTCATCTTTTTCAGGGACGGGCACACTGGACGTTTCTTCGGATATAATAGAGAAGTTTGCGTCAGACCTGAAAATACTGTACGATAATCTTTGTGGAAAGGCGCGGCTTTGTGAAACCTTTGGGGAACAGTACGTTGAATTTGAGGGAGACGGTAAAGGAAGGGTGAGCGTGAGGGGACTGCTCATAGGCTACTCCGCTGACGGATATATGTCCGAGCAGAGACTTGCGTTTGAAAGCGTAATTGATCAAACCGTTTTGCCGTATCTGTGCAAAGAATTTTCAGAGTAGAATAGTTATAATCAAAATCTCCGAATGAACGGTTAATTGCCGCATCACTCGGAGATATTTTTATTTTGCTTTATCTACGCCTTCAAATCCGCAGATGAATCCGGTCACGTCTGCGGAGCAAAGATCGCCGCCGATGACTTTCTTCTTATATACTATTACGTTTGCCATAACGTCGCCTGAGTAATCGGGGTAGTTGGTTACGCGGAACGTATAGCGCTTCACTGTCTTGCCGCGGTATTTTGCGAGATCCAGCCCTTGCTTTTTCTGAAGCTCGTTGTAGGAGTTCATTACCTTGTCGAATTCGTCGGGGATCCGGATCTCTACTTCTTCAAGTGGAGTGCCGTCAACTTCCCAACCGAACTGGGCGAGAAATCCTGCCACGTCGTCCACGGTCTTGATCTTGTCGTAGGTGTATTTTTCCGCTTCCGCTGCGACTGCCTTGGTGGTGACTGGCTCGTATTCGGGAATGGCCAGGATGATAGCGCAGAGAGCGGCGAGGGAAACGGCAATTATTGCGAAAAATTTCAGCGTGTTGGCACGGACTGTGCAGATAAACATATGTACCTCCGGTTGTTTTGCGATATATTTTCTGATATATCCTATTCGAAGGAGGTGTGGATTAGAACAAAAAAATAGCCTTCTCTTGTGAGAGTGTGGGGACCGCTTGCGGCGGATGAGTAGTTGCTTTGAATTTTAGCTAACTTTATAGTAACGCACTCTCCCTCAGTCACCTCCGGTGACAGCTCCCTCCCGGAAGGAGCCTTTTGGGAGGGAGGCTTTACCCGTAGGGACTGGCGTCCCCGACAGTCCGCTCGAGCGGGAGGGGATTTTCTTTATGGCGGGAGGATTATATCCTCCCCTACGATGAAATGTACGAAACAAGAGCATAACAACCGACAGTTGAGCGATAATTCCCCATTTGGTTGATTGAAATACGCATTTCTCAACTATTGTTATCTTCACTTTGCAAATTTTTGGTGTTATAATTTTGTCATCACTTGAAAGGAGTTCTTACTATGAACACAACATTGGGAAAAAGAATTGCAGCTCTGCGCCGCGAAAAGGAGCTTAAACAGGAAGAGCTTGCTGAAAAAATAGGAGTCAGTTCTCAGGCGGTAAGCAAATGGGAGAATGATCAGACGTGCCCGGACATCACCCTGCTTCCTCTTCTTGCAAAAATTCTCGGGGTAAGTATTGATGAGCTTCTCACGGGCAAAAAAGATGAAGCACCTGTTGTCAAATTGGTACCCGAAAACGAGAGAAAAAATATAGGAGATATGATGCTCCGCATCGTTGTAACAAGCACGGATGGGGATGTGGCGCGCGTTAATCTGCCTCTTGCAATAATCGAGGTTGTACTTGAACGCGGACTCAACTTGTCGAGTCTGTCGAAGAATGAAGCGTTGAAGACCATAGATTTAAATATGATTATGAATATGGTGAGACAAGGTGCCATAGGAAACATTGTAGAGATTGAAAGTCCTGACGGCGATACGATTAGTATATTTGTTGAATAGAACATGAAAATAACAAAAAATAACCGCACCGTTTTTCTTATTCCCACAGGGACGATCGCAAGTCGTTGTACTGCGGGAATGATTGCGAGAAAATTAAACAAAGAAGGAATAATGCTGACAAGTGAGCAAGTTCTCTCGATCATTGACGAGATAAAACGGTACAAAAAGAACCATAAAGACTGGCGCCTTATAGATGTCAAAAGGGAAAACGGCGATACGGCAAGTATAGAGATATAAAGCCCGAAACGGCAAAAATAAAAAAGGACGATAATTTATCGTCCTTTTGCTGTTTATTTTACGCCTCGTATTCGTATCCCATCTTCAGAGCCTTTTCGTTCTTTTCGATAAGAACAGCCTTTGTAGCGGGGATGCCGGAGAGGAGGAAGTCCTTGAACTCGTCGTAGCCGAAGATGCCGGTTACCTTGAGGATCTGTCCGAGAATGATAACGTTAGCAAAGCCGGAAAGGTCGTTTTCGTTTGCCAGCTCCGTTGCGGGAACGTAAACTGCCTTGATGTCGTCTCTTGCGCTCTTTTTCTCGATAAGAGTGGAATCGCAGAAAATTGTACCGCCGGGTGCAACCATAGGTTCAAACTTGTCAAAGGAAGGCAGGTTCATTGCAACGAGAATATCCGGTGTGTTTGTGCTGGGGGAACCGATCTCCTCGTCAGAGATAACAACGGTGCAGTTTGATGTACCGCCGCGCATTTCGGGACCGTAGGAGGGGAGGAAAGTTACGTTCTTTCCAACGTACATACCGGTTTTAGCCATCTGCTTGCCGGAGAACTGGATACCCTGACCGCCGCTACCGGCGAAAATAATTCTTGTTGTCATATTATTCACCGTCCTTTACAGCTTCGGTGTCCTTGTAGGTACCGAGAGGGTAGTAGGGCATCATATTGTCGCGTAGCCACTGGAGAGCGTCCTTGGGAGAGAGACCCCAGTTTGTGGGACAAGTGGAAAGAACCTCAACGATGGAGAAGCCCTTTTTGTCAAGCTGGTTCTGGAACGCCTTTTTGATCATCTTTTTCGCGTTCATTACGTTCTTGGGGGAGTCTACGGAAACTCTCGCAGCAAGAGCAACGCCGTCGAGTGTGGAGAGCATTTCGCAAACGCGGATGGGGCTACCCTGGATCTTGCGGGTTCTGCCGTAGGGGGATGTGGTGGTAACCTGACCGGGCAGGGTGGTAGGTGCCATCTGACCGCCGGTCATACCGTAGATACAGTTGTTGATGAAGATAACGGTGATGTTTTCGCCACGTGTTGCCGCGTGTACTGTTTCAGCGGTACCGATAGCAGCAAGGTCACCGTCACCCTGATATGTGAATACCACGGTGTCGGGGTGGGTTCTCTTAACGCCTGTTGCAACTGCGGGAGCACGTCCGTGTGCAGCCTCGATCATATCGCAGTTGAAGTAGTTATATGCAAATACGGAGCATCCAACGGGAGCGATACCAACTGTGCTGTCAAGCACTCCCAGCTCGTCTATAGTTTCAGCCACAAGTCTGTGAACGATACCGTGTGTACAGCCGGGGCAGTAGTGAAGGGGTACGTCAGCGAGAGCTTCGGGTCTGTCAAATACTGTTTTCATGCTATTTCTCCTTTACTATACTTACCGAATTACAGAGTTTCGGAGATCTTTTTGATTTCAGCGGCAACCTCTTCAACAGAGGGGATGATACCGCCGGTACGTCCGTAGAAATAAACGGGCTTCTTGCCGTTCACTGCAAGGCGGACGTCGTCAACCATCTGACCCATGGACATTTCAACGGAAACGAATGCCTTGGTCTTGTCCGCCAACTCACCGAGCACTTTCTTCGGGAAGGGCCAAAGGGTAATGGGACGGAGGAGACCTGCCTTGATGCCGTTCTTGCGGAGCTCTGTAATAGCACTCTTGGCGATACGTGCGGTAATGCCGTAAGCTACGATAACGATATCTGCATCCTCAGTCATGAATTCTTCGTACTTAACTTCGTTTTCTTCGAGAAGTGCGTATCTTTCGTAGCGTTCTCTTACGGAGTTTTCAAGTACGTTCGGGTCGATATAAAGAGAGTTTACGATGTTCTTCTTGCCACCGTGGTTCTTTGTACCGTTTGTTACCCAAGTCTTTTCGGGAAGGTCGCGCTTCTCAAATGCGGAGAAGTCAACAGGCTCCATCATCTGACCGAGGGCGCCGTCTGCAAGAAGCATAGCGGGCATGCGGTACTGGTCAGCAAGGTCGAATGCTTCAGCTGTGAGGGATGCCATTTCCTGAACGGAGGAGGGAGCTACTACGATGAGACGGAGGTCTCCGTGACCAACGCCGCGAGTTGCCTGGTAGTAGTCGGACTGAGAGGGCTGAATACCGCCGAGACCGGGGCCGCCGCGCTGTACGTTAACGATAAGGCAGGGAAGGTCGCAGCCTGCTATGTAGGAGATGCCTTCGCTCTTGAGGGCAATTCCGGGAGAAGAGGAGGAGGTCATTGCGCGAGCGCCTGTTGAGACTGCGCCCATGAGCATATTGATCGCCGCAACTTCACTTTCAGCCTGAAGGCACAAGCCGCCAACCTTGGGCATACGCTTTGCCATGTATTCGGAGATTTCCGTCTGGGGAGTGATGGGGTATCCAAAGAAATGGAGACAGCCGGATGCGATAGCGGCTTCTGCGATAGCTTCGTTACCCTTCATTAATACTTTCTTTGCCATAATATTCTCCTAAGTCCTGTTAAATATCTTTTTCAACTTTGATAACGCAGTCGGGGCACATCGTAGCGCACATAGCACAAGCGATGCACTTTTCCTGATCTGTTATCATTGCGGGGTGATAACCTTTTGAGTTGATTGCAGAGGTGTTGAGGACGAGGATCTTCTTGGGGCAAGCCTCAATGCAGAGACCGCAGCCTTTACACCTTTCAACGTTAAATGTGATCTTATTCATTATAAAACCTCCAATAAAATGGAATTTGTTAACTGATTAAAACAGCTTTTTGGTCACGTCGCTGATCTCGAAAAAAGGTTCGGCTTCGTATTTCGTGCCGCAGATCTTTTCGCGAAGGTCGGGAGCGTAACCGGGGCAGTAGGTGTGTGCAACCAGGGGAATGCCGCAGACCTTTTCACACGCCCTTGCGTAGTCAACGCTGTCGATAATATCTTCGGCAGTGGTCTCAGCTCCAAGGGAAGAATTATTGATGATCTTCGTGCATCGGAGTCCGGACAAAGCCTCGATCTCAAGCATACACTGGTAAACGCTCTCAGGTGTGTCTGTAAGGGGACGGTACATATTGATAACGTAGTACATATCGTATCTCGCAGCTTCAATATTGCTTCTGTACATACCCAGCGCCACCGCGCCGTCATCTCCGCCTACGTCGATTATTGATATGTCATCTTTTGAGGAAAACATATGAATGAGCATAGGTGGGAGGGCAGGAATATCAACATTACTGTTTGCGTATTCGGGAACTGATACGAATACTCCGCGCCTCTCAAGGAGATCCTTGTCGTCAGCGGTGCGGAAATACGGGTTAACGATGTCTAGGTCCGCAATTCTCACAGCGCGGTCGGGGAACTGCTCTTTTGAGTGAAGAGCGAGGTTTACAGCGAAGTTTGTTTTTCCGCTTCCGTAGTGCCCGCACACAATACTAAGATTTTTTATGTCAAACAATTTCACAATATATATCCTATTATGTAATTTTATAATATTATATCACCATAAGTTGAAAAAATAAAGAGGATATTTGTATTATTTTTGTATAAATATACCTCGTGATGTTGTGGAATATGTTGCATTTTTTGATTTGGGCAACACACGCGTAGCGCCAATCGTCAAATCAACCAAATGGAAATATTTTATTTACAAATAAATGTAAAAAATATTTGAAAATCCGCTCGGTATATGTTATAATGATATGATAAATAAAATAGGGGGGATATTTCCACTGTGAGAATAATGCTTGCAACTGTACCGGAATTTTTTACCGACATTATCAACATAATCAAAACCGTATCCGTGTTCGATATAATTGATATCGTTTGCGTTTCGGTCTTGTTGTATTTCTTGTATAAGTTTATCAGAGACAGACGTGCCGGTAAGCTGGCTGTCGGCATTCTTTTGCTTGTTGTCGTTCTGATAATCAGCAACCTTCTTGATATGTACCTTCTCCAGTATATCCTTCAAAACATATTCCAGGTTGGTATCATTACCCTCGTTATTTTGTTCCAGCCTGAAATCCGTTCCGTGCTTGAGAAGATGGGTACTACACCTCTGAATCTCAAGGGCCTCAAGGGTATCGGCGAGGCAAAAGATATCTCAAACGCACAGGCTGTTATCGACGAGATCGTTTCAGCATCCTGTGACCTTGCAGCAACTAAGACCGGCGCACTAATCGTATTTGAACGCACAACAAAGCTGGGAGATATGATTCTCACAGGAACGGTTATCGACGCATACCCTGCAGCTTCTATGATCAAAAATATCTTCTTCAATAAAGCGCCTATGCACGACGGTGCCCTTATCGTACGCGATATGAGGCTCCACGCTGCCGGATGCTTCCTACCCCTTTCAAATAACCCCGATATTATCAAAGATCTGGGTACACGCCATAGAGCCGGTATCGGAATGAGCGAAAACAGCGACGCAATAGTGGTTATTATCTCCGAGGAAACAGGCACGATCTCTACAGCTGTAGAGGGTAAGCTTGTTCGCGGATACAGAAAAGAAACTCTCACCGCATTCCTCCGTTCTCAACTTATAGGAGAAGACGAAACCGACAAGAAGAAGTTTGATCTTATCGGTAAGGTTAAAGAATTCAGAAATCACGAAAAACATCAGTGAAAGGAGAGGTTGTTATGTCTGAAGCTACACACGAAAAAAGCAAACACGCAAAGCAAATAGATATTGTTATAAAAATACTGTGCGTTGCGGTTGCCTTTGTTATGTGGATTTACGTTATGATGGTTGAAAGCCCGGAATACGAAGAAACCTTCAGCCACATTACCGTTGAGCTTATCAACACCGAGAACTTGGTTTCGGAACGAGAGCTTGCCATCTACAACGGCTACGGCACTATGATCGACGTAACTATCTCCGGCAAAAAGAGCGTTATCTCCAAAATCGGAGAATCCGATATAGTTGCGACCGCGGACGTGAGCACAATATCAGGCGACGGCGGCAGATACAATTGCAAGATCAATGTTGATGTCCCCGCAGGATGCCAGGTTGTGGGAATGTCCCAGGAGACAGTCTCCGTTTACCTTGATAAGGCCTCACAGATCTCTGTTGCGCTCAGTGAGCAGAGAGAGAACACTAATCTCCCTGAGGGCGCATTCACAGGTACTATTGAATTCCCGGTAGATATGGTAAACGTAACAGGCCCCTCAAACGTCCTTGCAAAGATCAATAAAGCGGTAGTTGTCCTTGACCTTGCAGGCGTGACAAAAACCACGACTCTCACTGAGGAGGTCAAACTCTACGACAGAAACGGCAACGAGATAATCAGCCCCTACATTGATTACTACCCCAAGAGCGTTACCCTTGAGGTACCCGTATACAAAAAGGTTACTGTTAATCTTGATGCTTACTTCAAGTACGGATTCCTTGGATACGATAATACAACGATCACCATTGACCCTGCAACAGTTGAGGTGACAGGTGAAGTGGATGTCATAAACAAAGGCAACCTGATCGAGCCAATTGAGCTTGACGAGAAGCTCCATTTCTCCGGCAACCGTTGCTACAAAACATTCGACCTTGAGACGGTAGACGGGGTTATTCTCAGCACAGATAGAGTTACAGTTACCGCTATTGTTGACAACAGCATCAGAACTATGAACATAACGGTTCCGGGCGGTAATATTATGGATACAGGGGCAAAACCGGGTGTAGAATATACTTACTCGCGTGAGCCTGTAACAGTAAAGCTTATGGGAACAAAAGAAGCGCTGTCTGCTCTCGAACCTGAAGACATTATGCTGGTTTTGGATATGAGTCCATACAATGAATCAAACAGCGGAACTGTAAGAGTAAAGGCTGAGGTCAAGATAGACTCTGTCCAGAAGGATATGATCCTTGAGATCGGCACATATACTATCGACGTAACATTCGCTGAGTGACACCGGTAAAAATTTCTTGAAATTACTGAAATGAAGGAAACAAAAAGAATACAGCTCGGCGGCGTGCGCGTAGTTTATAGAGACGGCGGACGGGATTTTGAAGCGGAAGCTATAAGCAAAGCTGCCGCAATAATCAAAAAGAAAACAGGACGCACTCCGCGAGACTTGAAGATTGCAAAAAAATCAATTGATGCCAGACGGGAGCTATCTTTCGTTTATACTATCGCTGCGAATATTGACGCAGGCAGCAGGTTCAAGGCAGACCCCGACATCAAGGAATATTCTGAAGCAGAGCTTTGCCCCATACACGGAACAGCGAAGCTGACCAGCCGCCCGGTAATTGTGGGCTTTGGGCCTGCCGGAATGTTTGCAGGACTCCTTCTGGCGGAAAACGGATATAATCCCCTTATTCTCGAGCGTGGCGCGGCAGTTGAAGAAAGAACCGCGGCAGTTGAACGCTTTATCAAAGAGGGAATACTTGATACAAGCACAAACATTCAATTTGGTGCAGGAGGTGCCGGTACTTTTTCCGACGGCAAGCTTACCACCAGAATAAACGATCCTCTTGTTTCCTATGTTCTGAGAAAGCTTTACGAGCTTGGAGCACCTGAGGATATTCTCTATAAAGCAAAGCCACACATAGGCACCGATATACTTCGCAAGGTAGTTGCAAACGCTGACGCGAGGATCTGTGAGCTTGGTGGCGAGATCAGATACAAAACTACCGCGAAAGATATAGTAAACGGTAAGCTTGTGGCGGACGGTGAAACAATCCCATTTGATGCACTGATCCTTGCAACAGGGCACAGTGCCCGCGATACTTATGCCGAACTTATGACAAGCGGATTTGTGGTTGAACCGAAGCCATTTTCAGTTGGTGTTCGCGCAGAGCATTTGCAATCTGATATTGATGCGGCAATGTTCAAGGAACACGCGGGAGACCCTTATCTCGGACACGCGGAATATCAGCTTTCTTATCGCCGTGGCGAAAGGGGGTGCTATACCTTCTGTATGTGCCCTGGTGGAACGGTGGTTCCCTCAGCCAGCGAGGAGTTTGGCGTAGTAACAAACGGTATGAGCACTCGCGCACGTGACGGAAGAAATGCTAATGCGGCAGTCTGTGTGTCGGTACTGCCGGAGGATTACGGTAGCGATCCAAGACGTGCAATCGAGTTCCAGCGTAATCTTGAGCGCAGGGCTTATGAAGAAGGCGGCAGAGACTATACCGCTCCAATGCAGACTGTTGGAGACTTGCTCTCGGATAGGAGCGGCACGGAATACTCAAAGATCATACCCACCTACCGTGACGGAAGGGTGAAACCTTGCGATATGACAAAGATATTCCCCGGATTCGTTTGTGAAATGCTAAAGGAGGGCATCTCCGATTTCGGCAAGCGGATCAAAGGATATGACGAGGCTTCGGTGCCGTTGACCGGTGTTGAAACCAGAACATCAGCTCCTGTGAGGATACTTCGCGGAGAAGACGGAGTTGCAATAGGCAAGAGGGGAATTTATCCCTGTGGCGAGGGGGCAGGATATGCCGGCGGAATCGTCAGCGCGGCAGTTGACGGCCTCAGAATAGCCACAAAAATTATTGAAAAATACAGAGAAAAGTAAAAAACACTTTTTGGATTTAGGAGTAACTTATGCTTGAACGCGCAGTCGTAGTTGAAACCGATGGCAAGATCGCCATAATTGAGGTCAAAAGATCCTCTATGTGCGAGGGTTGCCATAAGTTGAACGGTGACGGCGACTGCGCCGGGCATTGTGAGATCAGCGGTCTGATTGCCGGAAACGGAAAGACCGTGAGAACAAAGGCTGTTAATCAGATAGGTGCTGTGGTGGGAGATAAGGTCAGAATCGAGACCGATAGCAAAAGAGTTATCGGATATGCCGCCCTTGTGTTTATGCTGCCTATTATTATTTGCGCATTATTCTATTACGTTGGAAATATCATCTTTTCTACTATGACCGGGGCGGTTTTGTCCGCTGTAGCAGGATTTTTCCTTACATTTCTGGGGATTGCGATTTACGACAGATCAAAGAGAAAAAAGCTTCCCGAAATTGTTATCACTGATATCATTGAATAAGACTATAATAAAAATTAATATATAAGAGAGAATCGTATAATGTATTTGAAGAACAAATGGACGGTGGCTGCGTCACATAAGCAGATGCAGGCCGATCCAACAGTGCGGGAGATCGCGCGGGAGCTGGGGGTAAGATTGCCCACAGCACAGCTTCTTGTAAACAGAGGCTGTACTACTCCTGAAGCAGCGGTCAATTTTCTCGCGAAAAAGGAAGAACAGATCCACGATCCGTTCATTATGAAGGATATGGATAAGGCGGCGGAGAGAATAGTAAGTGCTGTGAAAAACGGCGAGCGCATCGTTATCTACGGTGACTACGACGTGGACGGCGTTACCTCTGTCAGCAGCCTGTATCTGTATCTTGAATCCCTCGGAGCTGACGTGTCATACTATATTCCTTGCCGCTCGGGTGAAGGGTACGGTGTGTCAGAGCCCGCAATCAGGAAGCTGAAGGAGGATGGGTACGAGCTTATTATCACCGTTGACACCGGCATCACCGCCTCCGCTGAAATTGAGGTAGCGAAAGAGCTGGGCATGGACGTGGTAGTTACAGACCACCACGAGTGCCACGCGGATATTCCGGGTGCGGTGGCTGTTGTAAATCCCCGTCGGCCGGACTGCCCCTATCCTTTCAAGGAGCTTGCAGGTGTGGGAGTTGTGTTCAAGGTGCTGTGCGCTGTTGAATCCCTGCTGAATCCTGATGAGCCCCAGGTGAATTGTGTTCGGAAAATTTCCCGCGAATACGGGGATCTTGTGGCCATTGGTACTGTTGCCGACGTAATGCCTATTTGCGACGAAAATCGCCTTATCGTCAGCTACGGCCTTTCTCTTATCGAAAATACAGAGCGCCCGGGACTTAAAGCACTCATTGACGCTACCCGATCCGAATCCAGACACAATACCAAGAGAAAGGTGACAGCCTCCTTTATCGGATTCACTATCGCGCCCAGAATAAACGCCGCAGGCAGAATTCGTGACGCATCTATGGCGGTTGAGCTTCTCTTGGCAAAGGACGCTGAAACTGCAGACCCTATTGCAAGAAGCCTTTGTGATATAAATCACGAGAGGCAGGAAGAAGAAAACAAGATCACCGAATCAGCGTATGCGCAGATTGCGGAGACTCACAATTTCGAGCGCGATCCTGTGATCGTTCTTGATGATGCTACCTGGCACCACGGAATCATCGGTATCGTTGCATCGAGAATTACGGAGAAGTATTCCTGCCCGTCTATTCTTATCTCCTTTGAGGGATCTGAGGACGGTGAGATCGGAAAGGGTTCCGGACGAAGCGTGAAAGGCATGAACCTGGTTGAAGTGCTGAGCAAGTGCTCCGATCTTCTTGAAAAGTTCGGCGGCCACGAGCTTGCCGCAGGTCTTACCATAAAGCGGGAGAATCTTGAGGAATTCAAGCGTAGAATAAACGAATACGCCCGAGAATGCCTTGAAGCCGATGATCTCGAAAACACACTCGAAGCAGAATGCGAGCTTACTCCTGCCGACATAACCATGGACCAGGCAAATGAGCTCTATTATCTTGAACCATACGGTACGGCAAACCCCGTTCCCACATTTGTCATAAACGGCGTGGACTTGTACGATACAGCTCTGGTGGGTGGCGGAAAGCACACGAGACTTACCATAAGGATCGGCAAGAGCTATGTTACCGCCATGTGCTTCAGACTGGCACTTGACGAGCTTGATATATACCCCGGGGATAAAGTGGATATTATGTTCACTCTGGACGTTAACGAATATCAGAACCAGAGAAACGTGCAATTGATAGTCAAGGATGTGCGCCTGTCTTCGGAACAGTACGAAGCGGAGGAGTCCGAGAGACTGCTTTACAGACGGGTTATGGCAGGGGAGCCTTATGATTCCCTTGGAATAGACGGCTTGTCTGCTGATAGCATCGTTCCTACAAGAGACGAGTTCGGCACGGTCTACAGCACTATCAGACGTGAGCTCAGAGTAGAGCACGAAATTTTCAGCATCCGCGCACTTATCCATCTGATGAAAACTCACGGGGCGAAAATCGGCTACGTGAAAATGAAGTTCATTCTTATGACCTTCGCGGAGCTGAATATTCTCAACATAAAGAAGCTTGACGACGAGCGCGAGGTGTACGCCTTCAAGTTCGTTTATATGGATTCAAAAACCAATCTTGACAAATCAAATATTTACAGAAAACTGAAAGCTGACTACGGTCAGAAATAATTATTACTATGGAAAAAGACGAAAAAAACACAGTGAACAATAACCCCGGGATCGAAAAAATACTGGCGGTTATAGAAAACAGTGAAAAGAATTATGACGTGGAGAAGATCGAGCGCGCATTTTTATACGCCCGTGAACTTCACGAGGGACAGTTCCGTGTAAGCGGCGAGCCTTATATTTCCCATCCCATCGCGGTTGCGGAGATAGTAACAGGACTCGGGCTTGATACGGACTCCATTTGTGCTGCGTTTCTTCATGACACCTGCGAGGACTGTCCCGACAAAACAAGCGTTGATATAGTTCGCCAGCTTTTTGGTGACGAGGTTGCAATGCTTGTTGACGGCCTCACGAAGATGAAGATGATCAACGTGGAGGACAAGGAAGAAGAGAACATGGAGAACATCAGAAAGATGCTTCTCGCTATGTCGAAGGACATTCGTGTTATCTTTATCAAGCTTTGCGACAGACTCCATAATATGAGAACTCTCGGCGTAAAGAAGGATGCAAAGCGCCGTCTCACCGCCCTTGAGACCATGCACGTGTACGCTCCTCTCGCTCACCGTCTCGGTATGCAGAGGATCAAGCAGGAGCTTGAAAACCTTGCCCTGTCTTATCTCGACCCTATTGGTTACGCCGAAGTATCAACTGACATTGAAAGAAAATACGGGCAGAATCAAAATTTCATAGAAAACACCCGCGCTTTCGTTGCGGAAAAGCTGGAAGAATACAATATTAATTTCACTCTTGAAGGCCGCGTTAAGACTGTTTACTCAATCTATCGCAAAATGTTCAACCAGAACAAGAGCTTTGATGAGATCTACGACTTTTACGCTATCAGAATCATCGTTGATACAGAGCTTGAGTGTTATACTTCACTTGGTATAATCCACGAGCTGTTCAAGAGTATCCCCGGCCGCTTCAAGGACTATATCTCGACCCCGAAGCCAAATATGTACCAGTCACTCCATACCACTGTTATCGGTCGTGACGGTATCCCCTTTGAAGTGCAGATCAGAACCCGCGAGATGCATCATATCGCTGAATACGGTATCGCGGCTCACTGGAAATATAAGACCGGTGCAAAGAGCAAGGAAGATATTGACGCAAAGCTTCAGTGGATATCCAAGCTTATCGACACCGAAGACAGCGCGATCGACACAGAGGACTTTATGCACGCCCTCAAGATCGATATTTTCTCCGACGAAACTTTGGTGTTCACTCCCAAGGGTGACGTTATTTCATTGCCCCAGGGCGCTACGCTTATCGACTTTGCATACGCCATTCACTCCCAGATCGGTAACAGAATGATTGGAGCAAAGATCAACGGTATGATCGCACCTATCGACAGAATGCCACAGACCGGTGAGATCATCGAGATCCTTACCTCCGCTTCCTCCAAGGGACCCAGTCGTGACTGGCTGAAGATCGTTAAGACCAGTGAAGCCAGATCCAAGATCAGAGCATGGTTCAAGAAGGAAAAACGCCCTGAAAACATCAAGATCGGTATCGCGGAGCTTGATCGGGAATTCGCTAAATATAAAGTTAGAGCAACTGAAGCACAGAAGGCAGAGATCATTGCTGCTGTTGCGAAGAAGCTGGGTATGAAGGATTCCGACGACCTTTTCAATGCAGTGGGCTATAACGGCGTTGCAATGACCAAAGTCCAGAGCAAGCTTAAGACTGAATATGAGCGTGTTGTTAAGCCTGAAGAGCAGGTACAGCTCATTACAGACACAGCGCAGGTTCCCACCAAGTCGAATAAACGCATCAGGTCCTCAAGCGGCGTAGTCATTGATGGTGAATACGGCTGCGAGGTCAAGTTTGCCAAGTGCTGTAATCCCTTACCCGGAGACGATATTATCGGATTTGTTACCAAGGGGTACGGTGTGTCTATTCACAAGTGTGACTGTCCCAATGCTGTGGCGGGCAGAAAGAATCCGGAAACTGTAGACCGGTGGATCAGCGCCGAGTGGGACAACGACAGCTTCCACACACCCGAAGGACACGCACTTTACGAGGTCGTCCTTCAAATATTTGCGGAAAACGATATTATGCTTCTTGCGAATATCACCTCTGCTCTTGCGGATATGAAGGTATCCCTCCTGTCAATCAATACAAAAAAACGCACGGAGAGCGATATTATCATCAATCTTACCGTGGGATGCAAGAATATTGAGCATTACAACTCGATTCTCTCACGTCTGCGTAATATTAATCATGTTCACAGCATAGAACGCGGATATTCATAATAATATAATGAGGTAATTATGCTTGCAGTTGTTCAAAGAATAAACGGCGGTGAAGTCGCCATCGAAGGGAAGTCTATCGCGAAGTGCGAAGGACTCGGGCTTCTTATTCTCCTGGGTGTGACTCACGAGGACACAGAGGAGGACGCACGACTTCTGGGGGACAAGATAGCGAAGCTTCGTATTTTCTCCGACGAAAACGGAAAAATGAACCTTTCCGTTACGGATGTTGACGGGGGAATTATCGTTGTGTCAAACTTCACCCTCTACGCTTCGTACCGCAAGGGGAACCGACCGGATTATATGAATTCGGCGCATCCCTCACACGCCGAGCCTCTTTACGAATATTTTGCAGAGCATCTTAAGAATTACACACAGAAGGTAGAAACGGGCGAGTTCGGAGCAGATATGAAGGTTCGTATAACAAATGACGGGCCTGTAACGATCCAGCTTGATTCAGCAGTTTTGAGGCAACCGAAAAAATGAATATTGGAATTGAAACGTACGGTACAATAAAGCCGTATTATATACAGACCCTTGCGATGATCTATTTCCCCGGAGCGAAATTTCCGGAGCTTGAGCATATTTTTCAGGCGGATTTGAGAATATTTGTGGAGGTCATCAAGCGCGACGGTGAAATCATGGCAAATGCTGCCTTGATATACGGTTCCGAAGGCTACCGTTGGACGGAGACGATTAAAATTGACAGCGTTCACGGAGATCTTGACCGTGCCAAGAAGGTGGCGGCAGGCAAAGCGTTCATAAAAGCTGCCGAGAGGATGACGGGAATCGTGCCGCCGTGGGGAATTCTCACGGGAGTCCGTCCTGCAAAGGTGGCAACGGAGCTTCTTGATGCCGGTCACTCACCCGAGGAGACCGCAGACATCATCAGCCGGGAGTATTTCGTCAGTCCCATTAAAGCAAAGCTGGCAACAGATGTGTCCGTGGCAGAGTCAAAGATCATCACCCCCGAATCCAGACGTGAGTGCAGTGTGTATATCGGCATTCCTTTTTGCCCCACCAGATGCGCTTACTGCTCCTTTGTTTCCTACACCTCACCAAATCTTCTGAAGCTTATTCCCGACTATCTCGACGCCCTTGTGCACGATATTGACGGAATCTTCTCCGTTATCGAAAAGCTCGGGATGAACGTGGCATCGGTTTACATTGGCGGTGGCACACCCACGATCCTTGATCCCCGTCAGCTTGACAGACTTCTTTCCAGAGTCAATTCCCACGTGTCCGGACTCAGAGAATTCACCGTTGAGGCAGGTCGACCCGACACAATCACCGCTGAAAAGCTACGGGTTATCGCAGCGCATGGAGTTGACAGGATCAGCGTGAACACGCAAACCTTAAACGATGAAGTGCTCCGAAAGATCGGACGCGCTCACGATTCCGGGATGTTCTTCTCCGCTTACGAGCTTGCAAAGACCGTGGGTATTCCGAATATCAACGTTGACCTTATTGCAGGTCTGCCGTACGATACTACAGAATCTTTTGTTGACACCGTTGACCGTGTTATCGCCCTTGACCCCGAGAATATTACAGTTCACACATTCAGCGTAAAGAGATCTTCCGAATTCAAAACCGAGGGTAAATTCGACGTGACGTCCCGTATCGCAACCGACAGCGTGGCATATTCCCAAAAAGCACTTACAAAGGCGGGTTATCTCCCTTACTACATGTATCGACAGAAGAACACCGTGGGAAACCTGGAAAACGTAGGCTATGCAAAGCCGGGTCACGAGGGACTTTACAACATATATATGATGGAAGAGGTACATACCGTGTTTGCCGCAGGTGCATCATCTGTGACAAAGCTGGTGTCAGTCCCCGATAAAGACGGGAACGTGCGGATAGAGAGACTCTTCCAGCCCAAATATCCCTACGAGTATCTTGACGATCACCGTGGCGAGAGGGCAGGGGAAAAGTTTGCAAATCTCGAGAAGACCGCACTCGAATTTTTCGACAAATAATCAGAATATAAACAACAAATTGAAAGGAGAATGTTTATGAGACATCTGAAGAACTTGAATATTAACAGTGAACTCGAAGCAGAAGAGTTTGTTAAGCAGTGCGAAGCGGAATTCAGCCGCGATCTTGACGAAGCAATCGAGCATGTTTTTGATGTAGAGGACGTTAAAATAATCACACTCTCCGGACCGACTTGCTCGGGTAAAACAACAACGGCGACAAAGCTCACCGAGCGGATCGACAACAGCGGCAAAAACGCCGTTATGCTGTCTATTGACGATTTCTTCTTTGGCCGAACCGACAGAAACATTGTTGATGACGATGGTGAGGCACCGGATTATGATTCCGTGAAAGCCATTGACCTCGACTATCTTGAGGAATTCACCGCAGATCTTCTCAAGGGAAAGCGGGTGCGAGTTCCCAAGTTCGATTTTCTTGAGGCCAAAAGAACCGGATATGAAGAATATGAGCCTGACCCGAAGGATATATATATCTATGAAGGGATACAGGCGGTTTACCCTGAAGTAACCTCTCTTTTCGGAGGAAATTACAGAAGCATATACATCAGACTTGACGAGGATGTGGAATACAAGGGCGTGGTTCTTGACAGAGACGAGCTCAGATTCCTCCGTCGTATAGTCCGTGATTACAAGTACAGAAATGCTACTGCGGAATTCTCTTTCCACCTGTGGCAGACTGTGCGCTCTAATGAGGAAAAGAATATCTTTCCCTATGCAAAAAGCGATGTGTATATTAACTCCTTTTTGCCATACGAGCCTTTCATCATTTCTCACTACGCCATCGACGTGCTGAAAACCGTACCCGCAGACAGCCAGTACCGTGATGAAGCAGATGCGCTGATAGAGAAGCTTCGGGTATTTGACAACCCTTACTTCAGTGACCGAATGGTTCCCGACAATTCCGTGTTCCGTGAGTTCATAGGACCGAGATAATCCGGGAGGCATAATTTGATTAAAACACGCTCTGGGACGTTTAAAGGAAGTGAAAACAAATCTCATACCTTCGTCTCAGGCGTTCTTATACTTACCGTTTCCGGCCTGCTTGTGAAGATTGCGGGACTGCTTTTTAAGATCCCCATGAATTACATAGTAGGCGACACGGGAATGGGGTACTACAATTCAGCTTACTCTGTATATACGCTGTTTTATATGCTGTCTACCTCCGGACTGCCGGTGGCAATGTCGGTTATGATCTCGGAAAAGAGATCTGTGGGCCGGATTAAAGCAGCGAAGCTTATATATAAAATCGCACTTTGGGTGTTTTTGGTAATTGGCCTGGGAATCAGCCTGTTCATGCTCTTGTGCCCCGGCACTCTGGCGTCGCTGATCAGATCGGAGAAATCCGCCCTGTCTATTGCTTACGCCGCCCCGACGGTGTTCTTTATTTGCGTGGCAAGTGCCATTCGTGGATATTTCCAGGGCTGCGGAAATATGGTTCCAACCGCTGTGTCACAGCTTATTGAGGCGGTGGGAAAACTGGTTTTCGGAGTTCTCGCATCAGCTTATGCTGTCAGAATGGGATACGGTGTTCATATAGTGGCGGCATACGGTGTGGCAGGCCTGACTGTTGGATCATTTTTCGGAACTGTGTACCTACTCATTGTGAAACGCAGGAGGGGCGACCGGGATCTTGCCTGTGGCCATACCCTTGCGGGTTTTCGTGAAAGTGACGGAGCAAAAACCGCAGACATACTAAAACGGTTTGTGAAAATATCCTTTCCCATTACTGTCAGCGCATCTGTAATGAGCCTGACGAGTATGATAGATACCGCCTTGATACAGCGAATTCTCATAAGCTCCGGTATGACAGAGGAAACCGCTGCAACACTTTATGGGAATTACACCTCTCTTGCTGTGCCCATGTTCAACCTTCCGCCGGTGCTGGTATACCCTATAGCATACGCACTTGTTCCGGCAATTTCGGCTGCATTTGCCGCCGGCGAACGGAATGTAGCAGCAGAAAAGATCCAGTCATCTCTCAGGTACGCAGTTATTATCGGACTGCCTTGCGCTCTTGGACTTACCGTCCTTGCGGATCCCATACTTTGCCTGTTTTACAAGGAAGCCTCGGCTCATATGGCTGCTCCGCTTCTTGTTTGTTTGGCACCGTCATCCTTTTTCGTCTGTATTCTCGCGGTGACAAATTCCGTGCTGCAAGCCTGCGGACAGGAGAAAAAGCCTGTGGTGTCAATGCTTGTGGGAGCTTTAGTTAAGTGTGTGTCCAGCGTGTTCCTGCTCTCAGAATTCGGAATCAGCGGTGCGCCAATATCCACTTTCATGTGCTATTTCGCCGTGACCGTTATAAATTTTGCCTTTGTGGTGAAGCACACGGGTATCAGACTACGTTTCCGAGAGACATTTTTGACGCCGCTTCTCGGCAGCGTTTTATCTTCGACTACGGCTTTGGTGGGATACAAATTTCTTTCCGGATATTTGGAAGGCGAAGTTTGCTGTGTGGTGTCAATTTTACTTGCGGCGATAGTGTACGCAGGGTTTATATATTTCTCAGGAGCTGTTGACAAAGACGAGATACTTGCGCTCCTTGGCAGAATGATAAATAAGAAAGGAAAAAGAAAACTTGAATATAGCAGAACTGAAACGTAAATTAATAACTGAAGAAGCACATAATTTCGATTCTCTTTGCCTGCTGGTTGAGCTTTTGCGCAGCGAAGAGGGATGTATGTGGGACAGAGAACAGGACCACAAATCCATTCGCTCCGATATTATTGAGGAAACCTACGAGGTAGTTGAGGCTATTGACAAGGACGACATGACCTTGCTCAGAGAAGAGCTTGGGGATGTTTTGTTCCAGGTTATGTTCCACAGCCAGATCGAGAGAGAAAAGGGAACATTTAACATAAATGATGTAATCGGTGACGTTATTGATAAAATGATCCTGCGCCATCCTCACGTTTTCGGAGAGGTTCAGGTGGGTAGCTCCGGTGAGATCCTTGATAACTGGGAGAAGATCAAAACCGTTGAAAAGTCCAGACTTACTGTTCGCGAAATCCTTGAGGCTGTTCCGAAGCAGTATCCTGCGCTTTTGCGTGCGAAGAAAGTTGTAAAAAAGGCTCGCAAGAACGGGCTTGAAGTATCTGCAAACGAGGACACTCTGGCGGGCTTGGTCGATAAGCTCAGAGATGCCGGGGAGGAAGACCGCAGCGCAATCCTCACGGAGATAATATTCACCTCCGTTGTTATGAGCGGCGAGAGCTGTGACGTGGAAAAGAATCTTTCCTTCAGAGTGAATGATTTTATCGACGGATGCACCGAAGAAAATTGAGGTAAAAATATGAGACTTGACAAATATCTAAAGGTATCGAGAATTATAAAGCGCCGCACCGTTGCAAATCAGGCTTGCGACACGGAGCATGTTGAAGTGAACGGCAAGAGAGCCAAGGCGTCATACGACGTAAAGGTTGGTGACGTTATCTCTGTAACATACGGTGAGAGAACTCTGAAATTCAAGGTTCTCGACGTTCGCGAGCACGTAGCAAAGGCAGACGCCGCTTCAATGTACGAAATAATCAGCGAATAACGGTAATAAAGAAAAGCTGTGGCATACATTCCGTTCTTTACTCATATAATCAAACAAACGCCAAAAACGCGGGGGTGCGATTATATGGATAGAGAACAGGATGTATGCCTTTTTTCGCGGAATCGAATGGAGCTTACCGGAATCGACGAGGTGGAGAGTTTGACAGAGGAGCAGGTGATTCTGTCGTCAGCTCTTGGGATGATCGCCATTGACGGTCGGGGGATAAAGATGGACAGCTTTTCTTCTGAAAAAGGAGAGCTATTGATCACGGGAGAGATCGACGGATTTTACTACTACGGAAAAACGGATAAAAACGAAAAACGGGGCGTGTTTGCCAGGCTTTTCAAATAATTTAATATTTATTCACAAATAATGGAGATTTTTATCGAAAAACAGCTCCTCGGAGTCGTATATTCTTTGATTTTGGGGTTGATTTTTGGCGCAGTATATGATATTATAAGATTAATACATATAGTATGCAAAATTGCGTCGTATTCAGGCGGACAGAAATTTTCGAAAAAAGGTGTTCTGCCGTTTTTTGCGTTCTTTCTTTTCGACTTTATTTACGCAATCGTAGTGACTATAGCCTTTTCCGTCTTTGTCTATTGGACGAACCGGGGAGATTTCCGCTGGTTTCTTGCTGCGGGGGCGGCTTTGGGCTTTGCTGTGTATATTTTTACATTTGGCAGAGTGGTCATGTATTTCTCCGAGAAGCTGGTGAGGCTTATTGGGTGGGTAATTCATTACATCGTAGGGGTGCCCGTCAGGTTTGTTTTCCGGCTGGCGAAAAGAGCGGGCAAGTGGATATACAGTCACACCCTCGGCAGGATAGTTGATTTGGCGACAGAGCAATACTGTTCACACGTAAACGCGAGATACGCAAAGCATATTATAAAAGATCTGGGACTGACAAAAAACATTGAAAGGGAGCGCGATCATGGGCGGAGTTCTTAAGAATACATTTATCCGTATGGCTATGTTGGCGCTGGCTCTGTTTTTTGGTGTGATCTTTGTAACCCTCCGTCTTGAAAACAACGACCTTGTGGAGCGTGCAGATCAGCTTCGCGGTGAGGTTGCTGTTTTACAGAATAGTATCAACGAGCTGCAGGCTGACCTCGACAGACCCTTTGACGAGGAATATATCGCAGAGATCGCTGAAGAAAAGCTGGGACTCAGATACCCCCAGGAAGTTGTGTTCTACACAGGGGAAAATTGATAATGAATAAACTGCTCCTGCAATGCTCTTTGCAGGGGTTTTTGTTTTCGGGAGAAGATGGTAATTATTTGTTTGCCGGTCTTCTCCTTTTTTGCCGCCTTGCTGTAGTTTATTTGTACTAACAATTTACAGCACAACCATTATTGTGAAAATATATAAAAGAACCGTGAATAAATGTTTCAAATATGTTGCAAGTGCATAAAAACTGTTGATTGGAAACTTCCTGTGTGGTATCATATTCACGCGGCGAGATGAGGCATCGCCCAGTACTAATTCAGGAGGAAAAATTAATGAACGGTATTAAAAAGTTCTTGTGCGCGACCCTGGCGGCACTTATGATCGCAGGTAGCGCAACACTGACATTTGCCAAAAACTTTGACGATGTAAAAGAAGACCACTTCGCAAAAGTTGAAATATCAATACTTACAGACATAGGTGTAATCAAAGGAACAGGGGAGGGTGAATTCTCACCTGAGGAAGACGTAACACGTGAGCAGATGGCTGCGTTCCTTTTCAGACTCATGATGGGTAGAGATGATGCAGGTCGTGTGAACACAACAAACTTCGATGACCTTTATGAGCCCCACTATCACGGTGCCATCTCCTGGGCAAACGCTGCAGGATACATTAAAGGCATCTCCCCCAGAAGATTTAATCCCACAGGCGGCATTACCAAGCAGGACGCAATGACAATGCTTGTGCGTGCCCTTGGCCAGGAAAGCTCCAATATGGAAGCAGGTTACCCCTGGTCCTACATCAATGCTGCAGTTAAGCTTGGCCTTGACCGCGGACTTGAAAAGGTAGCATACACAGACACACTTACAAGATCAGAGACTGCGGTTATCCTCTTCAACGCTCTTACATCTGAATATCTCGTTGGCAGAACAACTGCAAACGGCAACATTTACTACGAATCCACTTCTGTAATTGAAGAGGTTTACGGCTACAGCATGGCGACCGGTACTGTGGTTGCAACAAACGACTACACTCTCGACGGTGCTACAGTTGTTAAGAACGGCTACGTATCCGTAAGATGCATTGGTGAGGACGGCGTATTCTATATGACAGTTCCCGCAGCGGAAATGAGCATTGACGGAGAGGAAAACGAAAACCTCGGTCAGACCTTCAGCATCATCTTCTCAAACGAAGGCGGCAGATACAAGGTTCTCTCCGCAGTTCAGACAACTGAAACAGAAGAATTCACAAGCATTTCTATTAACGAAAAGAACGACACAGTCGTGATCGGCGACGATAAGTTCACCCTTGTAGACAAGTTCTCCGACGAGCTTTCCACAAACAACAACGAGCTTATGCTCTTTGCATACGATACCGACGGTACACTCGAGCTTATCACAGAGACAGATGAGCTTAAAGCACTCCTTGGTTTCTACCGCGTAACTCTCATGAAAGACGACGGCAGAACAAGACTCGGCGTGATCCGCGTATTCGAAATGTCTACACTTAACGTTGACAAAAACGGCAACATTAATATTGCAGACGGCAAAAACGCCGAGGATATTACCTTTACAGGTATAGAGGATGTTAAAAACGGCGACCACGTGCTTTACTACTACAACCCCGAGATCGGCGAGCTTGAGATCGCAGCTAAGCTCCAGATCAAAGGCGGTATTGTTAAGAGACTTACAAGCAGCACAGTAAAGATCGGCGACGAAACATATACCCTCGGTAACGAGATCGCAGGCATTTCCGCAGAATCCATCAGAGACAAGATGATCCTCGGCTCTGCTGTAACGGTTGCAGTTCACAACGGCGCTGTTGTGGCGGTGATTGAAGGTGTCAGCGTATCAAACTCCAGCAAGTATCTTATTGCTCTCTCAGACGCTCACAGAGTATATGAGAACGGCAGCTTCCGCTACGTAATGGAAGCATATATTGACGGTGAAGAAAAGCACATCTACGTTAAGAACGCAACCGGTACTGAAGGCGGCGTTTACAGATTCACAGAAACAGACGGCGTGTATACTCTCATTGAAGCTACAGTAGAGGACGGCATAATTCTTACAGGAAAGAACGAGTTTGTTCAGTCTTCCGGCAACATCGACGAGATCGCATATATTATTGACAACGCGAATGGCACAAAGATTGAGCTTGGTGGCAGAAACTACTACACATTAAACCGCGGTGATGCAGACGCGCTTGCATCTATCTCCGGTCTCACAGACGCAAGATTCGTGTGTGACGCAAACACTGTGATTGTTGTAAACGACGGCGGCAAGCTGGTGAGAGTAACAGGTGCGTACACATCCACCATCAGCGTTAAGGACGGCGCAAAGGTTGTTGCAGTTCTTGACAACGAGGTTGGCTCTGTTGAAACACTTAAGTTCCTCTACATCTCTGACGGTGCTCTTGGCAACTATGACATCGACGCTGAATTCGTAAGAGTTCTCGCTATGGGTGGCCTTGTATTCGAAAACGGCAAGTCCTATACCGAGTACCTTGTATACAACTTCGAGAGCGGCAAAATTGAAACAATGCTCTCTACTCATACAGACCTCACAGTAGGTAAGGACTACAGAACCGGCAATGACGACACTATCACCAACCTTGAGGCTGATGCTGTTGTAAGCGGATTTGTTTCCGGCTATACCGCAGGTACTGTTACCGTGGACGGCGTGAACTACACTCTTGCAAAAGATGTGAAGATCATCAGAATCACCAAGGACAACAAGATCGAAACAGTCGAGCTTGCAGACGTTTACATGACAAACATTGAGTTTGCTGCAACAAACAACGAGATCTCCCTGATCATCGCAGGCGAGGCGGGCAAATTCAGCGCATCCGTAATCGCAACAGAGGGAAAGATCGTTCTCACACCTGACTTTGAGCTTGAAGATTTTGCAACAAACAGAATCAAGATCGACAGCATCAAAAAGGGTGACGAGGCAATCTCCACAGAAGGTGCGACAGCAGGTATCGTTGACGGTAAGATCGAGATCGTACTTGCAGAGGCAACATCACTTGTGGACGGCGACTGGACAGTTCAATTCACAGTGGGTGAGAAGGCGTTTGAAGTGAAATTCAGCGTGTAAAACAAAAAAAGAGAGATGAGGCAGAGGCTTCATCTCTTTTTTGTTTTATAGTCCAAGTAGTCTCTTTGCGTTGCCTGCGAGGATAAGTTCACGCTCGTCTTCGGTGATCAGCGGATCGTAGAGGACTCCGCCGATAAACACAGGCGGCGTGCAAATCGGGTAATCGGAGCCAAACAGGAACCGGTCGGCACCGAATCTGTCAATACCCTCGCGGAGAAGTCCATATCGGAACAGAGTTGTGACCACATTGATGTTACAAAATCTTATGAATCCGACTCTTCTTCCGAACTATATTTCTTTTCGTACAGCTCAAGAAGTTCATTAAATTTGTAAAAGGCTTCTTTCTCAGAATGTTCGAAAAACAGTATTATATCTATCCAATTGCGAAGACAAAAAGCATCTACGTCTTTAACATTGTAATAATCAAGTACAATACTACTCATAGAATCTGAAAACGGAGACTTGGGGATAACACCATCTCTAAAGCTCATACAATCTATATATCCACAGGCAAAGGTAACCAATTCATTTAAAGATGGTTTGCCTAAATACATACCAGGTCTTTCATAAATTCTATCAAGTAGTTGCTTTATTTCTTGGTTCATATTTTATCCTCCCGGCTTTACTACTAAAATTATACAATTCCTGCAATTGTTTGTCAATTGAAAAATAGGCTACTGCCGCGGGATTATGTTTTACTCAAATCCCAAGTAGTCTCTTTGCGTTGCCTGCGAGGATAAGCTCACGCTCGTCTTCGGTGATCAGCGGATCGTAGAGGACTCCGCCGATAAATACAGGCGGCGTGCAAATCGGGTAATCGGAGCCAAACAGGAATCGGTCGGCACCGAATCTGTCAATACCCTCGCGGAGAAGTCCATATCGGAACAGTCCGGTGCCGGATAAGTCAACGTAATAGTTTTGGCTCATTTCCATTCGATTCATCTGGCGGGTGAACGCTCCAAAGTCACCAGGGTGTGCCGCAACGATTGTGGTGTTCGGATGTTCCATAACCATTTTGTCAAGGGAGTCCTCGCTCATAGTGTGCACGTTCAGAATCATTCCGTGGCGCTCGATCTCGTCAACTATCTCGGAGAAAGAATCGCAGGCAAAATCGTCCCAACCGTGAAGGTAGGGAACAAGCTCACCAACAAGTTTAACACCAAGTGACGCCATTCTCTCGATTTCGCGGCAAGATTCTTCGTGAAAATTGGGGTTAACATGGAATCCGGGAATATAGAAGTCACCAAGCCGTTCGCGAAGCTCAAGAGCCGCATCATTCAGCCTGCGAAATGGGTCAAAACTCGAGCAACCTATTTCAAGCTGCCGTAGAAAGCTATATATAACGCTGCCACAGATCCGTGAAATACCCAAAGACTCAAAATAGGGTTTTATTTCATCAGTTGTCATTGTGTCGCGGACGATGTGCGCACAGATGTTCTGACCTGCGTCCAGAAATGGGTGCGTATGAAAGTCAATTATCTCGTGAAGGCTCATGTTGTCATCTCCCTTTTTTCTTAAATTATAGTGGATATTTCGCCTGTTGTCAAGGACGTTTTGGGGCGCTGGGGAGGGGGTGTTGACAAATCGTTTTTTATCTGCTATAATAAAAACGCCATATCGAACATTTGTTCTTTTTGCGTATAATAAAGCGAAATGTGATCGGGTGGCAATGGGTGCGCGAAACAATGAACCGCCAATGCGGCGCGGCGGTGGCAGTTTCGGATTTCTGCAAAATTGGTGCGCGCAGCCAATAATCATCAATGGAGGATACCGCACGGATCCAATAAACGGTGGGAACGGCACGTTACACGGCGGGATCGATCTTGTAGGGCAGGGGAGCAAAGTGCTATGCGCCCCCATAAACGGCAAAGTGATTGTATCGCAGATTGTGACAGACCGATCAGACCGCACCTGGGAGTGGGGAAACTATATCTGCATTGCAGGTGAGGACGGCAGGCAGTATTACCTGTGCCATATGTCCGCCAGATACGCGACTGTTGGGCAGACGGTTAAAGCTGGCGACGTTATAGGTCTGGAGGGAAGCACCGGATACTCCACAGGAAGTCATTGCCACCTTGAGATCCGCGAAAACGGCAAGCCGACAGACCCGACCCCACTTTTGGGAATCGAAAACGTAGCGGGTAGCGAGTGGACTGTAGAGGCAGATGCGCCCGTGCCTGAGGGAAACATACCAAACGACTGGTCCGAGGAGGCGGTGAGGTGGGCATACGAAAACGGGATTCTCAAGGGGGACGAAAACGGAAACTTGAGGCTTCGCGACAATGCCACCCGCGAGGAAATGTTAGTGTTTCTGAAGAGAACAGTTGAACTAATGAAAAAGGAGGACGATCAATGAAAAATGTGTTTACAATAAACTGGCTGAAGGCGGCGGGAGTTCGCGCGATCAAAACTGTGGCACAGACTGCTATTGCAACAATCGGTGCAGCGGCCGTGATCAGTGAGGTTGACTGGCTTATGGTGGGAAGTGCCGCACTTTTATCAGGTGTGCTGTCCCTGCTCACAAGCGTGGCCGGGCTGCCTGAGTTGGAATGATCAACTCGCCGAGTTTGCATAATCGGGCAATGATGACTCATAATTTAAAAGAGATACGCTAAAAAGTGTATCTCTTTTTCAATGAAAATTGATATTGTGTTGACGATGAGTTGTAACTGGAATGATATACTTATTCTGTATCATGGGCATTATTATTTAGTACAACAATGTTTGCGGGAGGAAATATGAGAAAATCGGAGCGAATCTTTCGGTGGGGAGCAGTTTGTCTTGGATGGCTTTTGAGCGTTGCAACCGTACTTATGCTTATATCGAGTGGGTCTACTGACAGGTTGCTCTTGGCTATCGTAACGCCTGCTATGGTGTTAATACCGAACATGGCGGAGAGGCTGTTGAAGTGCCGCATTAATACTGTGGTATACGTGGTATGTGTGTTCTATGCCACAGGCCCAATGCTGGGACATTGCTGTGGCCTATATCAAACGACTGTCTGGTGGGACAAAATACTCCATTTTTGTGGAGGCGTAATGTTTACTATATTGGGTGTTTTCATATATAAGCTTCTCGTTCCGTCAGAAAAAAGCACCGGTATCCCAGTGATAGTTTTTGCCTTGTGTTTCTCAATTTCAGTGTCGGTGATATGGGAGTTTTTTGAATACGGAGCGGACTGCTATTTGGGTATGGATATGCAAAACGATACGATCGTGACGGATATTACGTCATATTTGCTTGGCGAGAATGGAGACGCGGGAAGCATTAAAGGCATCCAAACAGTATCGCTAAACGGAGGAGAGCACATATTGGACGGGTACATAGATATTGGTATTCACGACACAATGAAGGATATGTTAGTGGAAACAGTCGGTGCGATCATAACGTGTGTGATGCTATATATTTTCCGAAACAGAGGCTCATTGATAACGTCAAAAATTGAGAAATGATCTTGGGGTACAGGATGCGGCGGTCGGAGATGTACAGCTCGTAAACTCATGCGTGAAAATCGTGTGCAGCACTACTGCATTCGCACCACCTACATGATTCCAAAACCGTGGGTGATCGACTACGTTTTGAGCGAGCACTATGCAGAGTACAAATACAAGTTAAAAGCGCGGGTGTAGCCCGTGTACATCAAAGGCATTCAGAAATGGATGCCTTTTTTCATACCCAAAAACAGGAGGTACGACTTACTCGATGTCACACCAAGGTCTCACCAGGCTGAGTGGGAAAAACGTAATTAACCTTACAAAAGAAGAACGCCAGATAACCATTAGATATGGGATTGCTCAATAGGGGCAAGGCTATTT
>SVSJ01000014.1 GCA_015064355.1 Oscillospiraceae bacterium | reverse complement strand
ATGTTTCCCGTCAGAAACCACATTTGGAGGTATATTTGCTATGGCAAAGAAAATTATTGGCTATATCAAGCTTCAGCTTCCTGCCGGTAAGGCTACACCCCAGCCGCCTGTAGGTCCTGCGCTTGGTGCTTACGGTGTTGCAATCCCTAACTTCACAAAGGAATTCAACGAAAGAACAAAGAACGACATCGGTCTCATTATCCCCGTTGTTATCACAGTTTATGCTGACCGTTCTTTCACATTCATCACAAAGACTCCTCCCGCACCCGTTCTAATCAAGAAGGCTTGCGGTATCGAAACAGCTTCCCCCACACCTAACAAGACAAAGGTTGCTAAGATCACTAAGGATCAGGTTCGCCAGATCGCTGAAACAAAGATGAAGGACCTCAACGCAGGCTCCATCGAAGCAGCTATGAGCATGATCGCCGGTACAGCTCGTTCTATGGGCGTTACCGTTGAAGAATAAGGAGGGCTGGAAATATGTTTAAGGGTAAGAAATATGTTGACAGCGTAAAGCTGCTCGAAAAGAATAGACTCTATGATACTGCAGAAGCAATGAACCTTGTTTGCCAGACATCCAAGGCTAAGTTCGATGAAACAATCGAAGTTCACCTTCGTCTGGGCGTTGACTCCCGTCACGCTGACCAGCAGGTTCGTGGTGCAGTAGTTCTCCCTCACGGTACAGGTAAGAAGGTTCGCGTTCTCGTATTCGCAAAGGGCGACAAGGCAGAAGCTGCTAAGGCTGCCGGCGCTGAATACGTTGGTGACACAGACCTCGTAGAAAAGATCCAGAAGGAAAACTGGTTCGACTTCGACGTTGTTATCGCTACTCCCGACATGATGGGTACTATCGGTCGTCTCGGTCGTGTTCTCGGTCCTAAGGGTCTCATGCCTAACCCCAAGGCTGGTACTGTTACAATGGATGTTGCTAAGGCTGTTACAGAAGCTAAGGCTGGTAAGATCGAGTACCGTCTCGACAAGACCAACATCATCCACTGCCCCATCGGTAAGGCTTCCTTCGGTATCGAAAAGCTTTCCGAAAACTTCGCTACTCTCGTTGGCGCAGTTATCAAGGCAAGACCTGCTGCTGCAAAGGGTCAGTACATTAAGAGCTGCGTAATCGCTGCTACAATGGGCCCCGGTATCAAGGTTAACACCGCTAAGCTTGGTTAATTTAAGCATAACAAAACGTCTCACTCACGTGGGACGTTTTTTGTTTTGTATCAGACACAAAAACTCCCCCGACAGCTAATCGAGGGAGAATTTTTTATTTGTTTTCGCTTCAGTCTTTATCAACGCTCAAATAGCCGTCCACCAAGAAAAATCCGCCGACGATAAGTCCGCCGAAGAACATAATTGCACCGATCACAGAGCCCGCCATCCAAAATGATACACCCATGGCAGCCACGATCAACAATGCGATTCCGAGAAGCATTTTCTTGATGTTTGTCATAAAGCCTCCTTATTCCATACAAGCGTAAGCAATGTTACGCAGACGAGGTGCGATGTATTCTTCGTTGTTGCCAAGCATATGCTGGGTGTAAACCAGAGCCATGGAATTATTCGGGTCAATTATTACCCAAACTCCAGCCGCGCCTCCCCAGCCAAACTCGCCTACGGGAGACAAGCTGCCGCACTTTTCCGGTTGCATCATTGTTCTCACACCGTAACCGTATCCGTATCCCATAAGGTGAGGCCAAACCAACGCCTTACTCTGCTCGCAGCTTAGGGTGTTGGTGCGCCACAGATTAATTGACGCAGGCGAGAGGTATCTGTATCCGTTTGCTGCCTTGCCGTAGTTGGCTATTGTGTCAGCAAACTTCATGTAATCCTCGCAGGTTGAGATAACGCCCGCGCCACCGGAGTCGTAATCGGGGCCAAGGATATGCTGGCACACGTTGTTGGTGGGCAGGCATTTGCCAAGGTCCTCTCTCCAGTAATACTGCACCGCCATTCTCTCAAGCTTATCTTCTGCGGGGAAATTGTAGCAGGTGTCGTCCATTCCAAGAGGATCGAACAGCACTTCCCTTGCGTAATCACGAAGGCGTTTTCCTGCAATTACTTCAACCAATCCACCAAGCACGTCGTGGCAAAGGCTGTAAGACCATAGCTCACCGGGCTCAAACTGCAGAGGAGACTTTGCTATCGCACCCATGATCTCGCGAGTAGGACAGCGACCGCCCGTTTTATCGCGGACTGCAGCAATATGATCTGTGCTAAAGTTATAGTCAAAGCCCGCTGTCATATTGAATAGCTGATCTACCCTGATCTTCTTCTCCGCAGGCACGATCTCCTCTTTGCCGTCGATCATTTTTCGTATGGTCATATTGCCAAACTCAGGCATATATTCCTCAAGCGGGTCAGTCATCAAGAACTTTCCCTCTTCGTGGAGTCGAAGTGCCAGAGAGGTAGTGATCACCTTTGTAGCTGACCAGAAGAAATAAAGCTCGTCTCCCTGCATCTCACGGCGCGTTTCCATATTTGCAAATCCGGTATTGTAGCGATAGATCTCCTCGTGATTCTTGCAGATCATGCAATCGTTTCCGGGAATCCTATCCGCCACCAGTTTATCCTGAAAGGCGCGAAGTCTGTCAAAGTTCATTTTGTCACCTGTTAGTTAATCAATGTAGTAAATATCAACCTGATGAGGCTCAGACGCCTTCAGAGCCGCGTAATTCGGGTTGCTCGGGGAAATCCAGATGTAGATCTGATCGCCCACAACAGAGCTTGCAATGTCTGCAGCGGTTCTCACACCGAAATCATAAGTATCGTTCTTCACGTACAGCTTTGTACCCAGAGGGATGACCTTGTTGTCAACAACGATAACCGTTTCGTCAGCGTCAGGCCCGAAATATGTGGGCCCCTCGAGGCTGTAATATCTGGCGGTTACTTCCTTGCGCCAGGAGTAAGTATATGTCTTTCCGTCAGCACCAACGATCTCGCCGCCAACACCAATAGTGCGAGTTTCTGTTACAGGCTCTTTTGTGATAGTTTCGGTCACAAATTCCTTGGTTGTTTCTACACCGTTTACATAGGTAATGAGATACTCAACAGTTTTTGCGCCGTCCTCACCTGTGATAAGCTCTTCTGTGCCCTTCATGATAAGGTCGGTTTCTATAGTTTCAGTTTCGTGAGCAATAACCTCTTCCACAACTTCGGTTTTATACTCGTATCTGTCAACGGTTATGATGATATCTTCTTTAATTACCGTGTCAAGAGAGATGGAAGGCTTTTCGTTTTCCTCGAGAACACAGCCGATTCCTTCAAGAAGCTTTGAAAGGGTGATCTCGGAGGTGGACAGCTCAATATCCTTTCTCTCGTAAAAATCAAGAGTAACTCTGTACTGGGTAGATTCAGTAACCGGGTCGGGAACAGTTGTAGTGCCTGTTGTTTCAACTGTGTCGTTAATATCGTAATCAGACGGGCGCATACTCGCTGCAATGCTGAAAGCATTTAAGGCAACGATCGCTCCCATAATGATAACAAACAGAGCAATAGCCGCCGCTATGATTATGGTGAGGGTCTTATTGCTCTTTCTCGGTTCTTCCGCCTCGATGATCTCGCCGTCGGAGATCGCGGAATGTCTCACGGGAATTCCGTTTGTTATATTGCGATTCTGCTCGGGAGAACGAGTGCGGATAGGCGCGGCTGTTGAAACACTTGAATGGCGGCTTCCGGTTATACGCTCGGCTACTGCAGCAATCTCTTCGTCCCCTGCTCCATCAACCTGATACTGCTCCGCTTCTCTTTCGGCTTTTGCGTCAGCTTCGGTTTCTTCTTCCGGAGTCTCTGTCTCGTCTGTTGCGTCAGCCGCTTGTAAAGCTTCGTCTTCAGTCTCTTCCTCTAAAGTTTCATTTATGTCTTCGCCGATGTCGTCGGTATTTTCATATTTTTCCTTATCGTAGTTTGTCAAGGTTTCAGTTCCTTTCCTACTATAACAATATATATTCAGTTTATTATAACATAACCAGCCGGAAATAGCAAGATAATATGTCGAATTTTGTCCAGCTATAGCAAAAGAAAAAAGGTGCAAGTTTTTTCCTGCACCCGGGTTATTTTTAGTCTAGAAATTCTTTCGGTTTCTTTTTAGCAATAAATATGCCGCGCATACAGTAGCGGGATACGAAGGGATCCTCGCAGGTCTTGTACTGTACCTGGAGGAACTGTTCAAACTGCTCCTCAGTCATTGCCTCAACCTCATCAACCATATTGTAAAGCATACCGTACGTGGATGCGACAGTAATAATGTCAAGTCCGTATTCACGTGATAAATCGGTCATTTCTTCAAGGGTAAGACCGTAGAACATGTCACAGCTATGGCTCTTTTCAACAGTTGCCAGTTTGCGGTACGCCTTTACTCTTTCTGTAGCATCGTAAGTGCGCATAGCATTAAAATACTGGCCGAGAGTCATTGCCATAGGGGTCATATAAGAGAACACAAGATATCCGTCGTCACTGAGAACCCGCATGGATTCCTTAATGAACGCCTCTCTCTCAGCCTTTGTTCTCATATGATAAACAGAGCCTAATGAAACGAGAACATCAAAGGAGCCGTCTGAAAACTGAGACAAGCTTCTGGGACTTGAGCAGTATATATTACGGAGCTTTTCGGATCTGGGGTCAGCCTTGATCTTTTCAACGTGATCCATGATCCAGTCGCCTGCGGTTACATCATACCCCTTTTCGGCAAATCTGAAAGCAAATGTGCCAAATCCGGCGCAGGTATCAATGACACGTCCTTCCTTGGGAAGATATTTATCAAATAAATGCTCAATTATGTGTGTTTCGGCAATTGTAAGGCGATCTATGGAATCTTCCTCACGGAAAAAGCCGTAATATTCAAACATATCCATAATAATTCGCTCCTAATTATATCAAAGATGGCGGCGAAATGCACACTTACCTATTGTAATTATGATATCATAAAATAAGACAAGTGTCAAGAAAGATTTTCCACTTCACTTCTTTTCGACTTATTTACCAAAAATCCGAAAAATATGCTTTGTTTTTTCTAAAATTAATACAGCGATATGAATATCTGCCCCTCGAACAGCTACTGAATAATTCTCAAAGGAAAAATTATACGCTTGACAGAAAGCGAATAATACAGTAAAATATAATTACCACGAAAGAATAGTTAACCATGATATTTTATAGCAGGAGGGAAACATATGTATTGTCCGAAGTGCGGTGTAAAACTCACAGAAAATGCTGCCTTTTGCCACGCTTGTGGCGCCAAGTTGCCAAAAGAAATAACAGATGCAGAAAACACTTATAAAAACGAAGATTATGATTCATTGTTTACACCGGTTGAAGATGAACAAAAGCCAGATGAGGCTCCGGACTTTTTCAGTTTTGCCTTATCTGATAACGATATTTCCAAAGATGATGGACTTAACTTCGCAATTCCGGATGACTGGGACTCCATAAGTGAAGCAAAGTTTCCTCTCTTCGAGGATGACTCTGAATATTCCGAAGATGACCTGAATTTCATAATTCCGAAAAACTGGGATAAATAACAAACAAAAAGAGACTCTCTCGAGTCTCTTTTCTTTATTTCGGAATTAGTTAGCAAGCTCGTTGAACATTGCGTATGTCGCTGCAAATTCAGCCTTTTTCGCTTCAATGAACTTATCCATTTCGGCAAGTTCTTCAGCGGAATACTTGTCGGTCATACCGGGCTTGAGTGTGCCCTTGTACTTGCGGTCGAGAACCTGGGACCAGCCAATACCGCAGGTTGTGATCTCACCTGCTCTTTCAACTACAACAAGATCGGAGTTACCTGCGAGAAGCTCCTCAACAGCTCTTACGCCCATCTTGGTTGCGAGAACTCTGTCAGAAAGTGTGGGAGTACCGCCGCGAACGATGTGTGCCATACGGCAGAACTTTGTTTCAACCCAAAGTCTGTCGTTTCCTTCTTTTTCAGCAAGTTCCTTTGTTGTGTCGTTGATCTTCTTTGTAAGTTCCTGACCAAGTGTGGGGAATGCTTCGGAAACGATAATAATAAAGCCTCTCTTGCCTTCTCTGCGGAGACGAATGATCTTTTCGATGCAAGCGTCTTCGTCAAAAGGACACTCGGGAATAACACACGCAACAGCGCCTGTAGCAATAGCGGTGTTGAGAGTGATGTCACCGGCACCTCTGCCCATAACCTCAACAACATTACAACGTGCGTGAGATTCGCAGGTGTCGTGGAGCTTGTCAACGTCGTATACAACAGACTGCATAGCTGTGTTGAAGCCGATAGTGTTGTCAGATGCGGTAATATCGTTGTCGATTGTACCGGGAATACCGATAGTGGGAATACCTCTCATGGAAAGGTCAGTAGCACCTCTGAATGTACCGTCACCACCGATAGCGATAACGCCGTCGATCTCGTGCTTCTTCAGGGTTGCGATAGCCTTCTGCATACCTGCTTCTTCCTTGAACTCAAGGCATCTGTCAGAGTAAATGAATGTACCGGAAAGCTGGATCTTATTGGAAACGTCACGGTTTGTCATAGGAATAAGCTCGTCATGGATCATACCCCTGTAACCGCCAACACTCGCCATAACCTCAACGCCTCTTGCGTTAGCCGCGCGAACAACTGCTCTTACTGCCGCATTCATACCGGGAGCGTCGCCGCCGGATGTGAGAACGCAGATCTTTCTGAATTTCTGTGCCATAATTTTTATCCCTTTCGAAAATCTTTATGATTTTATTATTATATTTTTCTCATCGTTTTATTTTAATACAAAACGAGCGCAAAATCAATAGTTAATTCGATAATTCGGCAAATAATCCCTATATATTCCAATATTTTACTGAATTTCCTGCAATATGTCCTACATTTTGACACCCAAGCATAGAATTGTTAACAATATTATCTTATAATATAAGTAAAACAAACACAAAATTCCGGCTTTTGCCGCACGAGGTATTTTATGTTTAGATCTAAAAAAATCTTCACCCGCACATTGGCAGTAATTATCATTTGCGCTACCGTGCTTTCCGCAGCAATAATTCCCCTGTCAGCCGCAAGATACAAAACTGTCCGTTCCTACAACGATCAGTTTACAGACATCAAAAAGAGCGACTGGTTCTATTCAAATGTTGCAGACGCATATGAGCTTGGGCTGATCAACGGCAAGACAGACACAACTTACGTTCCCGACGGAAACGTGACTATTGCCGAGACCATAAAGCTGGCGGCAGTTGTACACCGTCTTCTTGTAAGTGGCGGAGTTGAGGACAGCTATTTCACTGCGCGTTATCCCGGAAGCAGAAACTGGTACGATCCCTACGTAAGATATTGCACCACAAACGGCATCGTTACGGAAGCTTATCCTGACTACAACGCTGCCGCAAGCCGCGCGCAAGTTGCGGTTTTGTTCTCTCGCGCAATAACCTCGTCAAAAACTGAAATTTACGATATAAATACCATCCAGCAATACACGATCAAGGACGTTCCCTCCTCAGCCTGGTACATATCAGCAATCTATAAAATGTACCGCTGGGGCATTATCACAGGTGACGGCAACGGATACATAAATCCGGAATCAAAGGTAAAGCGCAGCGAGATCGCCGCTATCGTTATCAGAATTATTGACGAAGACGAAAGAGTTGATTTCTCCGCTCCCGCTGAAACTGATCCAACTGAAACCGAGCCTGTTGAACCGGATGCGCCTCTTGAAACTGATCCCGAGGAAATAGGCCCTGACGAAACTACTCCCGAAGAGGATCCGAAAGAGCCTGAGGAGACTTATCCCCCCGGAACTTACGACTATCCCCCTCGCGAATTATACAAAGGGGAGCTTGAAGAGCAGTCCTTCACGGGAATTACCGCTGTAGGTGCGGAATTCACTAACAAATTTGATGAACCGACCCTTAACACATCATATTCCATTGATCTCATCAACGACGTAATGCTTGACGAGAACTACATATCCTTCAATCTCTACGAGGGATACGGTTTTGAGGCACTGGGTATTATCCGCGGTTGGCTTGGTGATGCTGCTGTGGGAATCGACGGCAAGGCTGTCCGTTCCGCTAACGAGGTATACACCAGGATCAATGAGCTGTTCTACATCTGGATCGATGGCGACAGATATTTAATCTCCGAGCTTTGGTACACCGACCACGGCGAATACACCACCTACGAGTTCTATTTTGAAGAGAAAATCGGCTTCATTTTCGGTATCACCGAGCTTGAGTTTATGTTTGGTAAGGTTTCGGCAGATGCTGCACGCGGCTACGGTCTTGACATTATAGCAGACAGAATTGAGAACGCAGGAAAAGAAACTCCCCCGCCCTCCGGTGAGGATGTCAGCACTCCTGTTTACGACGAGCAGGCATACAAGGCAGCTATTGAAGATGCGAAATACAATGCTATAACTATTATTTTCGAATACGAATGCGACCGTTGCACTATTCTCTACGGCAGAGGGCTTTACGGCGGTTATAACAGCGACTACCGTCTCATTCTCATATTCCGCGACGGCTCACCCTTGGTTGTATCAAAGGAACGCCTTAACAAGGTCAGAATCAACGACGAAGGAACTATCCTTTATTACACAGTTGACGCACCCGACGGAATGGAGATCCAGTACGGTATCAATCTGAAGCTTCAGTAATATAATTCACTTATGAAACACGGTATTGATTCTTTAATTAAAAACGACGGCTTCTTGTGCGACTCCTGCGGCAAACGCCATTTCGGCAAGCTCAAGGATTGCATTATCCGACGGGGTGCGGTTTACGAGCTGCCGAGCTTACTCAAAAAGTACGGCGTGTCAAACCCATATATCCTGTGTGACAGGCGCACATATGAGGTAGCAGGTGAGCTGGTTTGCAAGATCCTGACAGGTGCCGGTATTTCTTACGCCATTCACATAATTGAGCGAGAGCATCCCGCACCGGACGAGCGTATTGTTGGTGAGGCGATGATGTACTGTCCCCTCTCCTGCGACTCGGTAATCGCAGTAGGCGGCGGTGTAATAAACGACACAGGCAAGGTCATAGCCTCTGCGAAAAACGTTCCCGATATTATTGTGGGCACCGCTCCTTCAATGGACGGTTTTGCTTCCGCAACCTCTTCAATGGAGCGAGGGGGGCTGAAGGTGTCCATTAACACAAAATGCCCTGACGCAGTGATCGGTGACCCTCAAATTCTCGCCTCCGCGCCAAAGCATATGATTGCCTCGGGAATCGGTGATATGCTGGCAAAATACGTCAGCCTGGTTGAGTGGAAGATCGCCCGGGTCATCCTTGACGAATACTACTGTCCTGCCGTTTCCGAAATGGTGGAGGAAGCTCTTGCAGTTTGCGTGAAATCTGCTGCACAGGCTGTGAACGGTGACGAGGACGCACTTTGCGCCGTTATGGAAGGGCTTGTTATCTCCGGACTTGCCATGAATTATGCAGGTGTATCCCGCCCGGCATCGGGAATGGAGCACTACATCTCCCATATCATAGATATGCGTGCGCTGGAATTCGGTACACCATGGGATCTCCACGGTATCCAATGTGGTATTGCCACCCTTGAGACTGTCCGCGCATACGAAAAGCTTGCGAAAATGCGTCCGGATATGGAGTACGCTTTAAAATCCGCCCGGGAGTTTGACCTCGACAAGTGGAATGACCACCTTCGCGAAAAGCTGGGCAAAGGGGCTGAGATCATAATCGAAGGGGACCTCCGCGAGCAAAAGTATGACATCACAAAGCACGAGGCTCGAATCAAGAGGATATGCGAAAAATGGGACGAGGTCGTAGAGATAATCGACACCCTTCCCTCCTCCTCATGGCTCCTACAATTTATGCGAGATATCGGACATCCCACCTCATTCACCGAAATCGGCTTGACTGACGAAGACATGCACGAGGCATTTGCTATGGCCAAGGACATCCGCGACAAATATGTCCTCGGCAAGCTCATGTGGGATATGGGTGTGCTCGAGTAAAATATAAAAAAAGACGGACTCTCCTCCGTCTTTTCTTTTTGTTTTATTATCTTACAGCGCAGTGCACTTGAAGCCGAGAGCCTCTACTGCTGCGATGATAGTCGCAACGTCAAGCTTTTCGGGGCAAGTTACTGTTGCGCGTCCAAGCTTGAGATCAATTTCCGCCTTGCCGCCAAGATTCTTCATAGCCGTCTCAACCTTTGCAACGCACTTGGGGCAATGCATTCCCTCGATCTTGAGATTTACCTTTTTCTTTTTTCCGAACAACATTTTAGTTTCTCCTTTATTTGTAGTCAAGTTATTTCGCTTTATAAGTCCGCAGGCGCAGGGCGTTTGTCACCACGCACACGCTGGACAATGACATTGCTGCCGACGCGATCATGGGTGTCAGGGCAATTCCGAACAGGGGGAACAAAGCTCCCGCCGCCACAGGTATGCAAAGCACGTTATAGCCGAATGCCCACGCCAGATTCTGCGCGATGTTCCTCATTACTGCATGAGACAGGTCTACCGCACGTGCGGCGTCTGTCAGATCGTTCTTAACAAGAATAACCCCGGCAGATTCTATGGCAATATCCGTGCCGTGTGCAACTGCCATACCGCAGTCCGCCATAGCAAGGGCAGGTGCATCGTTTACACCGTCACCGATCATTACTGCATACCGCCGTTTGCCGTCTCCAAAGTATTCTCCCGACATGAGTTTCTCAATATAAGCGGACTTTTCGTCAGGCTTTACGCCGGAGATCACATGGTCGATTCCTGCGTCCGCCGCAATGGCAAGTGCAGTTGTTTCGCAGTCGCCGGTCAGCATAAACACGTCAAATCCCTGTTCCTTCAGCTTACGCACCGCTTCACGGCTGGAGGGCTTGATCCGGTCTGCCAGGGCTACTATACCAAGCACTTCCCCATCTTTTGCAAACATAACGGGGGTCTTGCCGCTTTTGGCATATGTGTCAAGCCGGTCGAGCATTTCCCCGGGCACTTTCACACCGCATTTTTCCAGGTATTCCGCGTTGCCGCCGATACATTCGCAGCCGTCTATGATTCCTCGCAGGCCACCACCAAACGACTGGGTGAAGTCCTCTACCAAGGTAGCTTCCACACCCTCGGCGAGAGCGTGTTCAACTATGGCAATCCCGATCGGATGCTCGCTCATGCTTTCAAGTGATGCAGCAACGGAGAGAAGCTCCTCTTTTCCGTAAACATCCGCAACACTCATCTTTCCTTCGGTAACGGTGCCTGTTTTGTCAAGAACCGCAACGGTTGCCTTGTGCAGCACGTCGATAGCGTCAGCGGATTTTATGAGAATACCAAGTCCCGCACCTCTGCCCACACCGCACATAATTGCGGTAGGTGTTGCAAGTCCGAGGGCGCAGGGACAGCTGATTACAAGAACAGATATACCAAATCCAACGGCGCGGTGAAGTGAGCCGTCGAATATCATCCACAAGGTAAACGTGAGAATGGCTATTCCGCAAACTATCGGCACGAATACGCCGCTGATCTTGTCGGCAAGCTTCTGCACAGGTGCTTTGCTTGACGCCGCATCGTCCACAAGCTGGGTTATCTTCGCAACAGTGGTGTCCTCGCCAACGTGTGTGGCTTCCATTTCGGCATAACCGGAGGTGAGGATAGTGCCGCAGATGAGGGTGTCTCCCTCGTTTTTCTGAACAGGTACGCTTTCGCCGGTGATAATGCTCTCGTCAGCAGTACCGCCACCCGCGAGCACAACTCCGTCGCAAGGAATTGCCGCACCAGCACGGATGATAACTCTATCACCTACCACAAGCTCTTCAGAGGGAACGGTTAAGGTCTCGCCGTTTCTGATAACCTCGGCAGTTTTGGGAGTAAGCGCCATAAGCTTCCTGACCGCGTCTGACGTGTGCCGTCTTGCACGGGATTCAAGGATCCTGCCAAGAGTGATTAGGGTCAAAATCATAGTCACAGACTCGAAATACAGCTCCTCCGAGTAAACGTGAGCCTCGCCGCCTGTGGAATACGCGTGGATCATGCATCCGAGAATATAGAGTCCGTACACCATTGACGCCGCGGCACCTGTTGCAACGAGAGTGTTCATATTCGCACTCTTGTGAAGGGCGCTTTTCGCTCCGTCAATGAAGTAGTGAATGTTGATAATAATCACGGGAATCGTGATGACAAGCTGAACTGCTGCATAAATAATGGGAGCAAGCCCCTCACCGTGAGGATCCATAAACCAGGGAAGTGGCAAGCCCACCATATGTCCCATAGTGACATACATCATAATAACGGCAAGGACAGCAGAGGCCACAAACCGCTTTATCATCGCATGATATTTCTTGTTTTCTTCTTCCTCGGATGTTTCTCTCTTCACCCAAGCACCTGCGGAATATCCCGCGTCGCCTACGGCTTTGAAGATCTCCTCCTCGGTTATTGTTTTTTCGTCAAAGGTTAGTGTCATGGAGTTTGTCATAAGGCTGACTGCCCCCTCCTCCACTCCACCCAGTGAAAGGACGCACTTTTCCACCGCCGCCTGACAAGCCGCACAGGACATTCCACCAACGGAAAATTTCTTTGTTGTCATACTCCACCTTCTTTCGATTTAAGACTTTTCAACAGCCAGTTAGCAATGAGTAACTGGCCCCCAAATAAGACTCCGCAACAAGCCGTGCGGAGCGTTTTTTATAATTCAGCGCCGAAGTGTATCATTTTCTTAATAAACTGAACGGCGTTTTCTCCCTGGAGATTGAACGCAATCGGTACTGCCTCGCCTATTCCTGCCGCCACAAGACTCAAACCACAGTTGACTGACAAGGTCTTGCCTGTGCCGATCTCACCCTGGGTAAGTCGGGAGAACACCGCGTTGATGATACCGCCGTGAGTTACGCCAACCACAGTTTTGCGGTCGGATACTTCAAGCATATCGTCAATAGCCCGAAGCATTCGCTTAGCCGCCACCGGCACTACTTCAACATCCCCTGCCTGGCGTTCCCCTCTGGGGTATTTCTGTATGCGTTCTTCAAGGGTAAGCCCCGACAGACTGCCATAGTCTCGCTCAATAAGACGCTCCACAACAATAGGATCCCCCAATCCGAGAGCCTTTGATACATATTTTGCAGTTTCGTGTGCTCTGTCAAGAGGAGAGGTACAAACCGCAGCAAAGGAAACACCGCAGTTTTTTATATCCGTCACAAGTCCGGCAAGAATCTCCGCCTGAGAGTGTCCCATAGCGTTAAGGGGTACGTTTTCGTGTCCCTGGAGCCTTTTCACCAGGTTCCAGTCGGTCTGGCCGTGACGAGCCAGGCACACGAGAGTGCGTCCCTCAAGGAGAATATGAGCCGCTGCCGACGGTTGCATCAGCACAACGGGTGTTGTTTTCAGAGTTCTTCTTTTGATCTGAGACAAGTCCAATCCTCCTTGAAAAATGATAATAATATTCAGTCTATACACAGTTATTATACATTACCTGCCAAACTTTGTCAATAGAAAAACAGGCATCCGAAAATGCCTGTTTAGCCTCTTCTTTACAATCCGCGCGAATGGAGATAGCTTTCTATAACGTCCTCATCAATATACTCCAGCAAGGGAGCTATTCCCTTAAGTCCGTGCTTTTTGAGCGCATCGGTGGCAATTCTGCCAAGAGCTTCGTCGCTCAAAAGCTCTGCGATATCTTCGATTGATTCGATACCGTGCGTCTCGTACGATTTCATAGCAATTTCGCCAATAGTTTCGTCGCTTAAAAGCTCTGCGATATCTTCGATTGATTCGATACTGTGCGTCTCGTATGATTTCATAGCAATTTCACCAATAGTTTCGTCGCTTAAAAGCTCTGCGATATCTTCGATTGATTCGATACCGTGCGTCTCGTATGATTTCATAGCAATTTCACCAATAGTTTCGTCGCTTAAAAGCTCTGCGATATCTTCGATTGATTCGATACCACCCTTTTCATACAAAGTCATTGCGATCTCATCAATGCAAGAATCGCTGAGGTCCATGAGAATCGGTTCAATTGCCTCGACTGTTCCGTGCTTTTTCACTTGCTTTCTTGCAAAACTATCAATAAAGTTCTGGCTGACAAACGGTGCAACAGAAGCCATATCTTCTGCTGTTATTTCCGGCTCGGCTATCCCTTCCATAAGCTCCTCTACCTGTTCCGCATACAGAATCGGAGCAACCTCTTCAATTTCCTTGATGCTGATGTCACAAATAGGCTCGCTATTTATGACCTTTTCGGTGATCTCCGTCCCTCTTTTATTCCAGAGGATCTCATCAATAGAAACTTCAAACAGTTCTGACAGCTCACCAAGCTTTGAAATGTCAGGCATACTGAGTCCTCTCTCCCAATTGCTGACAGCCTGAAAACTGATGCCAAGCCTATCTGCGAGAGCCATTTGTGTAAGTCCCTTTTCCTTGCGTAGCTTTGCGATATTTGCTGCTACCTTTGTCATGTCAAACATAATTACTCCACCTTTCCTACTTTATGAATACGTTTTTGCCGTTTTTAACAATTTTAATTCCGGCCGTTGTTTCACCAAGCATATCGTTCGCTTCCTTTCCTGCTTGTGACTGAATTTTAGCAAAATTCTCACTCACAATACAGCAAGCAGTAATTGAATCGGTGAAAAATGCACCTCAATCTGTAGTTGAAATGAAAAAACGGACACGCGAAAGTGCCCGTTCTCTTATTCACTTATTTCTTAAGTGCGATAGCAGCCTTTGCCTTTTCAGCAATGGACTGTCCATCAAGGTGATAGTAGGAAACAAGTTCCTTTGCAGGGCCGCTGCGACCGAACTCATCATTGATACCAACGCGGAGTACAGGTGTGGGGCACTTTTCAGCAAGGCATTCGCAAACAGCCGCGCCAAGACCGCCGATAACGGTGTGCTCTTCGCAGGTTACGATGCAGCCGCACTTTTCAGCTTCTGCTACGATGAGGTCTTCATCAAGAGGCTTGATTGTGCAGATGTTGATAACTGAAGCGGAGATACCCTCTTCTGCGAGAATATCGCGTGCGAGGAGTGCCTGCTCAACTTCGATACCTGTTGCAACGAGAGCAACGTCAGTACCTTCTGCAAGCTTTACGCCCTTACCGATCTGGAAGTCGTATGTTTCGTCGAACAGAGTGGGAACTGCCATTCTGCCGAAGCGGAGATATACAGGACCGTTGTGCTCGATAGCAGCCTTAACAGCAAGGCGAGCTTCTGTAGCGTCAGCGGGATTGAGAATGATCATGCCGGGGATTGTACGCATAAGAGCGATATCCTCGTTGCACTGGTGTGTCGCGCCGTCTTCACCAACAGTGATACCTGCGTGTGTTGCACCGATCTTTACGTTGTTGTGGGGGTAACCGATAGAGTTTCTGATCTGCTCGAAACTACGGCCTGCCGCAAACATTGCGAAGGAGGAAGCAAAGGGGATCTTTCCGCTGAGGGACATACCGGTTGCAACACCGATCATGTTGTTTTCAGCGATACCGCAGTCGAAGAATCTATCGGGAAATGCTTTCTTGAATGTGCCTGTCTTTGTAGCGGCAGCAAGGTCCGCGTCAAGAACTACGAGATTTTCGTATTCTGCACCGAATTCCGCAAGGGCCTTACCGTATGCCTCACGGGTAGCAATTTTTTCAGCCATTTTATTATATTCCTTTCGATGTTAGCTTATTTTGTGTCCGGACTTATCTCTCACCGAGATCAGCCATAGCGATTTCATACTGCTCGTCGTTGGGAGCAGCGCCGTGCCATGCAACGTTGTTTTCCATGAAGGAAACGCCCTTACCCTTTGTGGAGTGGGAAATGATTACTGTGGGCTTATCTGTGCAAGCGCGAGCAGCCTTGTAAGCAGCTTCGATGGAATCAAAATCGTGAGCGTCGCAGTCAACCACGTTCCAGCCGAATGCAGTGAACTTTTCTGTGTAAGGTGCGGGGTTCATAACTTCAGCAATAGGTCCGTCGATCTGGAGACCGTTGAAGTCAACGAGCCAGCAGAGGTTGGACAGCTTGTAGTGACCTGCGAACATTGCAGCTTCCCAAACCTGACCTTCCTGTGTTTCGCCGTCGCCGAGGATGGCGTAAACGCGAACGGAAGTGCCGTCAAGCTTGTTTGCAAGAGCCATACCGCAGGAAACGGATGTGCCCTGACCGAGAGAGCCGGAGGACATATCTACACCGGGAGTGTGCTTCATATCAGGGTGGCCCTGAAGATAGCTTGTTGTCTTTCTGAAGGTCTTGAGATCTTCTACAGGGAAGAATCCGCGGTTAGCAAGTGCGGAATAAAGACCGGGAGCGCAGTGACCCTTGGAAAGAACGAGACGGTCTCTGTTCTCCATCTTAGGATTTGCAGGATCAATGTTAAGCTCCTCGAAGTATAAATAAGTCAGTACGTCCGCGATGGAAAGGCTTCCACCGGGATGACCGCTCTTTGCCGAGTGAACAGCGTCAATGATACCAACGCGGATCTTACGGGCAATTTCTTTGAGTTCGGTTTTTCTTTGTGTGTCCATTTTTACATTGCCTTTCTGTTTTATTGTAGAGTCGCATATCCTGCGACATAATTGACCACATTAATTTTAATATATTTCTGTCAAAAAGTCAATCATTATATGAAAATAATGAAAATATTTATTTTTTAGGAAAAAGACTTGACAAAAACGGCAGATTATATTATAATATACAGGCTGAATGTGATGACAAAGCCGCATTCGCCGTTCAATTTTGGACGAATACTTGGTACGCAGAAGTACTCAAGAGGCCGAAGAGGCGCCCCTGCTAAGGGTGTAGGTCGGGTAACCGGCGCGAGAGTTCAAATCTCTCCTTCTGCGTAAAGAAAACGAATCCACTTTTGTGGGTTCGTTTTTCTTTATTCTGAAAGATTTGAGCTCGAGCGACGGGCACCGGCAAGGGCTTCGAGAGTCACCGCCTCCGGGGGAGGATGAAGGTGGCTCGAGAAGGTCGTAGAAAACGAGTATCGCGAGCTCGCCAGAGTGAACGAGACGACTATTTCTACGACTGGAAGGTGAAGCCTTTTCAAATCTTTCCTTCTGCGTAAAGAAAAAACGAATCCACTTTTGTGGGTTCGTTTTTCTTTATTCTGAAAGATTTGAACTCGAGCGACGGGCACCGGCAAGGGCTTCGAGAGTCACCGCCTCCGGGGGAGGATGAAGGTGGCTCGAGAAGGTCGTAGAAAACGAGTATCGCGAGCTCGCCAGAGTGAACGAGACGACTATTTCTACGACTGGAAGGTGAAGCCTTTTCAAATCTCTCCTTCTGCCTTCTGTGAGATTGCCAAGAGACTGCTCATCCCGAAAATTCAAGTCTTGTCTCAAAACTAAAAAGGAGATTCTTTCGAATCTCCTTTTTATTATTGAGGTATTAATCGCTGTTTTCGACATCATCCGTTTTCTTTCATCTCTTTTAGTTTCGCATCCATTTTTTCTGCTGTCTTTTTAGCGAACTTTGAGAGTTCCTTATATTCGTGGTCAGCATAAGTTAAGATTAGATCACGGTTGCGCTCGGAGGGGTAATACTTTAATGCTGATATGGCGTTAAATCTAGATTGTAAATATATATATTCAAGAGTAGGACGATAATCTCCAGTCTCTGGCAAATCAATATCGGCTCGTGTTGGAGATGTATTTAGCAAATGCCCCACCATTATTTGCTCAAGCTCTTTCGGGCGCCATTTGCGCGCTATTTTATGAAGCGTAACTGCTAAGCGATCCATTTCTCTCAAAGATTTATACCACTCTATTATTTCAGGAACATATTTCTTTGATTTTATTTGAGCTAAAATGTTATCATATTTCATATAAATAACCCATGATTTATTCGGACCGGGCGGGGAAATATTATATTTTGATAGTCTGAATTGGCGATACATTTGCACGACAAGTTCATCCATATTTTCGATCTCAATAGAATCAAGGATAATACTATATAAGAGATGCGACCGCATATATTCCGACTTAAAACCAAGAATATATTTATTAATAATAGGAGCAATTCTACTGGGTTTGAGACATGTGATAAGCTCGTATATTGTACACACCTGCTTTCCGGAAGAGGCATATATTTCATCACACATTTCTTTCAAAAGCTCTCTATCTCCCTCTTCAAAAGTGTAGATTTCGCCATTAAGTTCTCTATTTATCGCGTCATTCCAACTTTGATCATACTTTGGATTATAGTACATTGTTTTCTCCTAATGATTATTGCCCCAATGGTGTTAGTTTCGCAGCCATTATTTCGGCTGTCTTTTTTGCATACTTTGAGAGATCTTTGTCTTCGTGATCGGCATAAGTTAAGATCAGATCATGGTTCCTCTCGGAGGGGAAATAAGAGAGAGTACGAATTTGACAAAAACGAGACTGGGTTAGGTCAAAATAGAATCTTTTATCAGTTTCAGGACCATCTGCAAAACCCATTTCTAATTTTGAAGGGGTTCTGTTCAATAAATGTCCCACCATAATTTCTTCCATTTCAGGCGGTGCCCATTTTTTCATTATCATACCATAAGTTACTGATAGTCTTCGCGTCTCTGCAATAGATTTTGATATTTCTATAAGTTCAGGCAAAAGCTTCTTTGATTTCATTTTATAGAATGCATTGTCATAGTCCATACAGATGCACATTTGAATTCCACCTTTATCGGCATGCAAATAGTATTTTGACTCTCTATACTTGTGATACAAATCCATTATTATTCTATCTCTGTTAGGAACTTTGTCAGTATAAAGGCGCAAAATAAGCCTCGACTTTGCCAATTCATTCTCAAACCTATTTATATATTTTACTATTATATGCCCCGCGCCTGAAGGGCAAACAGCGCTATGAAGCTCTGTAAATGTCCTCATTTTGTACGAGCGATTGCTGTCAAGCTCAGCAAGCATTTCATAAAATAATTGTTTGTCATTTCCTTCGAAATAATCTTCTTGGCTTTCAAGTTCTCGCTCAATTCTATCATCAAATGCTTTCATAAAGTTCATAAGCTCTCCTCCGTATTGCTGTTTGTTTTACCACAAGCGTTCGACGTTCCATCCGGCATCTATCATTTCCTGAGGCACATCAACTCCAGGGCGTCCCTTCATTATTTACAAGGTCATCTTCCCATTTTTTATCTTTCCAAATGCATTCTCAAAAACCTTTTCGGGATAGAGCTTTCGCATAATAATCATATCGTGGCGGGTCTTGTCAAAAGCATAGTGGAAATCGTCGGTAAACGCAGGAGCTGTCACGATCTCGATCTCCGCGGAGTTGGGATCGTCAAGAAGCGCTGGAGCCGCCATATCCCACATTATCCAAGTCCAGTTGTCGGGAGCACCTGCGCCGCGGTGAAATCTCTTTGTCAGCTCTGTCAAATACGCACAATGAGGCTTGTCATAACCAAGGGATGTAAGCTGCTCAAGAGTATATTCAAGCTTCACAGTAACTTCCTGAGCCGGACAAAGCACCAACGGACAACCGCTGTTGAGCACCACCTGTCCTGCGGCGTAGTCCATTTCAAGATTAAATTCTCTCACATCTTCCTTGTGAAACTCGTTGCCACCCAGCCATACCACGCAGATCTTTTCTTTGATGCGAGGCTCAAGAAGAATCGCAGACGCCACGTTGGTGATGCAACCCATAGTGAGAATGTAGATCACCTCGTCAGATGCCATAGCAGTCTTTATGATGTTTTCAGCCGCAGGGGAGCAGTCGGGCATACCTGTTTCCTCAATAGACTTGCGGGAGCCGAGATAAATCGGAATATCGTCCCCGTCAGGCAGACAAGCGGTCAGCCTCTTTATCTCCTCCCAGCTTTTCTCCATTCCCTCTTCAAAGGTGGCAGCATTGTCATTAACAAAAGGAGCTGCGTTTATGGCAAGCACGTCCATCTTGTCCGTGGCGCAAAGTGCGTACAGAATGGCAAACTGATCGTCCATTTCGTTGTACGCGTCGGAGTCTACTATAACTTTCTTTTTTCTGCCTGATTTAATATCAGCGTAAATGTCGCGAATTAGCTGTTTCTGTTGCTCGTGCATACGCACCTCTCAAAAGGGATTTTTCTTCATTGTACTGAATTACGGACAAAAAGTCAAGCAAACTTTATATCACCGTTGAAAAACGCGGATGTTTATGATATAATTGCATTATAAACTGCAAAAGAAAAGGATATATACCACTCTGAAGATCAGCATTGCAAACGAAGCAGAAGCAAAACGATGTAAATAACGAGAAAAACGGAGGATTAATTATGAGAATAGGAATTTGCCGCGGAATGGCGAGATACGCAGGTGACGTTGATGCCCAGTACGCCCGTCTGAAGGAACTTGGATTTGATACAACTGACGAAAGCCTTTGCGAAACAGAAATGCCGTATTACGCAAGCCGCGAGGCTATGGAGGACCACTGCAAGCCCATTCGCGAAGCCTCCGAGAAATACGGTATAGAAGTGTTCCAGGTTCACGCGTCATACGGTGTGTGGTATGAAAAGGAAACCTGGGATGAAACATACGCGGGAATCCTCGATATTCTCCGCCTTGGTCTATACGGCGCGCATCTTATGGGAGCGAAAAATTACGTTCTCCATCCTTTGTGCGAAAGCGGATTCTGGTACGAGCGCACCTTCTTCACCGGCGATCAGGTTAAGGAACGCACCATTCAATGTGTGAAGGATCTGCTTCCCGACTGCGAGAAATACGGCATCTGCCTTTGCATTGAAAATCTGCCGGGCAAAAATGCCGACTTCTTCTTCCCTGCTGTAATTGCAGAAGCGGTAGGCGAGATCGATTCTCCATACCTTGGAATTTGCCTTGACACCGGTCACGCTGCAATTAACGGGCTGGATCTTGGAGATGCGGTGCGTGACTGTGGTAAATATCTCCGCTGTCTGCACACTCACGATAACAACGCCTCAGAAGACCAGCACGACCTTCCCTACTACGGCTCAATCAACTGGGATAACTTCACCGACGCCCTGGCTGAGGTGGGTTACACGGGATCTGTCTCCCTGGAGGCAGGCATATCCCACAGCCGTATTTTGCCTGTGCACATCCGCGAGGAAATGGAACGCCTTTGCGTGATGATCGTCCGTCACCTGGCTGACGAAGCAGAACGCAAAAAAGCAGCCGCAAAATAAAAAATAAGCGATCTACCGTTCATTCGATAGATCGCTTTTATTTTTTCTTAACTTACAGGATCTCTGTGTGCTTGGTCCAGTTCTCGTATCGGGATTCTCCGTTCTTACGCAGGAAACTGCCCAGAACCATAATAAGGCGCTCACCGTCATTTACTTCGCAAAGAGCGTATGCATCGGTAAGCCAGTCGCCCATTTCGTTGATGCTGTTATCGTGTACTCTCTGACCGTCAGCCTCGTGGTTGTAGTAGATCTTGTAGGTGTTGCCGCGGTACTTTATCTCAAATCCGTAGTAGCGGTAACCGGTGATTGGGGTAATCTCGCCCTCTTCGTCGCCGAGAGTGATCACATTCATCATTGCACAGCGTCTGTCCTTGCCGCCAACCTTCAGGGATACCCACTTGTGTCCTTCAAATTCATTGAACTGGCGGGTAAATCCGCGGTCAACGTATGTAGTAACAACAGCGTGATTGCGCTCTGTGTTAAGGATCATACGGTCGCCGTCCTCTGTAATTTCACCGTTATAGTGAAGGAGGAATTCGTACTCGGACTCGTTGTAGCAGGTAACGTCGTCCATGATAACGTAAAGCTCGTCGTCAAGGCGGAAGAAGCTTCTCTGATTTCTGTAGCACTGGTTTGAATAAGGACCGGTTGCATCAGCAATAAAGTAGCAAAGCTTTCCGTCCTCAACAAAGTGGGTGATTCTGCCGGGGAGTCGGCTGCCGCGGGATACGTTCCAACCGGGCATACCCTCTCCGTTTATCATCATTACGCTGTGTGCAACAGACTGAGTGTAGTAGTTACCGTATTCGCGTCTGCCGTATGCAGTGGAAGAAGAATCACAGAAGAGCTGCTCGCCGCCGTGGAAGATCTGGAATGAGCCTGCGTCTGCGTGAGCGTGGTTCCAGGAATGTCCGCAGCGAACTGCAAGCAGGGTTGCGTCATCCTCATCAGAGGTGCGAACCAGGCAAAGACCGCCGGTTTCGGCAACCATTGTTTTGGGAAGGGTGGGCCTTTTTTCGTCACATTCGAAGATTTCAGCATATGCATCGTCCCAAAGGTGCTTTTCACCGTATGCGCGAACAAAAAATCTCTTCAGATTTTCGTTGCTGCTGTCAAGCTTCAGAAGGAGCTTTGTCATAGGTGAATGTCCGCCGATCCAGGGGTTACTGTCACCAAAGTCAACGAAAAGATATCCGCCGCTTGACACAGGGTATGCGTGAGCCATGAAGGCATCGGGAACCTTTTTGAGAAGCGGGATGTCTCCCTCTCCCTCGTCCTCGAAGCAGTGCTTATAGCTGAGGAGGCAGCAGCACATTTCACCTACACCGTAGTTTGTGTAAAGTGCGCCCTCGTACAGCATTCCGTTTTCGTCAAAGGTTGCAGGCTTTGCAATAAGGGTGTCGCCCTTGTATTCGCAATATTCATTTATGGATTTGATACCGGTTTCGATATATTTTGTGTAAATAGGATCGATCTCGTCGTAGATCGCACAGAGAGCACCGATTGCACTGCCTACGCAAACGCCCCACCAGTTGTGACCCATTGAGTCAAGGGCGTGGATTCTTGTGCCGGGGTGCATCCAGTCGTTAAGAAGAGGATCAATACCGTTTTTCAGCATTGCTGCACGGAGAATCGCTCTCTCTTCTTCAGTGAACACATCGTACATTACGTCGTAAATATTCGACATAGTGTTTAGGAGCATGGTGTTGTTAAGCTCCGAGTGCCAGGGGTATCTCTTGTCAAGAAGCCCTGCGTTGCACCACATGGGGTAAGACGCAAAATGAAGGGCAGCCTTTTTTGCGTATTCGATATATTTATTATCACCGAGCATATAGAGGCAGGTGAAGGTACCCGTCATATTACCAAATTGACCGCAAGCCGCCGCCATATTCATTCCGGGGGAATATGTAAGGAGCTCTTCCTTTATCATCTCCTCGGCGCGCGCGTAAACCTCTTTCACCTCAGCCTGAAGCTTTTCAGATTCGGCTACAGCTTTTCTGACACGCTCGATCTTCTCTTTAGTAAATTCACAACGCGGATGAATTCCACGCATTTTTTCTCTGATAATCATTGTATGTCCTCCAATGTTTGAGTATAATCACAAGAGTTTTCCTTGTCCCGATTATATCATATCAAAATTGTATTGTCAATGTAAAAAATTCCGTCCAATACAGTATTATATTCACTGTATATTGAATTTTTCTACATAATAATGTATAAAAAAACGAAAAAACCTTGACAATCCTCCGGGAGGGTGATATAATGTTTTCACTATAGACAAAATGCAGTATGGTGAAAAATTTGGCTATTCACCACGGCAAAAAATCCATACTTGAAATCAGCTCTTTCGTCTCTTTTGAATTCTTCCGACAGATAACGAAGGGATTAAAGAGTTTTCTTATATTTATGAATAATATTTACTCGGTCAAAAGGAGGTATTCGACTAATGAGCGGCAATAATATTATGACAGGTTCGAGAATAGTCATTGAGACTCTCATCGAGCAGGGCGTTACCGACGTGTTCGGATACCCCGGCGGACAAGTTCTCAATATTTACGATGAGCTTTACAAGGCAAGTGATCGGCTGAATCACGTTCTCACAGCTCACGAACAGGGCGCTTCCCACGCGGCTGACGGATACTCAAGAGTTACAGGCAAGGTCGGCGTTGTTATCGCAACCTCAGGCCCCGGTGCTACGAATCTGGTTACCGGTATTGCAACCGCAATGCTCGACTCAATTCCCATGGTAGCGATTACAGGCAACGTTCCCACTTCCCTCATAGGAAGAGACAGCTTCCAGGAAATAAACATCACCGGCGTCACAATGCCCATAACCAAGCACAACTATTTTGTTACAAATGTAAGTGAGCTTGCAGATACCATCCGCGAGGCTTTCAAGATAGCCAAATCCGGCAGACCCGGGCCTGTGCTTATTGATATTCCAAAGGACGTTCAGACCGCAACCTGCGAGTTCGTTCCACAGGATGTAGTAACCCCCTATCCCGAGGAGATCGTTTCTGACGCCGACATTGATCGGGCAGTTTGGCTGATCAATTCTGCAAAAAAGCCTTATATATATATCGGCGGCGGCGCTGCGGGCAGACATATGACAAAGGACATTATGGCTCTCGCCGAGAAGATCGACGGTTATATAGGTTGCACCTTCATGGGTCTCTCTGCCATGCCAAATTCATACGAGAGATTCCTTGGTATGCAGGGCATGCACGGACACTACGCCTCTTCTATGGCGAACAAGGACGCCGACCTGATCATCGGTATTGGCGTGCGCTTCAGCGACAGAGCCACAGGAAACGCGGCGAAGTATTCAAGAAATGCAAAGATCATTCAGCTTGACACCGACCTTTCGGAGATCGGTAAGAATGTTGGCGTTGACATAGGACTCGTAGGAAACATTGTTTCGTCCTTTACAAAAATCCTTGAGCGATGCGATAAGCAGTCACACCCCGCTTGGCAGGAAGCTATAGAAAAGTATAAGGTGAGGGAAAAAGAGATTGCCGCTGAAGCTGAAAGAAGAGCGGGCAACGAAATGACTCCCCGCAAGGTATTTGATGTAATCAATTCCGTAAAGGATAAAAACACAGTCATTGCAACAGACGTAGGTCAGCACCAGATGTGGACTGCACAGTATGTTAACTTTGAAAAGGCAAGACGCTTTGCTTCAAGCGGCGGACTTGGTACAATGGGTTACGGGCTTGGCGCAGCTATCGGCGCAGCAGTAGGCAGTGGTGACCGTGCCGTTCTTATTACCGGAGACGGTAGCTTTGGCATGAACTTGAACGAGCTTGCAACCGCTGTTTCATACAACATTCCCGTTGTTATCGTTCTTATGAACAACGGTGTGCTTGGAATGGTTCGCCAGTGGCAGACCTTGTTCTTCGGCAAAAGATATTCGAGCACAGTACTTGAGCGAAAGACAGATTTCGTAAAGCTTGCCGAGGCCTTCGGCGCGGCAGGTGAACGAGTATCGAATATTGAGGATTTCCGTGCCGCCTTTGAGCGTGGAATGAATTATGACGGCCCTTATCTTATTGATACGCTTATTGACATGGACGAGTTCGTTCTCCCCATGCTCCCCCCCGGCGGATCAATAGATGACATAATCACAACAAAAGATCGGGAGGTTAAATAATCATGAGATTCGTAATTGCTGTTTACGTTGAAAACACATACGGCGTACTTGCAAGAGTTTCCGGCCTCTTTATGAGACGCGGATACAATATTGACTCCCTTACCGTTGGTGAAACGGATGATCCCAATTTCTCCCGTATTACCATTACTCTGGTGGGAGACGATCACCTCTGTGAGCAGATAATCAATCAGCTTTACAAGCTTCAAAACGTGAAGAAGGTCAAGCTTCTTGAGAAAAATGCCTCCGTTGAGCGAGAGCTTATGCTTATCAAGGTAAAAAACTCCCCCGAAACCAGAAGCGAGATCATGACCGCTTCCGAAATATTCCGCGCCAAAGTCATTGACTACAATGTGGAATCAATGTGTATCGAGGTAACGGGTGAGCCCACCAAGATCAACGCGTTTATCGAAGCGATGAAGCCCCTCGGAATCGTGGAGATTTGCCGTACCGGTGTTGTTGCACTGGAGCGCGGCGCAAACATTCTGTAAAATCTTTTCCAAATAAAAACACTATCTACAAGGAGATATATTATTATGCAGAACATTTACTATCAGCAGGATTGCAATCTCGCAAAGCTTAACGGCAAGACAGTTGCTATTATCGGTTACGGCTCCCAGGGTCACGCTCACGCACTTAACCTGAAGGATTCCGGTGTTAACGTTATCGTTGGTCTTTACACAGGCTCCAAGAGCTGGGCAAAGGCTGAGGCTCAGGGTCTCACAGTTATGACAGCTGCAGAGGCTGCAAAAAACGCTGACCTTATCATGATCCTCATTAACGATGAAAAGCAGGCTAAGCTTTACAAGGAATCTATCGAGCCCAACCTTACAGAAGGCAAGACTCTCGCATTCGCGCACGGCTTCAACATTCACTTTGGTTGCATCAAGCCTCCGAAGAATGTTAACGTTATCATGATCGCCCCCAAGGGTCCCGGCCACACAGTTCGTTCCGAGTATCAGGCGGGCAAGGGTGTTCCCTGTCTCGTAGCTATTGAACAGGACGCAACAGGTGACGCTCTCGAAATCGCTCTTGCATACGCTCTCGGTATCGGCGGCGCTCGTGCAGGTGTTCTTGAAACCACATTCAGAACAGAAACTGAAACTGACCTCTTCGGTGAGCAGGCAGTTCTCTGCGGCGGTGTTTGCGCACTGATGCAGGCAGGCTTTGAAACCCTCGTTGAAGCAGGTTACGACCCCAGAAACGCTTACTTCGAATGTATCCACGAGATGAAGCTCATCGTTGACCTTATCTACCAGAGCGGCTTCGAGGGAATGCGTTACTCCATTTCCAATACTGCTGAATACGGCGACTATATCACAGGTCCCAAGATCATTACAGACGAAACAAAGAAGGCTATGAAGAAGATCCTCTCCGACATTCAGGACGGCACATTTGCCAAGGACTTCCTGCTTGATATGTCCGATGCAGGTAGCCAGGTTCACTTTAATGCTATGAGAAAGCTCGCAAGCGAACATCCTTCCGAAACTGTTGGTAAGGATATCCGCAAGCTGTATAGCTGGAGCGACGAAGACAAGCTTATTAATAACTGATTTTATTTGCGGGGAAAACTTTTTGTAAAAAAGCTTTTCCCCGAACCTCTTTCACCCAAAAAGGAGTAGTATTATGATCAAAGACACGATCGTTGACGGCTTCCAGAACGCCCCTCACAGAAGCCTTTATCACGCCCTTGGTATGACCAAAGAAGAACAGTCCCGTCCCCTTATCGGTATCGTTAGCTCCTATAACGAGATCGTTCCGGGACATATGAATCTTGATAAAATCGTTGACGCAGTAAAGCTTGGCGTTGCTATGGCAGGGGGAACTCCCATCGTGTTCCCTGCTATTGCGGTGTGCGACGGTATCGCAATGGGTCACACGGGGATGAAGTACTCCCTCATCACCCGCGATCTTATTGCCGACTCCACCGAGGCCATGGTTCTGGCTCACGGATTCGACGGACTTGTTATGGTTCCTAACTGCGACAAAAACGTGCCCGGACTTCTTATGGCGGCGGCAAGAGTCAACATTCCCACAATTTTCGTAAGTGGCGGTCCTATGCTGGCAGGTCGCGTTGACGGTAAGAAAACATCCCTCTCAAGTATGTTTGAGGCGGTTGGTGCTTTTTCTGCCGGCAAGATCGACGAGCATCAGCTTTGCGTTTGCGAAGAAAACACCTGTCCCACCTGTGGCTCTTGCTCCGGCATGTACACAGCCAACTCAATGAACTGCCTCACCGAGGTTCTTGGCATGGGACTCCGTGGAAACGGCACGATCCCTGCGGTTTACTCTGCAAGAATCGAGCTTGCAAAGCACGCAGGTATGCAGATCATGGAGCTTGTGAAGAACAATATCCGTCCTCGCGATATTATGACTCCTGCTGCAATTAAAAACGCACTTACAGCGGACATGGCGCTGGGCTGCTCCACTAACAGTATGCTCCACCTCCCCGCTATTGCAAACGAGTGCGGTATTGAATTCAACCTTGATATGGCAAACGAAGTCAGTGAAAAGACACCGAATCTCTGCCACCTTGCCCCTGCCGGTCCTACATATATGGAAGACCTGAACGAAGCGGGCGGTGTTTACGCAGTTCTCCGTGAGATCGCAAAGCTTGGACTTCTCGACACCTCCGTTATGACCTGCACAGGTAAAACTCTCGGCGAGAATATCGCAGGTGCGGCAAATCGTGACACATCTGTTATCCGCACTATTGACAATCCCTTCTCAAAGACCGGCGGTATCGCTGTTCTCAAGGGTAATCTTGCTCCCGACGGATGCGTTGTAAAGCGTAGCGCGGTTGCTCCCGAAATGCTGGTTCACGAAGGTCCTGCAAAGGTATTCGACAGCGAGGAAGACTGCATCGCGGCTATTTACGGTGGCAAGATCGTCAAGGGTGACGTTGTTGTTATCCGCTATGAAGGTCCTGCAGGCGGCCCCGGTATGCGCGAAATGCTCTCCCCCACCTCCGCTATTCAGGGTATGGGTCTTGGACGAGACGTTGCGCTCATTACCGACGGACGCTTCTCCGGTGCTACACGAGGCGCATCCATCGGTCACGTTTCTCCCGAGGCAGTACGCGGCGGACTTATCGCATACGTTAAGGACGGAGATATTATCTCAATTAACATTCCCGCCTACTCAATCGAGCTCAAGGTTTCTGATGACGAGATCGAAGCCCGCAAGGCAGAAATGCCAATCAAGAAGAAAGCCGGTATCAAGGGGGCACTCGCTAGATATGCTGCCCAGGTTTCTTCTGCTGACCGCGGTGCTGTAATCAATAAATTTGAAGAGTGATATTATGACTGATACACAAAAGAAAAATTTGGCCTGCGAAATATCGTCAATCAGCGTGTTTCGCGGAATACTCAACAAAAAGCCAATAATCGCGCTCCTTGATTTTCTCTCATCAGAGGGAGATAAGCAGATAAAAATGCGTCTGTTCGGCGAGTTCGTTTATTCCTTGGCTGAGGACAACTACTCATTCTCCCGTTTCCTCTGTCGTGCAATCTACGAGGACGAAAACAATTACATAATCGGAACAGCCCGCGGTTCAAAGCTTCCCACAGTGCTTCTCGAGAATGCGGCCGCTGAACTGGAGCTGTTTTCGCGTATAAGCCGACTTAATGCAGGAGAATTGTGCCGTTCTATCGAATATAGCGGCTATGTTCCCCAATTTGAAAATGAATACGTGGATTTTGTTTCCACTTACAAGGAACGCCTTGACCACATCGGTCGTTACGGCTACGGCATTTTTGCTTCTGCAAAGATGTTCCGCGTGGCTGATGAAGGTATCGTACCTGTTGAAGCAGCAGACGACATCTCAATTGACAGCTTCGTAGGATACGAGGAAGAGCGCCGCAAAGTCCTCGAAAACACACGGGCTTTGGTTGAGGGAAAGACCGCTGCAAACGTTCTCCTTTTCGGTGACGCAGGTACTGGCAAATCCTCAACAGTCAAGGCTTGTGCCAACTATTTCGCCAATGACGGTGTTCGCCTGATTGAAATTCGCAAGGACCAGCTTTTCAGCCTGTCTTACGTAATGGGCAGAATCGCAGAGAATCCCTTGAAGTTCATAATTTTCATTGACGACCTTTCCTTTAACAAGAATGACGACTGCTTCAGTATGCTCAAGGCCGCTCTTGAAGGCTCCGCTTCCGCAAAGGCAAAGAACGCTGTGATCTACGCCACAAGTAACCGCCGCCACATCGTTAAGGAGAACTTCTCCGACCGCGGCGAGAGTGATGACGTGCACCATAGCGATACGGTCCAGGAGCTTATGTCCCTTTCCGACAGATTCGGACTTACGGTTTACTTTGAACGTCCCAACAAGTCTCTGTACCTTGACATTATCCACGCGCTGGCTGAAAAGAACGGTGTCACAATGGATAAGAGTGAGCTTGATCTCAAGGCTGAGGCATTTGCGCTCGCCAAGGGAAGTCGCTCCCCCAGAGCCGCAGAGCAATTTATCGCAAGTCTTCTTTAAGACAACGAACCATCGCAAACATATTGAGAATTTATGAGGTTGCAGTATGAAACAATTTCCCGAGTTTCCCAAGTTTCCCAGAACTGAGGTAGGCGGAATTTCCCTGCCACGTATGCTTGCAGGCACAAACTGGATACTCGGCTTCAGTCACAGAGGCCCGGCGTCAGACGCGCTGATCAGAGACAAGCACGCAACTCCTGAAGCTGTGTCAGAGCTTATGGATGCGTATATGCTCTATGGCATTGATGCAATCATGGCACCGGATTTCGAGGAAGGGAGCCCTCTACTTGAGGGAATCAGACTGACTGAAGAAAAGTTTGGCAAGTCTATGATAAAGATCGCGACCCCCGGTATAAATGTTGACGACAGTGCGGATGCCCGCCGTCAGGCAGAAGAAAAGATTAAGAAAACAAAGGAATCCGGCGCAACATTCTGTCTGATCCACCACGCTTCTGCCGAACAGCTTGTAAACAAGAACAAACAGACAATAGATCGTTTGCCCGACTATCTATATATGATCCGAGAGCAAGGAATGATCCCCGGTCTCTCCGCTCATATGCCTGAGCTTGTTACATATTCCGACGCTAACGAATACGATGTTGAAACCTACATTCAACTTTACAACTGCATGGGATTTTTGATGCAGATCGAGGTTGAAGGGGTCAACAGTATTATCTGGAATGCGAAAAAGCCTGTTATGACTATAAAATCCATGGCGGCAGGCCGTTGCACACCTTTTGTTGGACTTACGTTTAATTACGCAACGATTCGTCCCTGCGACATGGTAACTCTGGGCGCCATGACTCCCACAGAGGTTCACGAGGACGTTGAGATAGCCCTCGCCGCTATTGAACGTCGCCGTCCAACCCTTGGCAAACGTTCAAGCCCGGTTATGACATCAATCCTCGCCGCAAGAGAATAAAAAAACAAAAAATCTCCCGAATTTTTCTTCGGGAGTTTTCTTTTTTATAAATATTTGCGAATGTCAATTGCCAGCTTTTCTTCCAGATTAATAAGCCTCTTTGTAATGTCCTTTGACACCTCGTCAGCCGCTTCGTACTGGTTCAGATACTTGTTCAAAGACTTTACACCCATGTTGCAACCGTCTGTGATCAGGTCAGCAATAGTGTGGTCAGATTCGTTCACCGCAAGCTTCACGTTGGTTTTCATCCAAGACATTCCCTTTGCCATTGGGTTGGGATTCTTGCCGTCATCGTGGTACTTGTGAAGAAGGGTCTCGATCTCATCCCCCAGCTTGTCGTGCTCCGCCTTGCACTTTTCAAGGTATTTCTTCAGTTCTCCATTGCTTACGTAATCAAACACATCGTCAATTGAGGCTGTGCCCATTTTCACGCCCGCATCGCATTCTCTGAGAAGGCGGATCGTATCCTGCTCGATCATTGTTTGCATAATTTTCATCCTTTCAATTGAGTTCGATATAGCTATTCCCATAAGAAAGAAGAAATATGCAAAAAATCATCCATAGCAAAATTTAATCAAGCTTCAAGTGTCCCAGCTCGTGTCCGGGAAGCTTAACCGGGAGCTTGCCGCTAAATGGGATCTGTCCGAGCATTGCAGCAACTGCCGCACGCTGACAGTCGGGAGTGTCGGAGTACATAGCAACTGCGGCATTAACCGTGGGGAAATTAGTCTCAATGAGATAAGGTGAGCCAAAGGAAACTATAACCGTTTTATCACGGTCTATTGCACCGAGCTGCCAGGATGAAACCACCTGCAAAAAGCCTCTGGGCTTGTGCTGATGGCAGAATGTGCAGTAAACTATGAGATCGTACTGGGACGGGTCTTCCCAACAGTCCTCGCGATACATATCAACAGCCACGCCGTTCTTTTCCCATTCTTCCTTAAACACATTCAAAGACTCGATTTCATCGTCATAGCTTGTGACCGCTATAACAGCGATCTTTTTTGCCCCCTTGCACGGAAGAATGTTCTTTCTGTCTCTGACAAGAGTTGCGGCGCGCTCTGAAACCTCTTTTGAAAAAGCGAAAAGTCCGTCCATTTTGTCGGTCTTGAATTCCTTGTTTCCGAACAAGCCAAGCTCCTCTTTGAGAAGGAGGATTCTTCTCACTGCATCGTCAAGGCGGGACATAGGCACTTCACCGGATTCAACAGCCGCAAGGAGTGCATCCGCAAATTCGGCACAAGGCCAAAGCATCAAATCCATGCCAGCCTTGAAGCACTCGATCTCGCTCTTCACCTGGTCGCAGTACGTGGTTCTAAATCCGTTCATGCAGAGCGCATCGGACATTACTGCATACTTGAAACCAAGCTCACCCTTGAGCAGATCAACGATCAGCTCTTTTGACAAGGTTGCGGGAGGTGCTATTCCGTCGATTCTCTCCTTCTGATATGCAGGAAGCGAGATATGCCCCATCATTACGCAAAGAAGTCCTGCGTCAATCAGCTCCTTGTACACCATCCCGAAGGTATTTTTCCATTCCTCGAAGGAAAGAGTGTTGCTTGTGAGCACGAAATGCTGGTCTCTGTAGTCAACTCCGTCACCGGGGAAATGCTTTGCTGTTGCACCCATGCCGTATTCCTGCATACCACGGATCATACTAGTAAGCATATCCTTAACGAGAGTGGGATCGTCACCGATCGCTCTCGTGTTTACTACAGGATTGAGGAAGTTCATATTTATGTCTGACACAGGACCAAGAGAAAGGTTGATGCCGATCTCGCGAGCAGGAATTGCGGTGTATTTACCGAAGCCGTATGCCAGATCCTTGTCATAGGTTGCGCCAAGGGTCATCTGCCAGGGGAAAGCGGAATAGCGTCCGTCCGGGAACATATAGCCGCAGCCGAATTCTGTGTCCGCGCAAATTATCGGCGGGGTCTTTGAGTATTTCTCTGCTCTCTTTACCGCTTCAATAATTGCGTCGCCCTTCATTGTTTCGCTACCGATGATCTCCTCACCAACGAAAAATCCGCCAAAGGGAGATTCCTCAAGCTTTGTTTGGGCGTCATCGTCGTAAATATACGCCTCGGATCGCTGGATCATTGTCTGGTAAACCTTTTCTCGGGTGCTCATCCCGGCGAGCATTTTTTCTATTCTGTCCATATTTTCTCTCCAAACGGTGTGTTTTCTCTTAACCTGATTATACCATAGTCTCCGATAAAATACAACTGTTGTTTCTCTACCTGCAAAAAAGGACGCCCAAGCGCCCTTTTCGTTTAGTTCTCAAGGAAAATGTTACGTATAGCTTCGATCTCCTCGTAAGTTACACCGATTGAAACAAGGTATCTCTCTACCTTTTCGGCAAGGGTGTATCCGGGCTGTGCCTTTATCAGCGAAACAAATTCGTTAAACTGCTGGGTGGATACGTTGCCGTAACAAAGGGCAGACATATTGTACTCTTTCTCCAGGCTTGCAGAGTCAAGTCCGAGGAGCGCCTCGAGCAGATAGCATACTGTTCCCGTTCTGTCCTGGCCGTATGTGCAGTGGAGGTAGATCGGGTAATTGCTCTCGTCAGCAAGGTCGGAGAAAATCTGGCGAATCTTCTCGCGGTTTTCGTCACCATTGAAAATGTTTGCGTACATAGGTGCCGCATAGTAAATATGATTCACTCCGGGGCCAAGCACGTCGATTCCGTAAGGATTTTCAGCCGAGGGTCTCAGGTCCATGTCTGTCTTGATTCCAAGCTGTGTTAACATTGTGCTGACGCCCGCGGATGTAATAAGATACTCAGGTTCAACAAGCCCGTCGATCTCGCGACCGCGGTACAAGAGTCCCTGCTTGATCACAGTGCCGTTTGCAGTCTTCCAGCCACCAATATCTCTTATATTGCGAACGCCGTCCACAAGAAGCACACGAGGCCCTGAGGCGGTGTTAAAGCTGCCGCTGACAGAGGTTGTGGAGCCGTTGGTGAATGTCAGGTTGATACAGTAATAGTACTTGGTGGCAGATTTCAAATTGTATATTTCCGCCTTTGCATTGCTGCCCGTGGTTTTTACAACGTAAGGGCTGCTGTAATCCGCATATTCCGAAACAATGAACTCGGAGGTCTTTACTGCTTGTCCCTGTGGAACGCCGGACAGATCATAATAAAGCTCAACAGGCAATCCCACGTCAAGTCGGGTGTTTGCATTCTGATACTTCTTGCAGAAAGCATGAATGTCAGCACCTTCCTCCAACTTCATAAACTCTTCAACTACAGGAGTAACAGTGGAAACGCTATCAAAAAGCAGCGGAACTTTAATCTGAAGCTCATTGGATGCAATTTCAACATCAGGGTTCTGGGAATCGCCAGGATTGTTACTTGCATCGCTCCCTCTGTTATCAAGATGACTGCCCAGGTAAATTAAACCTACAAAAAGCACGAGGGTGATTGCTGCGTAAGCCAGGATCTTTTTGTTCTTCGCAACAAATTCTTTGAATTTCTCTTTGTTTTTATTCTTTTTGTTATTATTGCGTTTTCTCTTCTTCGAGCTTGAAGAGTGATGGTGATGATGATGACTGTGCCCGCTGTGGTGATGACTGCTGCTACCGCTACTATGAGAGTCAGCAGGAGAGTCTGATTCGCTTGCTGTATTTATCAGCCGAATCTCACCGTTTTGGGTGTCGTCCATTGTGATTTTTATATTTTCTTCAGGTTTCATATTATTATGCTCATTTCCTGTCATAAATATACCTCTTATGTATTATCGTTCTGTGTTGTTGGAGATATCTGCTGGAAAGCAGAAAAATTTTACATCTCTTAGCAAAATTTATTATATTGACATACGACTTACTTTTCTCATATCTTTTATCAATCTTTTGCCATTGAGAAGGAACATTGTCAATATATACAAGCATGCTATGAGTACAACAATAATGAAATAGTGCACATCCAGCCTGTCAAGAGTATCTCGAAGAGCGCTCAAAGCAAATGTCAAAGCCACGCTTTCTAGTACGAACACGACCATATATTTTAAGTCAAAGAATGCTGAAAGTCGTGTATTCAGCACTTTAGCATTGCAGATCATCATAAGCAAGCCCATCAAAGCTGTGGTAGCAAGGGTTGCAATAGCAGGTCCTATCAGACCCATAAGCTTATAGCAAATCACATTGAGAACCGCGTTCAGTCCAATAGTGGCAAATCCAAGGGTCATTAGCCAACGTGTTTTTCCTGCTGCAGTCAACACAAGGGTGATATTAGTAAATTTCACAAGATCCACCAATATGTAAACACAAAAAATCGCTAAACCAGCGGTATACTTATTTGAGTAAAGTAGTTTCATGAACTGAGGAGCAGATGCCAATGCCGCACAGCACAGTATACCCGTTGATATGTATGTAATCTCCAAAAATAACTTGTATGTATTCGATGCCATATCATTTTTCTTTTCGGAAATATATCTTGTGATATACGGAACAAGCACAGTGCAAAACGATGACATGAGAATATCAAATGGCAGTTGCTTTGATGCATTAGCATAAAGTGCAAGAGTCTCTGTATCAGTCACAAGTGATACCAAGTACTTGTCAAGATCTCGGTTAAGCGAATTAATCATAATATATACTGCCATAGGTGTACAATAGCGCAGTATGTTTTTGATAAGTTTAGGCTGAATCCTCCTTAGTCTGATATAGCATCCGTTTTTGTTAAGAACGATCCAAAAAAACATAATCTGGCCAATATCAAGCACTGCACTAGTTGTTAAAACGATAGTAATGTTGGGTACTAGCATTGCAACAATATATACTACAACCAGTCTGATTAATGATACAACAAAGTTTCTGTATGCCAGCAATCTCGCCTTCCCTACAGCAACAAAGAGAGCCTGTGACATAAACATTATGTTTTGCAAAAACGGCAACACAGCCGCGAAAATCAATATCGGAGCCAACTCTTTATTATTGAAATATCGAACAAGTGGAGATGTGAAGGCCAGAACCATAATACCTGCAACTGTACTTACTGTAACCTGCAAGGCAAACATAGTCGCGATATATGACTCTTGCTCTCCAGTTTCCTTTTTGGTTGCATAGAAAAAATTGACACCATCCATCATACCAAATATTGTAACCGCAGATATACTCGATACCAAAAGCAACATCTGCGAATAAGTACCGTAATCACGAACTGCTAGATGTTCGGAGAGGAGTCTGCTAACAACGAGACCCATAGCTGCAGTGATCAACTTAATGATGGTCAGCAAAATTGCATCTGCTGAAGCACCGCCAATGCGTTTTTTATCTATCTTCATCGTTCTAACCAATCTCTATAATATTTAAAACTACAATAGAAAACCGACGCTGTCCATCGGCTTTCTATCATTGTTTTACCATTTAATCCATATTAATAAAAGACAGCGGACGCCCTCGCCCTACGGCAGAGCGTCCGCTCGATTGTCTTTTAGTTTCGCTTATTTAACAAGCTTACCGTCAGCGCCGAATGTGAGTTTATCACCATTTTCGAAGCCTTCGATTCCGTTTGTCGCTGCAATATAGTAAGTACCTGTTACAACTTCACCGTTGGTAGTTCTTACGTAGTAGATGTCACCGTCGATTTCGATGAGACCTACGCCGGTAGCCTCGCCGTTAACATAGTAGTACAGCTTACCATCAGTGCCTTCATGGATACCGTTCTTGAGTTCAACCATCTTACCTTCTTCGTCGAAGAAGAGCTTGTTGGTTTCAAGTTCGATACCATTGGTCTTTGTTACGTAGTACCAGCCCTTAGCGATTTCGCCGTTGGACTTAACGTAATATGTTTCACCGTCGATCTCGATGAGACCTGCATAGTAAGGAACGCCTTCCTTGTAGTAGGTGCCATCAACTATACCATTCTTGGTAGGATCGATTGTCAGGTAACCGTCAGCACCAAAGTTGTAGAGCATGCCGCCTTCAACAATACCGTTAGCCTTATCGGGTGTTACCCAGTAATCACCTATAGCAAGCTGACCTGCGGAACGAACAAAGATGTACTTGCTGCCGTCAAGCTTAACAAGGCCCTCACCAACTACGAGCTGACCGCTAATGTAGTAGTAGCCATCAATGATGCCATTTACAGTAGTATCAACCTTACCGTCCTTGAATACGAGCTGATCGCCACTCTTGTAGCCAGCAGCCTCAGCATTTCTTGTAACGTAGATCTGGCCCTGTGCAAACTTGTTACCGCCGTTATTAGTATCAGCTACGAAGTAGTACCATGTGCCGCCAACATTTACAAAACCGGGGTGCCATGCGATCATACCGTTTTCGATGTACTTGCCATTTTCAAGACCGGTCTTGTTGTTCTGGAACTTACCGTCCTCACCGAATACGAACCAAGCTTCATCTGCATCCTCGAATGCAATTTCCTTGTTAGCGTGGTATGTCACGTCTTCAGCGTTAGGAGCATAAGTTACACCGTTGATTGCAGTCTCGGGATAAGGAACTCTTGTGAGGCCTTCAGCGCGAACGCCGGTGGTGGAATCAAGGTAGTACCAGTTGCCTTCGATCTCGTTCCAGCCCTTAAGAATCACTGCATCCTTAATGTAGCACTTGTTTTCCCAACCGGTGAACTTAGCACCGCAGATACATGTGTAAGGATCTTCGTCTGTGGTGTAGTCGTGTTGTTTAATACTGTCGTCGGTCATCTGGCCACAGCAAGAATACTTAACGGTGTGTGTGCTGCCATCTTTGTTGTCTTCATACTTATAGTCATTATCGTAGGTATGCATACAACTGGTTTCGAGAAGCCCAAATACATTTTCACCGTTTTCATTGATGATATACTCAAATTTAGCTACGAGATTTCTATAATCAGAATTATCAATATGGAAATAAGCGCCGGGATGTGCATCACATTTCGTACCGTCTGCATGGCAAACATAGAAATCTATATTGCCATTAGCGTTAGCAATAGTTTTCTTCTTCAAAATGACAGTAGCAGTGTATCTGCCGTCATTATCCTCATCGGTAAGCTGAACCAGATCGCTCAGCTTGCTATCAAAGTCATTATAATCGGTAATAACAACATAAACGGGAACCTTTGCGCCGCACTCACAAACATGATTATTGTGGTCGCAGATGTGGTTTACTTTATCTTCGCCATCGATCTTAACCAGCGAATCACAATCATTACAACGCTTAGAATGAGTACCGTCGCCATTATCATCAAGACGAAACCCTTTGGTTTTACCATGGTTGTTCGCATCAACAGGAATTGTTACGGAAGTCTTGTCGGTAATTTCATTTTCACCATTTGCATCGCTGTAATACTTGCCGCATGTTTCGTCTGAGCAGTACCAGTACTCTATGTTACCTGTAGCAGAACATGTAGCAGCCTTTGCCTCTACGTGAGTGAGAGTGCAAGTGTGCATTACAGCACCGCAGCAATCGCACTTGCCATCATTATCATAACTATCAATGCAAGGATCATTCTCTTTCATCAGGTTAAGCTTTGTGTCACATTGCCAACAGCCAATCCAAAACTTATGTGTACCATCTCCGTTATTTTCGTAGAAAGGATCCTCGGTCGCTATATGGTTGGCAGGATCAAGTTCGCCGTAGCTCTTACCACACTCTGTACATACAGCCTGTATTACACAAGTTGCTGTGCCGCCGGTGTGAGTGCTGCACTCAATATTACATCCATCATTATCACAGATGTGGTCGTCGTCGTTTTCAGCATCTGCGTGTGTCTTTGCTTCAATTGCGTTCTTGGAGCAGTTTACACACTTAACAGGAGTTGTACAGTCGCCGTCATCTTCACCTGCAACGTGTGTCTTTGCTGCAGTTGTCTCTGTGCCACATTCGGTACACAGAACAGGAGTTGTGCAGTCGCCGTCATCAGATTCAGGAGTATGAGCGGTTACACTTGTATTGCCACAATTTGCATCACAAGCGTGGTTGTTATCACCGGAAGCGTCTTCGCAAGCTATGTTCTTTTCGCCTTCGATCGCTTCACCACAATCTTTACAATACTTAGTATGAGTATTAGTATCAGCACCGTCGCTAGTATAACGAAACCCAAGGTTATAACCGTGGTCTTCTTTCTCAATCAAGCCACCGTTATCGCCGCTGGTGCTCAACCAAGTATTAACAGCACCGATTGTATCACCGATTTTCACATTGCCTTCTGCATCAGCATAGTAGCCGCAGGAGCATACGTAGTAGTCCTTTGTACCATAATTAGTACATGTAGCAGGAGTACCAGAAACCGTTGTGAAAGAGTGGGTGTGAGCAGTGTTGTTACCGCCGCAAAGATCACAAGCACCGTCACCGTTTGCATCTTCGCAAGCCTGTGCAGCGTCCTTTACGCCCCAATCATTACAGTAGTTACATAATACCTTGTATATATGTGTGCCGTTACCATTGTAATCATATTTAACACTGGATGCAGCAAAATGAAGGTGCAAGCAAGCTGCTCCGCAGTCGTAACACTCCTTTGTAGACTTGTTGATATCACAAGGTTCATCCGCTTCTACGGTTTCACCGCAAGAGCAAATTACCTTGTGAGTACCGTCATTGTTGGCTTCATAAGTGTATGTCTTGCCTTCGTGGTTACACTCGGGTTCGGAAGCACCCTTGATTGTTACGGAAACAGTGTCAATGTTAGTCGATACAAACGCATCGGTACCATCGCTGTCTTCGTAAGAAGTAAAATTAGCAGTTCCAGACTTTAATGCCTTGAATGTTGCAATGAAAATGGTACAAGCCTTATAACTAATATCGTCTGTGCTTGCAACGCCAAAGCCGATTTTTGAATTTTGGTTGGCCTGGGCTATGGTAGATATGCTTCCCTGCGTGAATCCGCGTTTTGTGCAAAGGCCAAAATCGTCGGGATATTCAGGATCGCATGCTTCCATCGAAATACATTCAACAAGATTATTGTCAAATTTCACACCGGCAGTAAATGTTTTTACTGTCATCGCTGAATATTCGAGTGTAACAGTAAACGTGTCTCCGACGTTAACTTCGCTCTTGCTTGCAGAAACAGCTACATTTGTACTACCACCAGCACCATATACGGTTACTGAAGCAAATGACAAAACCATAGCTATGCAAAGAATGAGAGGAAGAAGATTTTTAAGAAATTTCATTATCATAATCCTCCTATGATATTAGTTTAAACTTGAAATGATACCCGCAACATATTCGAGAATCTTAGTAACATCTGCTGAACTCAATTCTCCATCTCCAGTAACCTCGCCATTTGAAATCGCTACAGGATCAGTTAAGTCCTGAATTCCTGCTACATGTTCAAGCAAGCGGGTAACGTCACCTGAACCAACCTTACCATCCAAATCAACGTCACCCTTGAGACCTGCAGACTCGTCAGCGATCGTAACTGTTGTTGTAAGAGCGCCACCGGTATACCTGACAGGGTTACCATTTTCGTCACCGTAAGCATCCAGTGCGAATGACAGGGTGTAGTCGCCGGGGGTGATGTCATCAGCGACTTTATAAGTCGCTGTGACAATCACTTCACCATTACTATCGAAATTGAGGTCAGCCCACGAAACCTTACCGGAAGTTGGATCTTCGATTATTAAGTCGCTGATCTCCTCTCCCTTAGGTGCATCATATGCTTCGACGCTGATTGATTCAAGTTCAAAATTCTCATCACTCACGCTGAATGTTCCCTGCACTGCATAGCGATCGCTCGTGCTCGTAACGCTGATCGTTACTTTTCCAGCCTGAACTTCGCTGCTTACAAGCGTGAATGGAGCAGTTTCTTCAGAAGCTGTGGCAACCACGGTTGCGGCTATTGTTAACAATGAAATTGCTAACAGTAATGAAACCACTTTAATAAGCTTTGTCCTCATTGTATGTAGTTCCTCCTTGTTTTTTAATAATTAGCTACAACAACGTCGCGCCATGTAATCGGCAGGGTCGTAATTGTAGGATGATTTTGAACCATGCTTCGTGCAAACAGAATTACGTCAACAAGGTCAATTGCTTTGTCGCCGTTTATATCTGCTGCGAAAATCTGCCATGCTTCAAGGCCGGAGTTTTGACCTGTGAAGGAGGCGAGAATAACGTCTTCGTAAGAATCCTTATCCTTGTAGTTAAGAATTCCGTCGCCGTTAATGTCACCTGCAACTACCAGAATCACTTCAGTTACATATGTAGGAACTGTGAAGCTGTAGGTGTTTGTACCGTTTTCGGTAGCCAGGAGATCAACGTAACTTCCGTTATCCATATAGCCTACGCGGCATGCTATGGGGTAAGTTACTGTGATAACCTGCTTGTCTATTGTGAATACATTTTCTAATGTATTACCCTTGAAGTTTACTGTAAAGCCGCCGCATTCGCCACATACTGAACATACGTTATCAACGTATTTATGTCCGAGGGCGTCTACGGTTTCCTGTGCTACGAGTACTTCGTTACATACGGAGCAGTGCTTACCTTCTGTAAGACCTGTCTCGGTACATGTAGGAGCTACAGCTTCGTCGATCACTTCGGTGTGTCCTGTTGCAGGATCAACAACCGTCACGCGACTGATTTCTGCTTTACAATCTTCAATAACACAGTATACCACATTATCATGGCTTCCGTCAATAGTACAATTGGGATTTTCTGCATTTTCCACAACAATTTCGCCGGGAGTATGACCCTTAGCAGGAATGTCCTGTACATCCTGAGTCTGTGTGGTTGCCCATGCTTCAGTAAAGGTTGCTGTATATGTATTCCAGCCCTTTTCTGTACATGTTGCAGGAGTCTTCTCTGCATTCTCTGCAGTTACTGTTTCAGTCAATGTGCAGTCCGTGCTGTTTGCACAAGTACGGGTTGCTGTGCATGTCCACTTGACTCCATCCTTATTCCAATCGTAAGCCACGTCGCTGTTCCACTTGTGGTCAGTTGCAGGAATGTCCTGAACATCCTTGGTCTGGATAGCTGCCCAGTCTTCGGAGAACGTTGCTGTGTATGTCGTCCAACCATCTACTGTACATGTTGCAGGGGTCTTCACTGCGCTTGTGATCGTTGCAGTTGCTGTCTCTACGTGTTTTGCATCATTCTTACATACGCGAGTTGCTGTGCAAGAAGATCCATCTTCTGCAAAGTCGTAGGTTGCGTCTGCCCAGTCGTGGTTAATTGCAGGAATGTCCTGAACATCCTTGGTCTGGGTTTCTGCCCATGTTTCAGTAAAGGTTGCCGTGTATGTCGTCCAACCATCTACTGTACATGTTGCAGGAGTCTTCACTGCGCTTGTGATCTTTGCATTTGCTGTCTCTACGTGTTTTGCATCATTCTTACATACGCGAGTTGCTGTGCAAGAAGATCCATCTTCTGCAAAGTCGTAGGTTGCGTCTGCCCAGTCGTGGTTAATTGCAGGAATGTCCTGAACATCAATATTGTTGCAATACTTACATACACGTTGCTTCAAACCACTTTCTTGGCAGGAAGGGCTTGTAACAACATCCCAATCTCCATACATGTGATACTGCACTTGAGCAATATACTCGGTTTCCACAACAATGCTATTCCATTGTTCTTCGGTACCGCAGTAAACTACAGTCTCAAGATTATCACAACCATAGAACATTCCATATCCGATTCTTGTAACACTAGCAGGAATTACAATCTTAGTTACATTTGAACATCCGGCTGATGCACCGCCAATTGCATGGTTAGCAATCTCTGTAACACCATCAGGAATTATATATTCTCCCTCAAAGGCAGGAGGCAGCAACATAAGTACAGACTTATCCTTATTATATAGCACACCTGCTTCATCACTAGAATAGTGAATATTCTCTTTATCGACCCAAATACTTGCTAGACTGTCACAATACCAAAATGCGTCGACTGCAATGCTATTGGTTGCAATACTTTCAACGCTCTTAGGGATAGTAATGCTTGTCAATTTATCGCAACCTTGGAATGCACCTTCTCCGATTGTGGTAACACTATCTGGAATATGTACAGTTATCAGATTCTGGCACCATGCAAACGCATAGTTACCAATACTTACAACCGTATCAGGAATAATAACTTCTGTAATAATACTAGCATAGCTGAAAGTTTCATCCATTATGTGTGTAATACCAGGTTCAATGATCACTGTGTGGAGCTCAGGAAGTTCTACATGATAATTGAATTCAAAGCTTTCATATACACTATACCACGAAGAATATGTTCCAATAGAATCAAATATCCAGGATTCATCGTGATTGGCGTTTGTTACACTTTCAGCTGGATAGATCGTTAACACACCATTCTTAAGTTTCCAGAAATCATTGTCTCCGTATTGTCCAATAAATGCTACGTTGCTACTATCCGCTCCACCACAGGTGGGACATTGATAAGCACCGTGAACCATAGTGACATAATGAACACCCGTTGCTGGAACTTCATTATCAATATAACTGTCACCGCACTTGGAGCAAGTATGTGTTGTGTATCCTTTATCAGTACACAGCGGTGCTGTTACTACTGCGTTATAGCTATGGCCCTTAGCAGGAATGTTCTGAACATCCTTGGTCTGGATAGCTGCCCATGTTTCAGTAAAGGTTGCCGTGTATGTCGTCCAGCCCTTTTCTGTACATGTTGCAGGGATCTTCACTGCGTTTGTGATCTCTGCAGTTGCTGTCTCTACGTGTGTTGCATCATTCTTACATACACGAGTTGCTGTGCAAGCTGATCCATCTTCTGCAAAGCTGTAGGTTGCTTCTGCCCAGTCGTGGTTGATTGCAGAAATGTCCTGTACATCCTTGGTCTGGATAGCTGCCCATGTTTCAGTAAAGGTTGCTGTGTATGTTGTCCAGCCCTTTTCTGTACATGTTGCAGGAGTCTTCACTGCGCTTGTGATCTTTGCATTTGCTGTCTCTACGTGTTTTGCATCATTCTTACATACGCGAGTTGCTGTGCAACTCTTTCCATTATCCGCAAAGCTGTAGGTTGCGTCTGCCCAGTCGTGGCCGGTTGCAGCAACGTCGCCTTTAACCGTCTTGTACTGAGTTTCTGTCCAGTCTTCAGAGAACGTTGCTGTGTACTTGGTGTCACCATTTCCTGTACATGTTGCTTCTTTTACAACTTCGCTTGTGATCTCTGCATTTGCTGTTTCTACGTGTTTTGCATCACGCGTACATACACGTGTCGCCGTGCAGCTCTTTCCATCTGCTGCAAAGTTGTAAGTTACGCTCCATGCGTGGCCGGTTGCAGCAATGTTACCTTCAACCGTCTTGTACTGGGTCTTTGCCCAATCTTCGGTGAATGTTGCTATGTACTGAGTGTTACCTGTTTCTGTGCATGTCGCTGCTTTAACAACCTTGCTTGTGATCTCTGCATTTGCCGTCTCTACGTGTGCTGCATCATTACCGCATACGCGAGTTGCTGTGCAAGAAGATCCATCAGCCGCAAAGTTATAGGTTACGCTCCATGCATGGCCTGTTGCAGAAATTGTTTTATTTTCACGACTAAGCTCTTTTTTACATACAGTACAGTATACTACTGAGTCGTAGTTACCGTCTTCTGTACAGGTTGCATCAACCTTATTCTCAACAACTGCTACGCCTTCGGTGTCTCCAAGTGCGCAAGGATCAGTCTTAAGATAGTTTACAACCATAGGAGACAATCCTGTTACGGAGAACTTGATGAATTGCTGACCGTCGATTACCACCTCGTAAACAGTGGGATACTCGATCTGGCCTGCCTTTTCACCTGTTGTGAACATATGAGCCACGAAGTAAGTGTACTGCTCATGGTTTGTATCACTCGGTACGGGAAGGATGATTTCAATCACGCCGCTTTCGGGGAAGTGCTCCTCGTCAGCCTTGGTCCATTTCTTGTTTTTATCGTCGTAATACTCGAGAGTTACATCGTGGAGTTCGGACTGAACGTCTTCTACGCTTACAAGCGGATTCTTCTCAATCACTTCAGTGATCTTTTCTTCCTTAACTGCAGCATCAGTAATAACGTTTTCGAGCTTTTCGACAGCGGTGTTGCCTTCAACGGTAGTTCCAGGCTGTACGATATTTTCAATAATATCCTGAGCGTCCTGTTCCTCAAACGTATCTTTTACAAGATTTGTCTGCGTCTTTACACGACTCAATTCGTGTCCGCAAGCACAGTAACCAACTGTTTCGTATGATCCGGTGTCGCCATCAACTTCAGGAGCAATTTCGTTTTCACGCACTGTGCGGTTAACAACGCAATTCTCATACACATAAACGTCATTTCTGAGAGCGGTGTGGTGAGTATTATCACAATACTCGGTAACATCATTTACGAATGTACCGCCGCTGACTGTCAATGTTGCGCCATCTCTTGTGTAAGCCTTACCGGTGATATTACCGCCGGAGATCTCTGCCTTAGCTGTAGAAGCTTCATGAGCAACTACGCCATCCACTGTACCGGCCCTTACCTTTACAGTACCGCCGGTTACTGCTACGAGACCGGTGCCCGCCTCAGAGTTGACCTTACCGCCGGTAACATTGACTGTGCCGCCGAGGCCAGCATATACCGCGCAGTATGAGGGGTCAGCACATGTGCTCTTGACTTCACCGCCGGAGATATTCACGATAGCATTGTTCTTCGCCGCAACTGCTGAGGAGTTAGCGCTTTCAACAACACCACCGGAGATATTTACGGTTCCGCCGGAAGCAGATATTGTTACGTTATTCGTTCCGCTTCCGCTGATTTCGCCGGACTTGACATTGATCACGCCGCTATTTTCAACGAATACGACCGCATAAGGAGAATTTGCCGCTACCAGGCTTGCGCCGTCAACATTGATCGTGCCGCCGTTTGCCCAGAGGATAGAGGTGTTGCTGTTTACCGTCAGGCCCTTACTCAGAGTAAGGTTGCCGCCTGCGGTAACGGTGAACGCATCAACTACGCCGTTTGCTGTGATCGTTGCGTTCGTGTTTGCCTTAATTGTTACATTATTTGTTATAGTTATTGCTTCTGTCAGTGAAACATCCTCGTAGAGAACGATGGTCTCACCACTACGTACTACATCGAGTGCAGCATAGAGAGAGTCGAACTTCTTAGAGCCGATCATAGCGACCAGAATCTTGAAGTTGGGGTTCTCTGCTCCGCAATTTCTGTTACAGTCCTTGTCGAAGTCGTCGTCATACTGGTGACCCTTTGCATCTACGTAATTATGTACGTAGCTGCCTTTACAATTCGAGCAAGTATAGGTAGTATAGCCCTGCTCGGTACAGGTGGGAGCGGTTACAACGCCCTCATAGCTGTGTCCCGTAGCCGCAACTACCGTCTGTGCTAACAGAACTTCGTTACATCTGGAGCAATGCTTACCCATCGTAAGTCCGGTTGTAGTACATGTTGGATTAACTGCTTCGTCGATCACTAGTGTGTGTCCAAGGGAACTTGTTTCATTAGCAATATAGCTATCTTTACAAGTCGAGCAGGTATAGGTAGTATAGCCACCCTTGGTGCAGGTTGGTGCAGTTACTACCGCCACATAGCTGTGACCGAGCTTATCAACCGTTTCCTGCGCTACCAAAGTTACGCCACATACAGAGCAGTGCTTACCTTCTGTAAGACCAGTTGCGGTACATGTAGGAGCCTTAACTGCGTCAACTACTTCGGTGTGGCCCTTAGCAGCAACTACCGTCTGTTCTACCAAAGTCACGCCGCATACGGAGCATTTAGTTCCTGCGGTAAGACCGGGAGTTGTACAGGTTGCAGCTACTGCGGGGATAGTCTCATTGGTGTGTCCCTTAGCATCAACTACAAGAGCTGCTTCAGTGGTTGTGAGTGTTCCTGCTTCATCCAGGAAGAGAACGCCACAATTTTTACGGCTGCACTTGTAATGTTCCTTGTATCCGGGCTCGGTACAAGTGGGAGCCTTAGCCTCAACCTTCTCGGGAGCATGTCCGAGAGGATCAATCTTTTCGGTGTAGGTATGAGACTCATCATTCTGACAGGTAAAGGTCTTTACACCCTGTTCTGTACATGTAGGAGCAGTGGTAACTACGCCGGTATCATATTTATGACCGGTAGCAGCAATAGTCTCAGCTGCAACGTTTGTTGCTACTGTACCGTCCTTATCCTTGAATACGCCGTTACATCTGTTACAGGTGTAGTATTCATTATTACCGGTTGCAGTACAAGTTGCTGCCTTAGCTGCGGTCAGGGTCGTGTTGTGACCAAGAGCACCAATTTCGCTATACGTGGTGTAATCGCATACTTTGCAATACTCATATGCATTCCAACCCTTTTCGGTACATGTAGCTGCCTTTGCTGCCACTGTTGCGATGTCATGGCCCTTAGCCTTAATGGTCTCCTTCGCAACGGTGGTTACATTTTCACCGGCTTCATCCTTGAATACGCCATTACATCTATCGCATGTGTAGTATTCATTGTTACCGGGTTCTGTACAGGTTGCTACTTTCGCATCGGTCTTAGTCATCTTGTGACCAAGAGCTCCCTTCTCAACGTACGTTGTGTAGTCGCATCTCGAGCAGGTTACGTATGCATCCCAGCCCTTTTCTGTGCAGGTCGGTGCCTTTGCTTCGTGAGCAACTTCATCGTGGCCAAGCGCATTGACTGTATCCTGTTCAACCAGAACTACGCCACAAACGGAACATTTAGTTCCCACGGTAAGACCGGTTTCAGTACAGGTTGCAGCCACTGCGGGGATCGTCTCCTCGGTATGACCCTTGGCGGGAATATCCGCAGTTGTAGTCTGCTCTGTTGCCCAAGTTCCAACAAAGGTTGCTGTGTATGTTCTCAGACCCTTTTCTGTACATTTAGCTTCTGTTGTTACAACGGAGTTTACAGTTGCTTCTAGTGTTTCAACATGGCTTGCGTCGTGGGAGCACACTCGCGTAGCGGTGCAGTTTCCATTGCCATTCGACCATTCATAGGATGTCTCACCATATGCATGACCCAATGCGGCAATGTCTTCCACGTCCTTAGTTTGACCGTCAACAGCCCACTCTGCTTCAAAGTTTGCAGTGTAGGTTGTCCAGCCCTTTTCGGTACAGGTAGCTTCTGTTGTTACAACGGAACTTACTGTTGCTTTTGCAGTTTCAACATGGCTGCCGTCATTGGAGCACACATGTTTAGCGGTGCAAATCCAAACTTTATTAGTAGCATCATACTGCCAATCATAGGTTGCATCTGCGTAGTCGTGACCAAGTGCTTCACCTACAGCAATAGTCTTGTCGTTGGTATACACTTCACAACGGTCGCACTGTACATAATATCTCGCAGGATCTGTACATGTAGCCGGAGATGCTTCTGTCTCGGAAGCCTTATTATTGAAACTATGACCCAGCTTGGAGTTTTCATCTTCAAACGTCTCGGTAGCATGTACATCTCCGCAATGTTCACACATTGCATAGTATGTAGCGTTTTCTATACAAGTAGCAGCTTTCGCCAACTCTTCAGAAATCACTGTGTAACTATGACCCTTAGCGTCTACTTCGTTCGCCGTATAGGTGTGACCGCATCCGCAAGTGTATGTGGTGTAGCCCTTTTCGGTACAAGTAGGATCTTTTACAACAGAGGTGTACTCATGTGCATGAGCCTTCGCTGTAATTACGATATCCTCGGTAACGTTGTCAATGTGGATATTGACTATCTTACCGCCGAGCTTTGCATCATCTGCCACGGTAATGCAGTTCTCAGGAATGGGATAGCCACCCATAAGAACTTCTACCTGCATAGTAAGGGTCTGATCATTAAGCTTGAGGCTTGCATCGAAGTCTTCACCACTTACAACAACACGAGTCGTACCTTCCATAGCGGTTACGCCATCAAGAGTGTAGGAAACATCTACATAATTATCTGTGTACAGCTTGCTATTCTTACGAATTGCAGATTCAACTGCGTTTGCAAGAACTTCCATACCCTTGATATTGGGATGCAACCAGTCTTCCATCAGGTATTTGAAGTTGTTTGGCACAATACCGGTGTTTTCGATATTAATCACATGCAAACCAAAGTGTTTTGCCATCAGTTTGAGATCTTCATTAAACTCAGTCGGCTGACCCTGCGCCGCGGTTGATTTGAAGGGGAGCAGCGTCATTACGTAGATCTCAGAGTCCGGATATCTCTCTTTCATCTTATAGAAGGAGATAAGATAAGCTTCCATGGCGTTTTGAGGCTCTGCGCCATCTTGAATCAATGTATTATATTTTTCTATTGCTGCTTCATAGCTTCCAAGCTGTGACTGGTAATACGACTTATCCTCAAGTTGTGCATAACTTCCATTGACTTTTTCTGTGTACTTAAAGTCATTGGTACCCATGTAGACAACGATGATATCGGGTTCCTGACCGTTGTTTTCTCCGGTATTATCGTGGAGCTGAACCACACGGTTCTGCCACATACCGGGACACTCAAACTGCCAGAAATGTACAGCACTTCCCGACCAGGAGTTGTTTACAAGGATATTGGCACCCAGCTTTTCAGCTGCCTTATAGATCCAGATATGCTCTGCCTTCTGAATTTCGCCAGGAATGGTAATGGGTTGATATTCGGAGTCATATCCTTTATTCATCGGGAACCATACTCTACCGTTTCCCAAAGTGTTGTTGGTAGTCAGATTCGCTGTACCGTTTGAATAGTTCTCAAATGCTGTAATACTGTCGCCTAAAACAGAGATATGGATCTTGTCTGTAGCAGGCACAACCGCCGTGCCCGTCTCTACTCCGCACTCGGTACAATAGAATGTTCTCACACCGGTCTTATTATAGAACGGCGATTTTGTAATGATTCCTGCATCGGGAGTATGTTCTGCCAACTCTACATCCTGCAATGTCTGAACCTTTTCGATAGCCCACTCAACATCAAATGTTGCGGTGTAGGTGGTCCAGCCTTTTACGGTACAGGTGGACTCTGTCGTTACTTCAGAATTTGCAGTTGCAGTATCAGTTTCAGTATGAGTACAGCCGTCTCTCGTACAACTACGTGTTGCTGTACAGAACCATTCATTTTCATACTGTGTCCATGTATAGGAAGTCTCACCGTAGCTGTGGCCAAGAGCAGGGATTTCTCCTCCGCCAACTTCTTTACCACACACGCTGCACGTATTTCCGGAACGGAATCCCGGTTCTGTACAAGTGGCAGGAGTTGCATCCGCATGAACCCAGATGTGAGCGGTTTCGATGTCTTCCGTTGTCGATGCTCCACAGCCACGACTACAGATAAGAGTTTCTCCTCCGCCTACTGTACATTTCCAATCGTGTCCTAACGCAGGGCGTTTCCGTGCTTCAACAGTGGTTTGGATTGTTGCTGCTTCATCTTCAAATACTTTGTAGCATGTGCCGCAGGTCCAATATCCATGTGTACCTTCTTCTGTACATGTTGCCGCCTGAGCAGGTGTTTCAGTCAAATCATGACCCAGTTTATCAATAGCAAATACTTCGCTGACTACGCCGAATCCGCTCTGCAACAGTGTCTTTACCCAAGACTTTTCAACATTGGACGGAATGGTAGCTTTGTACTTTGCACTTCCGTCATCAGTACATGTAGGAGCCTTATACCCTTCTGCCTGTTGTACTGCAACTACAACCACTTCATCAGTCGCATCACAACTATCTTCACGAGTACAAGTTGCCACAAAATAATACACATGGTTGCCGGCTTCATTAATAGACCAATGGCTCGACGTTGTACTATACGTAAACAAATGGCCCATTCTGCCCTCGAGTATCTTTCCACATTTTGTACAGATAGAATCTTCTACGCAAGTAGCATTACCTGATGTTGTGTGGTCATTTGTATCGTCCTCATAGTTACATACATAACATTGTACACAGTCATATTTGTAATTATGCTCTGCTATGCTATAAACTGCAGTATATGTCGCGTTATCATAAGCCGCAACGACCGTACCCCAGCCCGCAAAGGTGTAGTGTCCGCCTTTTTCAGGAGCCTTTTTAAGCTCTCCGATCTTGTCCGTGCCAGGTACTTCAGGAACTTTGCCATATTCCACAGTCGTGGTTGTTGTGGTTTTGCCGTTTACCCATGTTATAGTGAATGTCTGAACATTGGTACATACGCACACACCGTTAGTATAGGTATGGCCTTCCTCAATATTCGCTTTACAACACGGATAAATCTTTGTATGAGTGCCGTTTTTATTGTCTGTATACGTATAATTCTGTGTATGGTTGTTCTCTGCAATATCGCCTACAACATCCTTGGTCTGTGTCTTGTTGGAAATCCACTCAGCAGTAAACACAGCAGTGTAAGTTGTTACCTGCTTATCTGTACATGTTGCCTCAGTGGTGATTGCAGAAGTAGAATCTACTGTCTGAGTATTGGTGTCTGTACATCTGATACATCCGCGGGTAGCAGTACACTTTGAATTATCTGCACTCCAGCTGAATGTAACTTCACCATAGCTATGACCGAGGGCTGCTGTTGTAGTATCGGTATAAGAGTGCTTACATACCGAGCAAGTATGAGTTGTATGACCGCCAACCGTACAAGTGGGATTGGTTACTACAGAATCATACTTGTGACCAAGAGCGTCTGTCTTACCATCGGTATACTTGTCTCCACATTCCGAGCAAGTATGGGTTGTATAACCTTCAGCCGTACAGGTAGGAGCAGTTACAACGGAGGTGTAGGTGTGTTCTGTTACTCCGTCCTCACCACACTCGTCACACTTGTGATTGCCGTCATTGTCTGCATCATAACAGCCTTCATCGGCTATCTTACCGCATCCGTAATCACAAAGGTGATTGTTGTCGTCGCCGTCGGCGTGTGCATTATTGCCGGTGCTGTATACTTTACATGCGCTATCGGTGTCACATACGTGATCCTTAGGATTGATGTCACCGCATATGGTCTTGGTTGCTCCGCATCCGTAATCACATACATGGTCGCCATCATCAGCCTTGTCGGCACATGCGTTATTACCGGTTCTGTATTCATCACATACGCTGTCGGTGTCACATGTGTGATTCGTGTCACTGTCGCCGCATGTGGTCAGTATCTTTTTGCATCCGTAATCACATACGTGATCGCCGTCGTCAGCCTTGTCGGCACATGCATTGTTGCCAGTTCTGTATTCATCACATGCGCTGTCGGTATCACAAACGTGATCCTTGCCTTCGTCACCACATTTGGTCAGTATCTTTTTGCATCCGTAATCACATACGTGGTCGCCGTCGTTTGCACCGTCGGCACATGGGCCAAATTCCACATAGTCCACTACACCACAGTAGTCACAGTCATGGTCCATGTCGCCGTCTGCGTGTGTGCCGATTGCTACAGAACAGCCGTAGTCACATGTGTGATTCGTGTCGGAGTCAACATGCTTATCCATGTTCATATCTGTCTTTCCGCAGTTGCGGTCACAGATATGGTCGGTGTTATCGTCTATGTGACCGAGAGCATCGACTACTGTTTGAGCTACTGTTGTTGTATCACATACAGAGCAGTGCTTACCTTCTGTAAGACCGGTTTCGGTACATGTAGGAGCCTTAGCTTCGTCGATTACTTCGGTGTGACCGAGTGCATCGACTACCGTTTGTGCTACAAGTACTTCACCACATACGCCACAGTGCTTACCTTCTGTAAGACCGGTTTCGGTACATGTAGGAGCTACCGCCTTGTCGGTCACTTCGGTGTGTCCCTTGGCAGGAATGTCCTGAACATCCTTGGTCTTGGTTTCTGTCCATGTTTCAGTAAAGGTTGCTGTGTATGTTGTCCAGCCCTTTTCTGTACATGTTGCAGGGGTCTTCACTGCGCTTGTGATCGTTGCAGTTGCTTCCTCTACGTGAGCGGAGTCATTACCGCATACGCGAGTTGCTGTGCAACTCTTTCCGTCAGCTGCAAAGTCGTAGGTTGCGTCTGCCCAGTCGTGGTTGATTGCAGGAATGTCCTGAACATCCTTGGCCTGGGGAGCCGCCCATGCTTCAGTAAAGGTTGCTGTGTATGTATTCCAGCCCTTTTCTGTACATGTTGCAGGTGTCTTCTCTGCGCTTGTGATCGTTGCAGTTGCTTCCTCTACGTGAGCGGAGTCATTACCGCATACGCGAGTTGCTGTGCAAGAAGATCCATCTTTTGCAAAGCTGTAGGTTGCATCTCCCCAGTTGTGACCGAGAGCTGCAACAGTTTCCTGTTTAACGAAAACTTCATTACATACCAAGCAATGCGAGCCTTGGGTAAGTCCCGTTTCGGTACATGTAGGATCTACTGCTTTGTCGATTACTTCTTTGTGACCGAGGGCGTCTTTTTCATCGTCCGTATAACTGTCACCACAGACAGAACACGTATAAGTGGTATAGCCCTTCTCTGTACAGGTCGGAGCAGTTCCTACACCAATGTAGCTGTGACCGAGTGCTGAAACCTTGTTATCGGTATATGTATGACCACAGTTACATGTGTATGTTGTGTATCCCTGTTCTGTACATGTAGGAGCTGTAACAACCTTTGTGTAAGTGTGAACAGTTACTCCTACCCTGCCGCATACGTCACAGCCGTGATTGGTGTCGGTATCTACGTCACTGTGAGCTGTTTCTTCGGACTTTGCTCCGCAGTTACATTCGTGCCAGTGTGTTGTTTCACCAACCGTCCAGCCTTCACTGTATACGTGTTCGGTTATGTTTTCTTTACCGCATACGTCACAGTTGTGATTATCATCAGTTGTTACGTCACTGTGCTCTGCTTCTTCGGTCTTTGCTCCGCATACACATGCGCGCCAGTGTTTTGCCTCACTGATTGTCCAGTTTTCACTGTAGCTGTGTTCGCCATACTCAAAGTCAACACCGTCATTCTTCTTTACAGTGTGGTAACCTTCTGCACAATACGTGGTAACATCATCCGAGAATTTACCGCCTGTAATATAGATAGTACCGCCATTTTCCACCAATACAAGATCTTTGGCAGGGTCTGAGCAATCCAAAGTTGAACCGATAACATTAATCGTTCCACCATTAGCATAAAGAATTGCTATGTTGCTCTTTACAACCAGATTCTCACCCACTGTGAGTGTGCCGCTGTTTGTAACGGTGAATACGCCTTTTACGTCGCTTGACGTTATTTCTGCTGTTATGATTGCGATATTGTTTGTGTTTGCCTCAATGGTCACTCTCTTTCCCGAAACAGTAATTGCTTCATTCAGAGTAATATTCTCGAGGAGAATAACGGTTTCCTCGTTATTGGCTGCCCCTACAGCTTCTGCAAATGTGTAGTAGTAATTGCTACCAATCATAGCCTCTGCTTTGTTGCCACAAACGCACTTGCCGTTTTCATATGTATGGGAAACAGCTGCATCTTCTTTTTTATGCTCAGCGTTGTTTCCACAAACGTAATACGCAGTATGAGTACCGTCTTTGTTATCTGTATAGCCGCTTGGGCTTACGGGATAAGCGTGTGCATCTGCATCTACAGGAATTACAAAGGCCTCTGCAAGATCTTTCGCATCAGTAGAGTTTGTTTCGGCATCTGCTGCAAAGTACTTTTTACATACAGTACACTGCTTGTATGCTTCATTACCTGCTGCCATACAGGTTGCTGCTTTGTATTCAGTAATTTCGCCGAAGGTATGTTCGATTCCGGACGTGTACTGTGCCGTATAAGTTACATCTTCGGTTACAGCAACTATTTCCTTATCCCAACCATTAAAGGTATATACTGTACAGCCTTCCTTAGCTTTATCGGTATTGCCTACGAATTTGGGTGTTTCACCGTAATCATAGGCTTCGGTTATTTCCTTACCGTCAACTATCCATGTTACTGTATAGCTGTTGATCTTCAGGGTTGCATTAACAGTGATGTCAGTTGCTGGCATCGTTGCGGGAAGGGTCCAGCCAGAGAAAGTATGACCATCGGGTATTGTGTATTCCGGAGCAGTAACTTGAGCACCGTATTTAAATTCTACAGTTTTATACGTTGCCCCGTTAACCGTGAATGTTACGGAGTAAGTTTTCACCTCAAATGTACCGCTGATAGTTACATCTTCTGCAGGCATCGTTTCGGGAACTCCTGTCCATCCGGAGACTGTCCATCCGGAGAATGTATAGCCTTCCTTTTCAGGACATTCAGGAGCAGTAACGCTCTCTCCGTAATAGTAGGTAGCTACTTCAACAGCTTCACCATTATCCACCTTTGTATAAAGCTTGTACTGATTACGCTTGATATAAACCTTAAGAACATTGTTCTCGGTATTAATTGTAATCTCAAGAGTGCTTGCTCCCTTGTCGAGAGTGAAACCTGTATCAATGGTAGGTGTAATAGTTACCGTATCACCAAACGTTGCTTCTTTGGTTTCTTTTGTAGGATCACCATAATTTCCGTTGGTATCCATAATATAGGTTTCGATGGTGTATGAGTACTCGTTAGCTGTATAAACCGCAGTAATTGTTACATCGGAAGTAACTTCCGTTGCAGTCTTGTCCCACATACCGGTGTGACCAGTCTTTTCGGGAACATCGATTACAGAAGCATCTAGTCCATATTTGACGGATTCCGTTTTGTGAGTTTTACCATCAACTATCCATGTTACTGTGAACGTCTGAACAGCGGTACAAACGCACTCGCCGTTTTCATATGTATGGGAATCAGCTGCATCTTCTTTTTTATGCTCAGCGTTGTTTCCACAAACGTAATACGCAGTATGAGTACCGTCTTTGTTATCTGTATAGCCGCTTGGGCTTACGGGATAAGCGTGTGCATTTGCATTTACAGGAATGTCCTGTACATCCTTGGTCTGGGGAGTCGCCCAGTCTTCCTCGAATGTTGCTGTGTATGTATTCCAGCCCTTTTCTGTACATGTTGCAGGAGTCTTCTCTGCCTTGACTGCAGTTACTGTTATGGACAATGTGCAATCCGTGCTGTTTTCACATGTACGTGTCGCTGTGCATGTCCACTTGAGATCAGTCTGTGTCCAATCGTAAGCCACGTCGGTGTTCCAATTGTGGTTAATTGCAGGAATGTCGCCTTCAACTGTCTTGTACTGTGTGGCTGTCCACTCAACACCTTCAAACGTTGCTGTGTACTTGGTGTCTCCGGTTGCTGTACATGTTGCTTCTTTTACAACTTCGCTTTCGATCTTTGCTGTTGCTGTCTGAATATCACTGCAGTTACACTCACGAGTTGCTGTGCAAGACTTACCGTCTTCTGTCCAGGTGTAGGACGCTGTACCGTACTCATGTTCGGTCACATTTTCCTTACCGCATTCGTCACAAGTGTGATCAGTGTCGTTATCTGCATCGTGACATCCTTCGTCAGCTACCTGACCGCATCCGTTGTCACAAAGGTGGTTGTCATCGTCACCGTCGATATGTTCGGTTACGTTTTCTGCACCGCACTCGTCGCAGATGTGATCCTTGGGAGTTGTATCGTAGCAACCACCGTCTACATTGTCAACGTTACAGCCATCGTTATCACAAACGTGGTTCTTGTCATCTCCGTCGACGTGTGTCTTTGCCGCGGTGGTTACCGCATCACACTCAGT
>SVSJ01000050.1 GCA_015064355.1 Oscillospiraceae bacterium | reverse complement strand
GAAAGCAAAGGGGGTTTTCTTAAAGGGGGAAATTGAGCCTGCTCCTTTCCCCCTTTAAGTGCCTGGATTCATAAGGAGGTGGCATGAACCTCCTTATGTTCCGTGCGAAAGCACGGGTGGGATATATAGAAAGTGCGAACAGCACATAAAGATTATAGCTAAACATTCCCTATTGACAAAACGGGCGGGGCATTGTAAAATAAAGATGTAGAAATAAACATAAACTACCAATGTATAATAACCTACAGGAGTGAATAGAATATGAACAGAGAAGACGAAGTAAAGAACGAGATCGAACAGCTTGAAGAATACGATCCTGAAATTTACACCCTTACAGACGACGACGGAAACGAGCTTCATTTTGCTCTCCTCGGCACACTTGAGCACGAGGGCGCAGTATACAAGGCACTTGTTCCCGTAAACGAAAAGGGCGAAGAAGAAAGCGACGAATACGTTATCCTCAAGTACGGCGTTGACGAAAACGGCGAGGAGATTCTCGAGACCATCGAGGACGATGACGAATTCGACCGCATCGCTGACATTTTTGACGACGAGTTTTCCGATATTTTCTACGACGAAAACTAAGTCCCAATAATCCGCGATCAGATCCTGTGGTGTGCGAGATATACGCTGAGCATTAAAACCCACAAAGAGTAAAAAGGAGCCCGGGCTTCCGGACGGGGGATGCAGACCTCCCTCCGACGCCGTGAGACGCATTCCGCGCCGCCGCGTCGACCAGGACGTTGGGAGCACAAACCTTCGGAGAGGGCACCGTCCTTGCATGAGCAGGGTTTCTAAATGCTCACTGAAACGGCACCACGGGATATTTATTTTAGTTATAAGTTTAGAGTTATGATACGCTTCGCGTAGTTATGAGTTTCAACGTTGCCAAAACGTTTGATTAAGATACAGGAGACATCAATGCTTGACGTTTGTTTGCCGGGCACCGGAGGAACTGTACCGCGACTGGACAGGTTCCTCAGCTGCTGCTACATGAGATACAACGGAATAGGACTCCTCATTGACTGCGGTGAGGGAACTCAGCTTGCAGTCAAAAAAGCGGGATTTTCTCTCGGCAAGATCGGGACTATTTTGCTGACCCATTTTCACGCAGATCACTGCAGCGGTCTCCCCGGTCTTCTTCTATCAATGGGAAACGAGGGTCACACCGAGCCCCTCCTCATCTGCGGTCCCAAGGGAGTTGACGAGGTCGTCAAGAATCTGACAAGCATCGCAACAGAGCTTCCTTTCCGCATTCAGACCAAGGTTCTCGGGGATTTCGACTCCGTTGAGCGTCACGGATTCAGTATCACCTCATTTGAGCTGAAGCATTCATGCGCCTGTCTTGGATACGACGTGCGGATTTCGAGACCGGGCAAATTTGACGCGGCAAAGGCGAAGGCTAACGGCGTTCCTATGAATCTGTGGTCAAAGCTCCAGCGTGGCGACTCAATCGACGGATACACCCCCGACATGGTTCTCGGTGAGGCGCGACGTGGAATCCACGTAACCTTTGCAACGGACACACGCCCCTGCGACATGATCTCTACAATGGCAACGGACGCAGACCTCCTCATTTGCGAGGGAATGTTCGAGCGGGACAAGATCGCGCGGGCTAAAGAATCCGGGCACATGACAATGGTTGAAGCGGCAAAGCTTGCCCGGGAAAGCGATTGCCGGGAAATGTGGCTGACTCACTACAGCCCTGCCCTCCCGGAGCCTGAGCTTCATTTCCACGAGGCTTTGGAAATATTCGACCGCGCAGTGCTCTCCGTTGACGGACACACAAAGACTATCCGATTTGATGATTAAAAAAATAAAAGGAGTTTAAATATCCCTTGTAAGACCAGACGGTCCGCAAAAGCAAAATTTCTCCTCCGTAAACAAACAATTAACGCCGACAGATTCTCAAGATCTCCCGGCGTTTGTTTTATTCTGTTCGATAAATTGGATTTCTTTAGTAGCTTAAACAATTTTTTCAAGTTCAACAGCTCTGATATTTTGAATCAATCCACAATCTTTGCAGCAAGAGCATACAGTTTTACTTTTCTTGCCATTTAGCTTTTTTTCTTCACCCTTTGGATAAAAGCACGCGACATACATTCCCGCAAGCGTTCCATCTATCAATTCTCCACCACATTCAATGCATTTGTTGTTCATTTCTATACCTCCATACAAATTCTTATTTATCGTTTTGTTATTTGCCATTCTTTTTATTCGTAATATACCAAGGCAGGTACATTACGAAGAACAAAGCAGAGATCACCGCCGCCATAATGAGCAGGCGCAAGGCGAAGTTCGAGGGCAGGATGTCAAGGATCGACGGGGTGGACTCGGGGCGCGCCATAAACAGGTAGTTAGCCCCCGGGCCGATGAGGCAGTTTGCGTAATACGCCACTCCCGCAAGGACAACAAGCCCGGCATACGCCTTCACAAGAGACTTGAAGGTGGGGCGCATCTTGTGCACGAAAATCATATAGAAAACTGCCACGAATCCCAGAAGGTGCTCTGCCCAGAACTGGTAATATCTGAATCTGGTGGGGCCTGTGTACGTGATTACCGCGGGGGTGATCAAGGCGAAAACCGAGCCGGACAGCGCCCAGAAATACGAAAAATCAAACAAGGTCTGGCTTTTTCCGATGAGCATATAGCTGCCGAAGATCGCAACCCAGCCGCACACGGAAATAGGCAGGTGATCCACCGGGTTCGGGTCGAGAGACGGCATCGCGATAAGCCGCCAGTAGTAAGACATTTCGCTGATAATAAGTCCGAAAGCAAGTGCGTAGCGGAAGAAACGCTCGCGCTTCATATCCCGTATGCTGTTTCTGTAGCGATAAATCAGAAAAATCAAAGCAACCGCCAGCAGTATGGGTGCAAAATGGGCAAGGGTAAAGTTCTCGAATTCAACCGCGTCCCCTTTCCCAAAGAAATATTTAAGAAAATCAAGCATCGTGTCGTCCTCCCGTTGACATTATTATACCATATACGACATCATGTTGCAAGTACACGCATTGAGTTGCATATCCGCCACCCAAAATATCCGCCGTTTGTTGAGCATTGCCTTACAGCAATTTCAGCGTTTGGCTAAAACCAATATCTTTTATCTGAACTCAAAAAAGAGACCCTCGCAGGTCTCTTTTGTTTTGTATATAAGCATCGAGGTCTACAAAATATATGTAAAAATAATTATCAATCCGCAAATAACATCAACAATGGCATATACCCAGTTGAAAATTATCGGAAGCAGTCTTTCCCTGTCGGAAAACGATACATATCTTTGACGGTTGTACTTATTGCTCATTGCTTCCCACTCTGCGTCAAAAAGGGATGCCGACAGTTTCTTTTCAAGCATACCCAAAATTTTCATTTTGCTGCTATTGATCAAAGAATATGATTCCATGACTTTCAGCCAGGATCTGTTTAACATAAATCCCGGGAATGTTAGCACCATTGTGATGATCAGCTGCGTAATCAGATCGGTGTTAAAGGAAAAAGCTGTTGCCGCAATGGTAATTAACGCAGTGTCTGTAGTTATATAAAAGCTGTTTACGCTCTGACGTCTCGCAACCAAAGATTCAGAAGTATCGGAGAATAGTTTGTATTGTTCAAAAAGCTTTTCATAGTCCAAATTATTCTCGTTGAACAAATGAATATGCTTGCCATTCTCATAATCCTCTACTATGGCCACCAAATCATCAATAGTTTTAACTTCCTTGGCTATGGGAATGTTTTCCTTGGTAAAAGGATCTTTATCAAAAAGAGAGGCGTTCAATTTGTGGCCGTCTTTGTTGTAGATAACAATAGCCTTATGTTGCTTTTTTGCTTCCTTAATTTCCCAGTCTATATTCTTGCTTTTATAACCTTCTTTTCCAACAATATAAAGGATCATTTGTGCAGACTTCATTAACCTTTTTGCTTCTCGCTTCCAAAAAAGTCTGTACTTCAGCAGCAGAACATGGGCTTTTTCGCAACGGTTTTTTATTTCTGTTTTCTTTTCATTAACGTAGTCAATATCTTGTCCGGAATGAATGATAAAAATGTTCACAAGCCGTCTCCTCCTTGTCATTTTTATACATTATAGCACAGTTTTCCACAATATGCAACACAAAATCCGCCCACGGTTGATGAGCGGATGTTTTTTGTATGTGGTTGATTTACGGCAGAATGTTACCTGCTGCCATGTAGATCTTGTACCATTCCTCCCGAGTCAGGCTTACCTCAGCTCCTTTGATGCAGTCTGCAAGGCGGGTAAGATTGGTAGTACCGGTGATGGGCTGCATCTTTGCAGGGTGGCGCAGGATCCACGCAAAGGCAAGGGTAGTTTTGGAAATACCGTGCGCCGCTGCTATCTCATCCATTACATTATTAAGATGAGGGAACTTTTCGTTGTCAATAAAGCAACCCTCGAAGAAGCCGTACTGCATAGGTGACCAAGGCTGGATGGTGATCTTGTTCAGACGGCAATAGTCAAGCACGCCGCCGTCACGGTTTATACCGAAGTCGTTATACATATTCACGTTAATGCCCGAATGGATCATAGAGGTATGCATTATACCAAACTGCAGCTGATTTGCGCAGAGGGGCATATCGAGAGAGTTCTGCAGCAGTTCCATCTGATAGGGGTTCTGGTTGGAAACGCCGAAGTGACGTACCTTACCGGAGGACTTCAGCTCGTCAAATGCACGCGCCACTTCTTCCGGCTCCATCAGCGCGTCGGGGCGGTGAAGAAGCAAAACGTCAACGTAGTCTGTGCCAAGTCTCTTAAGGCTGCCGTTCACTGACTCAACGATATGTTCGTAGGAAAAATCGAACATCTTGCCGGGAACAATAGCGCACTTGGTCTGGATTATCACTTTTTCTCTCATTGACGGAGTAATCGTTTTTCCGAACACTACCTCACTTTCGCCACCGCCGTAAATATCCGCGTGGTCAAAGAAGTTTGCGCCGTGCTCAAGGGATGTGTTCACGAAAGCGGAGATCTCCCGCTCGTTCATATCGCTGATTCTCATACAGCCAACAGCCACTGTGGGGACCTTTATTCCGCTTTTACCGAAATCTATTGAATACATAAGTCTCTCTCCTTTTTTAGTATATTTCTATTGTAGCAGATAAAGGAGGAAATTACAATACAAAAATCCCCGGGCTATGCCGTGGGGATAGTTTTGTTTATTTATTTACGAATTTAACAGCAGTACCGTAAACGATAACTTCTGCCGCACCCTGCATAACCGCAGATGAAGCGTAACGAATATTGACAACTGCGTCCGCGCCAAGCTCTTCAGCTTCCGCCACCATTCTCTTGGTTGCCAATGCTCGAGCATCGTTCATCATTTCATTATAAGCCTTAAGCTCGCCGCCAACCAAAGTCTTGAAGCTTTGCATAATGTCGTTTCCGATGTGCTTTGACTGGATCGTGCTTCCCTTTACGAGAGAAATCGTTTCAAGTTCCTTGCCGCTGATGTAATCAGTATTTACTAATATCATCTTCTTCACCTTTCTTTATTTCTTTTATTCTTTCTATGCATACGCAAATTGTGACCGCTACCAAAACAAGAGGAATTATGCCGAAGGCATATTTCCAAATCCCCTCAAGGAGAGAGGCGAGAAATCCAAAGTACACAATATAGTACAGTATCATAAATGCTGACGCGATAATCGGTGCAATCATTTTCTTTTTGTGAGAATTCATACCGTCCTCCTATAAAGAATCGTTTATTTATTATACCATCAATCAAGCAAAAAATCAACACAAAAACACTAATTCAATGCTCCGTTGAATCTTGTTCAGATTTGAAGCGCTGTACAATTCAGAAAACTTTTGTTATAATACATTCAACGGTACCGGAATTTATATTTTAAGGAGAAATAGTATGAGCGAAACAATGGGTCAGATTATCCGCAGACTTCGCAAGGAACGGAATCTCACGCAGGAAGAACTGGCACAGCAACTGAATATTACCTTTCAAGCAATCAGCCGTTGGGAAAACGAGACAGGGATGCCGGATATCTCGCAAATCGTACCGCTGTCGAATGTGTTTGGCGTGACGACAGATGTACTGTTCGGCAAGGATGGAACGGATGGGGATGAGGTGATTGCATCCTTCATCAAAGATGCGGAGAAGAAAACTTGTAATCCTCCCCAAGGCATCAGCAGTTTTGCCTGGCAGAAAGAATGCTGTGAGGACGTGCAGAGGTTGCTTGAAGTCTATCCGAACAATTATGAACTGCTGTCATATTCGCTGGGGCATATCTACGGGCTGCTGGATGAATACAAGGAAATCGAAGATTATGAAAACAAAAGTACAGAAATACAAAAATGGCAGAACGAGTTGATCCGTCAGGCGAACGTGATTCTCAGTCATTGTTCAGATATTAAATATTTGAACCATGCACATAAATGGCTGGCAGTACTGTATGTTAACACAGGCAATCTCGAAAAAGCCGAAGAACACGCAAAAAAACTTGCAGAATTCAGTGTGTATGACGACGGCGGAAGCTATATTGCTTATGTGTTAAGCCGTATGGGAAGAACAGATGCCGCGATGAAAAAGCGCGCAGATAATATCTATAAAGCACTCGATTATTTGAAATTCGAACTTATCAGTCTTGCAGGAAATTATAAGAATCAGGGCAAATTAGAAGAAGCATACGTTTGTTACCGTCTGTATCCCGATATTTATGATATCATGGTTGGAAATCGTGACGATGAAATGCCATTCTATGGTTTTTATTCATACGACTATTGTGCAGAAGTATGTGTACAGCTTGGACGTTATGATGAAGCTATGGATTGGCTCGAAAAAATGGTCAGACATGAGAAGATCAGAGCAAAGAATCACAATGTAATCACAGAAACTAAACTGCCGTATTTCTATGGCAGAGAACTGCACTACTGTGCGAAAACTTATGATAGGACAGATGCGATCACGCCTACCCTTGCATGGAAAGTCTTCGATCCCATCCGGGACACAGACCGGTTCAAGGCAATCCTCGCCGATGCGGAAGCATTTGAACAAGGCAAATAAATACAGAATTCGATACACACAAAAATCCCCACCGATTTCTCGATGGGGATCGTTTTTTGTTTTGGTTTTATCCTATAGCCGTGCTTTGCTGTCGGGGGATCACTTTATTCTTCCACCGTAGCGTAGCGATTCATGCCCGCAGGGGCCTCCCCGCATTACTTATTGGAGATAGCTGCCTGAGCTGCTGCAAGGCGAGCGATCGGCACACGGAAAGGAGAACAAGATACGTAGTCGAGACCGATCTTGTGGCAGAACTCAACAGATGTGGGGTCACCACCGTGTTCGCCGCAGATACCAACGTGGAGGTTGGGGTTAACGGGTCTACCGAGGGTGATAGCCATGTTCATGAGCTTGCCTACGCCAGTCTGGTCGAGCTTAGCGAAGGGATCGTTTTCGAAGATCTTAGCATCGTAGTAAGCTTCGAGGAACTTACCAGCGTCGTCACGGGAGAAGCCGTAAGTCATCTGTGTAAGGTCGTTTGTACCGAAGCAGAAGAAGTCTGCGTTAGCAGCGATTTCGTCAGCTGTGAGGCACGCACGAGGAATCTCGATCATTGTACCAACTTCATATTCAAGTTCAACGCCTGCTGCTGCGATTTCAGCGTTAGCTGTTTCAACTACAACGGACTTAACGTACTTAAGTTCCTTAACGTCGCCTACCAGAGGAATCATGATTTCAGGCTTAACTGTCCAGTCAGCATGCTTCTTCTGTGTGTTGATAGCAGCGCGGATAACAGCGGATGTCTGCATCTTAGCGATCTCGGGGTATGTTACAGCGAGACGGCATCCACGGTGACCCATCATGGGGTTGAATTCGTGGAGAGATGCGATGAGGTTCTTAATTGTTTCAACAGACTTGCCCTGTGCATCTGCGAGAGCCTTGATGTCTGCTTCTTCCTGAGGAACGAACTCGTGAAGCGGCGGGTCAAGGAATCTGATGCAAACGGGTGTGCCCTCAAGTGCTTCGTAGAGAGCTTCGAAGTCAGCCTGCTGCATGGGAAGGATCTTTGCAAGAGCAACTTCTCTTTCTTCAACTGTTTCAGAGCAGATCATTTCGCGGAATGCGTCGATTCTGCCTTCGCCGAAGAACATGTGCTCTGTACGGCAGAGACCGATACCTTCAGCGCCCAGCTCGCGAGCCTTCTTAGCGTCTGTAGGTGTATCAGCGTTTGTTCTAACCTTGAGTGTTCTGAACTTGTCAGCCCAACCCATGATTGTACCGAAGTTACCGGAAATTTCAGCGTCTACTGTGGGAATGATACCGTCGTAGATCTTACCTGTGGAACCGTCGATGGAGATGTAGTCGCCTTCGTTGTAGGTCTTACCAGCGAGTTCGAACTTCTTGTTTTCTTCGTCCATCTTGATTTCGCCGCAACCGGATACGCAGCACTTACCCATACCACGAGCAACAACTGCTGCGTGAGATGTCATACCGCCGCGAACTGTCAGGATACCCTGAGCAGCCTTCATACCTTCGATATCTTCGGGAGATG
>SVSJ01000049.1 GCA_015064355.1 Oscillospiraceae bacterium | reverse complement strand
CAAACGCCGAAGTTTCCCCCTCTCCCCCTCCTTGGCTGGGTCATGGCAAAAAAACAAACGGAGATTTTAGTCTCCGTTTTTGTTATTCCTTTATTAAGTCAAGGACCGGTGAGAGGTTTTCTTCCCTTACACAGCTACCGCCTTCGTTCAGCAGGCGAAGTATGGTACGGTCGTCATCGGTCTGCTCGTCTTTTGCAGTGATCTGATTTGTGAGGATCTTTTTCATGATCTTCATAATAAACTTGTTAACACCGCGGAGCTTGTTCATATCAAATCCGCCCTGTAGAGTGAAAAGCGGCATACTTTCGTCAACCTTTTGTGCCTTGCGGATCTCACCGATAAGTGAACCGGTAGTTCCAAGGCAAACACCGCAGAGCACGGCGATATTATAAAGCTTTGCCGCCTTTTCGTAGCCTTGAATTCTGAACGCCATTACCCAACCGAGATAAATTATCTCCGATTTTTCCGGAACATTCTTTTCTGCTTCATCAAGAGAATACACAGGCAATCCGGCCTTTTCTCCGAGAATTTTCGCGTATTCGGCTGTGTAGCCGGTGTTTGATGTGTATACTATTGCTTTCGTGTTCATATGCTTTTATTCCTTCACAACAGTGACTTTGTCAATTCCATAATACTCAAACGCACGCATAGCCGCTTCGTCGATCCGCTCACCGCACATCACTATCGGAACAGCCGGCGGGCATCCAACCGTTGCATTTGCAAGGATTCTACCTGCAGATTCGCTTGCGGAAATCACTTCAGACGGGCTGAACACCGCTGTTCTGGCGGACATTACGCAGTCAGCACAGTGGAATTTCGGGGGCTTTGCGCTGATTACATCAAGCTTAGGTATGCCGAACATCGCGTCTGTAAGTCTGTTGATGCCATGCGCTCCGATTTCGGGAGTGAGCATCAATACGCAGTAATCGTTATCCGCAAATTCGCAAATAATTCCTCGCTTTTCGAGAGCAGATGCAAAGTCACGTCCGTCGTAGCCGTAGAGCTTTGTGCTGATCGTCAGCTTCAGTGGTTCGTTTCCGCAGAGTATATATCCGTGTGCCTCAAGCTTTTCTCGACAGTCGTTTACAACGTCAATGAAATCTGCAAGCTTTTCCCTATATCCGTCTGCGATATACCTGTTCGTCAAATCGAGAGACTGGAGAATAAGGTACGACGGGCTTGTTGAGCCAAATAGGGCAAGTGCGTCTTTAGCTCTCGCGGAAAATATTGCAGGGGCTTCCTTTGAAATATGCATATACGCCCCACCAGTCAGCACGGGCAAGGTTTTGTGAGCAGAATCACAGCACATATCCGCACCCAAGTCGATCGGATGACGTGACTCTGGCAAAAACTTCAGATACGCACCGTGGGCATTGTCAACAAGGAGCAACACACCGTATTTTTTGCACACGCGGGAGATTTCAGCCACGTCCACAGTATTTCCAAGATAGTCGGGACTTGTGATATATACAGCTGTAGGCATCTCGTCCGATTGCGACAAGGCTGCGTCAAGCTCCTCACCGTTTATTTTGCAGGAGAGATAGCTTTCTCCATCATGGGGATACAGCCACTTCACATCAAAGTCGAGAAGTGCCGCGGTACTGATAAAGGTTTTGTGCGCATTTCTTCCCGCCATAATGATTGGACGTTTGCTCTGCTCTTTCGAGTAAAGGGACGCAAGATAAAGCATTGCACGGATTGAGAGAGACGACCCCTCGGTGGAATAAAAGGTATCCGCGCCGAAAAGCTCACTTGCAAGGGATTCGCTTTCGCGGATTATCCCCTGTGCTTCGTAAAGGCTGTCAGCGCCTTGTATTTCGGTTATGTCAATTGATTCCGTCCCAAGGAGATTCACGCCCTTGTGTCCGGGCATATGCAGTCGCAGCGACTCGCTTTCTGCGTATCGTCGGACGAAATCAGCGATTGGAGTTTTCATTACTCATCCTCGCCCATCATGCGGTGTATCTGTACCATAATGGCACATTCCATTCTCTTCTTGAACAGCTCGCAACCGTACTTGTATACGCCACGAACAGAGCCCGTTGAATGGTAAGCATTGGCCGCGCAGCCGCCGGAGCAATACAGTCTCGCCCAGCAATCGCGACATTCGGGACGTGCGTACACGTTGCAGGAGCAGAATTCATCCTGAATAGCAGTATTGGAAACCCCGTTCCAGATGTCACCAAGCTTGAACTTTTCCTCGCCAACAAACTGGTGGCAGGGGTAAAGGTCGCCCCAAGGTGTAACTGCCATATACTCTGTGCCGGAGCCGCAGCCGGAGATTCTCTTATAGATGCAAGGACCGCCTGTCAGGTCGATCATATAGTGGTAGAAGGTGAAAGGCTTACCCGCTTTGTCGCACTCTATCATAAGCTCTGCAAGCTTTTCGTACTGTTCAAGAACGATTGGCAAGTCTTCCGCTGTCAGCTCGGATGGGTCTCCGGGAGCGCAAACAACAGGCTCCATGCTAAGCTCGGTAAAGCCCAGATCCAGCATCTGCTGAATATCCTTGAGGAAGTCGGGGTTAGCGTGAGTAAAGGTGCCGCGCATATAGTAGTCCTTGCCGCCGCGGGCTTCCACCAGCTTCTGGAACTTGGGAACGATCCTCTCCCAGCTTCCGTTTCCAGCGTAGTCTACACGGTAGCGGTCGTGTATCTCTTTGCGTCCGTCAAGGCTCAGTACAACGTTGACGCACTCGCGATTAGCAAAGTCGATTACGTCGTCGTCGATAAGCAGGCCGTTTGTTGTAAGGGTGAAGCGGAAGTTCTTGTTATACTTTTTTTCGATGCTGCGAGCGTATGCAACAAGCTCCTTCAGCATATCGAAGTTCATAAGCGGCTCGCCGCCGAAGAAGTCAACCTCAAGGTTATGGCGTGTGCCGGAATTTTCGATAAGAAAATCAAGGGCGCGTTTTCCCACTTCAAGGCTCATAACAGCACGATCACCGTGGTATTTGCCCTGGCTTGCGAAGCAGTATTCGCAATTCAGATTGCAGGTGTGGGCAACGTGGAGGCAAAGTGCCTTTACAACGCCGGAGGTCTTTTGCTTCAGTTCCCCTGCCATAGGCTCAAAGGTATCAGGCGCAAACAGCTTGCCCGCTTCCTTAAGCTCTACAACCTGGGTATAGCATTCTTCTATATCCTCTTTTGTTATATCGTCGCGGTCACCGTATTTCTCCGCCATTTTCGCCAAAACGGTCTCACGGTCGAATTCCTCGAAAATTGCAATAATATCGTACGCCACCTCGTCTACAACGTGAACAGAGCCGGAGCAGATGTCCAGCACTACGTTATATCCGCCAAGCTGATACTGATGTATCATATCTATGTACTCCTTTTATATAGATAAAAATGCCGCCATACTAATACGGCGGCACTTTAGTTTCGGAAATTATTTGCTTGCCTTCTTTTCCTTGTTTTCGCACTTCTGGTTAGCGATACCGCAGCTGGTCTTGCAAGCGGACTGGCAAGATGTCTGGCATTCGCCGCAGCCACCGTTCTTTGCGCTGTTGCAGAGATTACGAGTTTCGAGAGTCTTGATATGCTTCATAATAGATTATCCTCCGTATGATTATCATAATTACAATGTATTATATCATTTTCCAGCGGTAAAGTCAATAGGAGTTGGGAAATTATTGTGGATTTTGTGTTGCACATCAAGAATCTGCTTGCATAGGCTTATTCTTTTGCTGTGAAGTCGATTATCCAGTCGTTGTCGATGGTGACCTGCAGGCCGGCCACTCTGACAACCACCTCTTCACCGTAGGTCACGTCAAGCATCTTATTCGTATCCCGGTCTCCTGCCCCACGGATAGCACAATGATGGTAGCCGATAGGCTCGCCGTATGATTCATCCCAATCTTTAGTATAGTAAATAGAACTTCGACAAGCGTTTCTCTCCTCACGGGGATATTTCTTTTCCCCGAAAATCAGCGATAAGTTAAGCCTTGAAATGTCCATGCCAAAGTCAGGCTCCGGCCTATCTGTGGTAATGAACAGATCATACCCGCCGGTGTCATCATTGATCATCGTTTGAATACTCTTCGCACGAAGCTTGACTCCGTGATCATCGATCAGAAAACCGCCGTTTGGCAGATCCTCTCCCTCGACTGTTTCGCCAAGCCCCGGTACGGTTATAGTGCCAGCGTCGGGTGTATCGTCCATAAACGTAAACAATATCTTTATTCCATTAACCTCGATTTTTGCAACGGGTGCTTCCAAAGGTTTATCAAGGAACATGATCGTTTCTTGAATGAATTCAAGTGAGCCGTAAATTCCGCTTTCTCTCTCAGATTCGGGAATTCTGACTCCGCCACCGTGGGTTGAGTGTGGATAATAAGTGTTTCCAAGGGTATCTGTAACCGTCATATTATCTTGGTCGCAATGCACGATTCCGCTATACTCCGACCAATACAAAAAATCTTCGCAGGTTGGATCGAGAATCACATCAAAAACTATATACGGACTATAATCTGCCATCGGGAATGCAATCACGGTAATCCCATCTTTCACAGGATATGAATAATTCGCCCATTCCGTATCCTCAAGAGCTTGCATTGTGACGGTGTAATTCTTGTCTTTCCAAGTAAGTGTGTAATCTCCTGCCCCGTCTACAATCGCGTACCCCTGATATCTTGTGAAGTCCATACCGCTGCCTTCTATAATAGGTTCAATTGCATATTTCACACCGCCCTTGCCAGTGAGATAAATGGGCGCGGTCTTCTCCGGATCATTCCACATGTCGCCTGCAATATCCTTATCAGCAACAAGGGTAACGCTCCATTCGCCCTTGTGCTCTCCCTCTGTAACAGGGATGAACGACATAGCTTCGACATGGAACCAATCGACTCTCATGCGTTCCTTCAAAGTATATACCTCAGAATTATTAGCTTTTACCAGCCCCATGCCGGGAATATATACTAAATAATCGAATATCTGCACGGCGGCAGTAATCAGTGCGAGAAGAACACACATAATTATCGCGCACAGTAAAATTGTTTTCTTTAAGCTTCTGTGCCTTATCGGAGCATTTATCTCTTTTGTATTTTCAAATGATTTCATTACTGCCAGCGTTTCTCTTTTCAGAGATTCAGACGGGGTTACATTCAGATCGTCTTTATTTGATAAATTGATATCTCTCATATTTTCTCCTCCTTTTCAGAAATCGAATTATAGATATTCAGTTCAAGCTCCTCTGCAAGTGCACGGCGGGCTCTGGTCAGCCTCATTCTGAGTCCTGCCTGAGTCATATCAAGCATTTTTGCCGTTTCAGCAATGGAGTATCCGCACACTGCTGTAAGATAAAGAGGCATACGATATTTCTCAGGCAGAGCAAGCAAAGCCTGCATAACCTCCGTTGTGTCATCGTTCAACGCCGGTACTGTGCTCGGTATTTCCTCCCAGCTTTTGCGCTTGCGTATCAGATCGGTCGAGCGGTGTATTGCACAACGGATGAACCACGCTTTCTCGTGCTCGGAGCCTGCTTCTACCTTTGGTGGATGCTCTATCCAATAGAGAAACACGTTTTGATACGCATCATCTGCCAGGGAGACATCTACAGTTGCCAAGCGAACGTAACAAACGCGATATACCAGCGTGCCATACTGCTCTATTACACGCTCGGCGTCACTTCTATAAGACATATCTCTTACCTCCCATAAATATTGTCTGACTTTGATCCGGATTATGTCCTGACATAACTAATACGCGGCAGCCATCCCGTTTGCAACAAGTAATCAAAAATTATTTATTTATATTATACACCACACGCGCACCTCAATCAAGATTCACTCCTAAACTCGTCCGAGAGTGAATATAATAGAGCAGAACAAATTGCGGCAGGTGTATCAAATGAACGAAAATATCAAATGTGTGTCTGGGCGTACCCGGTCTCCTTCACGGAATAAAGAAGCATTAAAGCTTCCCTCCCTCTCCTGCGGACTGACCACCGATGACGTGAAGCTTTCCCGTGAAAAGTACGGTGGAAACTCGGTATCCGCCGGGCGGCGAGCCGGGTTCTTTCGCCAATTCTTTCATAATCTCAACGATCCAATAATAAAAATCCTTATCGGTGCTCTTGTTATCAACACGATTTTTACATTTTCTGATTTCAACTGGGCAGAATCCCTTGGAATTGCCGCCACGGTGCTGATCTCAAGCCTTGTTTCCACAATTTCCGAGCATTCCTCGGGTGCTGCATTCGAGAAGCTATATTCAACCCTTGGCGACAGCCTTTGCCATGTTCTCCGAGACGGGAATGATGTGGAATGCAGTATATCGGATATTGTGAGGTACGATCTTGTGTACCTATATCCTGGAGACACGGTGCCTGCTGATGGGATTTTGGTACGGGGTGAGGTTTCCTGCGATGAATCCTCACTCACAGGTGAAAGCAGAGCTGTAAAGAAAACGGTAAGTGATTCAGCCTTAAGTTCCCTGCGAAAAAGCGGTGAATACGAACTTAAAACAGGCAACTCAACAGCGGTTTTCAAAGGAAGTCACGTTATTTCCGGAAACGGCATTCTGCTGGTTCTCGCAGTTGGAGAGGATACGGTATACGGCTCCATCGCAACTGAATTATCCCGTGACGATGGAACAAGTCCACTGAAGCAAAAGCTGTCGAGGCTTGCGAAGACCATCTCAAAAATCGGGTACGCCTCGGCGGCGGTTGTGGCAATCGTACACCTGGCAGATGCATTCTGGTTTGATTCAGGTTGCTCCACACAAGTAGCACTTGCAAAGCTATCTGACGTGAGATTTGTTGTTTCCGAGTTGGTTCGCGCGTTGACTATGGCAATATCTATTGTGGTAGTTGCCGTACCGGAGGGGCTGCCAATGATGATCACTGTGGTCCTTTCGTCAAATATGAAAAAGATGATGAGGTCCGGAGTACTGGTACGGCGGCTGATTGGAATTGAAACTGCCGGAAGTATTGATATTCTGTTCACTGACAAAACGGGTACCCTCACCACCGGGCGGCTGTCCGTCAGCAAAGTCGTTACTGCAAACAGCGAGCATAGCAGCATCAAATCTGTTCCACGCCCCATTCTCCAAAGCTTGAAAAAGGGCGATGCCGCTTGTGTGTCTGTGTTCAATCAGACCGAGCGTGCCATTTCCGCTTTTCTTGGGCTGAAAAATCTCCGACAAGCTGCCCTGCCCGAGGACATTATCCCCTTTGATTCTGCGAGAAAATACGCCGCTGCCAGATACGACGGCAAATTATACATAAGAGGTGCGTGGGAATATTTACTCCCCTGCTGTGTTTCATATATGGATGAGTCAGGCAATATCAAGCCTATGAACGTAGAAATTTCAGAACGGCTTCGAGAGACTATTAACGATTACGCCGGGCGGTCTTTCAGGATTCTTGCCTATTGCGAAGGGGGGGAATCTCTGCTTGAATCCTTGCGGGGCGGTCCACTCACCCAGTCAACGCCACTTACTTTTGTTTCCCTGTACGTTATTCGCGATGAAATACGCAAGGAGGCTATCAGGGCAGTCGGTGAGTGCAGATCCGCCGGAATACAGGTGGTAATGCTCACCGGTGACAATCACAGCACCGCTGCCGGAATCGGCCTTGAATGCGGTATTCTTTCCCAAGACTATCGGACTTACGATCAGTCTGAAGACATCGTCCGTTACACAACAGCCGGTCGGGATCTTGTAATTGGCGGGCAAGATCTGAAGAATATGAACGACGGAGAAATAATCGAGCTTTTGCCTATGATAAAAGTAATCTCACGGGTTACACCGGCGGACAAAAGCAGACTTGTCAGACTTGCCAAAGAAAGCGGCCACGTAACAGGAATGACAGGGGACGGAATAAACGATGCACCGGCGTTGAAATCCGCCGACGTGGGATTTGCTATGGGAAGCGGCACGGATATTGCCAGAGAAGCCGGAGACATTGTTATTACTGATGACAATTTCGTATCTATCACAAAGGCAGTTCTCTTTGGACGGACAATTTTCTCCAGCATACGAAAGTTTATCACTTTCCAGCTGACAATGAATCTTGCGGCAGTTGGAGTGTCGGTACTCGGCACAATGTTCGGCATCGAAAGCCCTGTCACCGTTATCCAGATGCTGTGGGTAAATATTATAATGGACACACTCGGTTCCCTCGCCTTTGCCGGTGAGCCCGCCCTCAAAGATACAATGCAGCAGTTACCTATAAAACGGGACGAACATATTTTGACGGCCTCTATGATGTGGCAGATTATTCTGACCGGCGGATACGCAATTCTGATGTCCATGTTTTTCCTCTTGTCAGACAATATACGCCACATGTTCGGCGGTGGTGAGGTATACCATCTTACCCTGTTTTTCGCTTTGTTTGTGTTTATGGGTGTGGGCATCGCTATGTGTACCCGCACGTCTCGAATCAATCTGTTTGCTAATATTGGAAAAAACAAGGCGTTCACCGTAATCATGCCGGCGGTTGCTGCGATACAGCTGCTCATTATTTATTTTGGTGGCGAAGTTTTCCGTTGCGTTCCTCTTGAGTGGCGTGAGCTTCTCATTTGCTCTGTTTTCGCGATGACTGTCATCCCTGCCGACACGATCCGCAAATGCCTGTTCGCCCTCATTCGTAAACGGAAATAACAATAAATATCCACCCGCATAGCGGGTGGTTTTTCATTTTCGGGCATAGCCCTATCTAAACTGGCTGCGTACAAGTACGCTGTTTTTGGACCTGTCAGTCATGCATTTTTTACTTGCTACCCGTAAA
>SVSJ01000013.1 GCA_015064355.1 Oscillospiraceae bacterium | reverse complement strand
GTTTTCGTTTTCAGCATTGGCATAGGTATGCACATCGGCAAAAGAATGATACTCAGCTCCGTATATGATCGGATGAATAAAACTTCAAATAGGTAAGCATATAAAAAAGTCAGACAAACCATGCCTGACTTTTATTGTTTGTATTAATCTTACTTGCAAGCCTCTTCGATAGCAACAGCAACAGCAACGGTCATACCAACCATGGGGTTGTTACCTGCGCCGATGAGACCCATCATTTCTACGTGAAGACAAGCATTTTTTGATTGTCGAGAAAGATCAATCACATTATTGAGATGTGCTGTTACATATGTTATTTAACAATGCGTTGAACTTAGTGATTAAATCAGCTATTTGCTTAATGCTACACTATATGTTGGAAGAGCATCATAAATTGAATTATTACACAGGTGCGATTATTAATAATACCGTCAGGTATTGACAAGAACGCGGCGTTCCGCTATAATTTATTTAATTGATATATGCATATTTTTTCTAAATATTGATTATATATACCATTATGTTGCTTTATTGAGCAAAACGGGAAGAGAGGATATATCGTGGCAAACTTGAAGGACTATGTAAGGATCGCACGCCCAGATCATTGGATTAAACAACTATTTATTTTTCCTGGAACTGCGTTTGCATTATTTTTGGTAAAAGAAGTTACACTTGCAGAAAGAATAATTCCAATCATATTATCATTTGTAGCCACATCTTTCATTGCTTCAGCGAATTATGTTATCAATGAATGGCTGGATGCAGAATTTGACCAATTTCACCCGAACAAAAATCAAAGGCCTGTAGTGTCTGGAAACATTAATTTGACGGGAGTTTTGATTGAATATTCAATTCTAACAATTTTAGGCTTTGTGTGTTCACTACTTATATCAAAGTGGGTATTTTTCATGGAATTATGGCTTTGGATCATGGGGATTGTTTATAATGTAAAACCTATGAGAAGCAAAGAAATTCCTTATCTGGACGTTTTATCTGAGTCTGTTAACAATGCAATACGTTTGTTGATCGGGTGGTTCGCTATTACAAGCAATCACTTGCCTCCTGTTAGCATCATATTGGGATATTGGATGGGTGGTGCTTTCTTAATGGCAACAAAACGTTTTTCTGAATATCGTATGATAGGCGATAAGCAGGCAGCATCTTTGTATAGAAAGTCATTTAAATTCTACAGTGAAAAATCTTTGTTGATATCGGCATTCTTTTATGCTCTTATGTCCGTGTTTTTCAGCGGAGTGTTTATGATAAAATATCGCGCTGAATTAATTTTGGATATTCCATTGATTTGCGGCTTGTTTTGCATCTATTTTTATCTCTCATTTGAAAAAAACTCCAGCGCACAAAAACCAGAAAAATTATTTAAAGAAAAATACTTGATGCTATATTTAATCATAATTTTGATAATTACATGCGTATTGTTAATCGTTGACATACCATGGCTGAATTGGATAACTAAAGCCGAAATGATTAATTTATGAAAATAAAAAATCCTATACGTAATATTTATTCCTATAACACATACATTGTTGATATGGACGGAACGTTGTATTTCAAATATTCTATGCAAATACGAATGTTGTTTGTCCTTTTGGGATACTACATAATCCATCCGTTAAGAATTAAGGAACTCTTTATTTTACAGTATTATCGAAAGCTCAGAGATATAGAAGAATTATCTGATAATACGGAGTTTGGCAAAATAATTGTAAGTCAGCTATCTCAAAAATTCAATGTGGAGGAAGAAAAAGTACAATCAATTATTGATTACTGGATATTGCAAAAACCACTTAAAATACTACGTAAGTGCTGTGATAAAAAATTACGCTGTTTTTTGGAATTACAAAAGAATAATTTGTGCCAGGTATATGTTTATTCAGATTATCCAGCAGTTGAAAAGTGTAAGGCTCTTAACGTACATCCCACAGATGTTTTTTGGCCTGATGGTGAACGGATTTTCACCCTTAAACCATCGCCGACGGGACTAGATTATATTCTTCGTCAACATCGGTTGGATAGGTCAAAAGTATTATTTATTGGTGATCGACTGGAGAAAGATGGGCTGTGTGCCAAAAGAAACGAAGTGGATTACCTAATATTGAACAAAACAAAATTGTCGAGGTATATGCAATATCTTAAGCTTTTTAAACCGGAGGCAAATTAATGAAGCAAATAGTAAATATGAAGACTCGCCATCTTTGGCTAATTTTGCTGTTCAGTTTAAGTGCTTTGACATGCTTGTTTCTGTATTACTATATTGGGGGGTATGGCAAATACGATATAACTGGTCACTGGAGGATATGCAAATATACATTAGAGGGATACAATCCATATTTGTTAACTGGTTTGGACCCGGTAATAGAATCAGTGGGAACTATTCCACATGGTTTTTCTACTGTGCCGTGGGGGTGTGTTTTTGGTAGTATCTTCTATGGTGGCTTTTTGCCCTTAGAGTGGGCTGTGGTATATGTCTATGTACTACATTTCTTAACTGTGGCAGTTTTGATTGGAGTGTTATTGAAAAAGTTTGCCCATATCTTTCAAAGCTCAACAGCCATAATTTTGTTTTTTATTCCTCTTTCTCATTTTAGCTTTATGTATTCAGTTCATTATGGGAATGCTGGGGCAATTATTTGTTGTTTGCTAATTATTGCACTATTAATCTACGAAGACAATCCGTGGCTGGCAGGAATCCTTTTTGGACTTTCCTTAATGAAACCTCAGATTTCCGCAATTTTTTGCTTAGTTTTTCTATTCAAAAAGCAATGGAAGGTTCTTCTGGTATCATTTTCAATAGTATTCTCCGGCTGGGGGGCAACAGCTTTAATTACAAAGACAAATCCACTTACATTGTTGTTACAAACCTTTGACAAAGGAACTGCATCTGGCGGACAATACTTAGGTTTGTTTAACAATTTAAAATATTTTGGCATAGATTCCAAAATCATACTGATGATGAATATGGTAGTTGGAATTTGTTTTGTTACAATATTGTATTATCATATTTTGAACAAATCACTCCAGACTAATAATTCTCTTTTTTGTTTTGTTCCTGCTTGCATAGCATCAACATTTTGGTTCTATAAAAACGGAACCGATTACATGATACTTGCGTTTGCAACGTTGTTCTTCTGTATCTTATTCCTTAAAGCAAATATGGTGTTCAAAGATTGTATTGGCGCATTATTTGCAATAGGCTACCTTCAAATGAGTAGATGCTTGGTCTACCTGGGAATAATATGCTTTGAAGACAATCTTTTTGTCCGTGATCTTTTTAAGAGCTTTGACGGATTGATTCTTGGCATTTTGGGAATATATTTATGTCATTCATGGAAAAAATACAACGGGGAGGCATTTTTAAGAATTGACAATTCAAATAATTAGCTGTATCATTTATTGTCATATGATAATTATTTAGTCAAATTAAGGTTTTGTTTTTATTTACCGCGAATATGATGATGACAAGGTTGAATCCATCAAGTTCGATGAAGATGAAAACGAATAAAAAAAGGTATGAGGAGAAATTTTCCTCATACTTTTTTTGAGCGATTCCATTCAATTTTTGTGCAATCTGAACCCGTTGTTGAAAAAATGTTGAAAATTTTGAATGTTGAAAATAAAAAACAAGGTTTGAAGTCCGAAAACCTCAAACCTTGTGGAAAAATCATTCAAAAATTACTATATTTAATGTTTTTTCTTACTTGCAAGCTTCTTCGATAGCAACAGCTACAGCAACAGTCATACCAACCATGGGGTTGTTACCTGCGCCGATCAGACCCATCATTTCTACGTGGGCGGGAACGGAGGAGGAACCTGCGAACTGTGCGTCGGAGTGCATACGACCCATGGTGTCGGTCATACCGTAGGAAGCGGGACCTGCAGCCATGTTATCGGGATGGAGTGTACGGCCTGTACCACCACCGGATGCAACGGAGAAGTACTGTCTGCCGTTTTCATTACACCACTTCTTGTATGTGCCTGCAACGGGGTGCTGGAATCTTGTGGGGTTAGTGGAGTTACCGGTAATGGAAACACCAACGTTTTCCATGATCATGATTGCAACGCCTTCGGGAACGTTATCGGAGCCGTAGCACTTAACGTCTGCACGAGGGCCGTTGGAGTATGCCTTTTCGTAGATAACCTTAACTTCTTCTGTGTAAGGATCGAATTCAGTTTCAACGAATGTGAAGCCGTTGATTCTGGAAATGATCATAGCAGCGTCCTTGCCGAGACCGTTGAGGATAACGCGAAGAGGCTTGGAGCGAACCTTGTTAGCGTTGAGGGCGATCTTGATAGCGCCTTCAGCAGCAGCGAAGGATTCGTGACCTGCGAGGAAGCAGAAGCAGTCAGTTTCATCGGAAAGAAGCATTGCGCCGAGGTTACCGTGGCCGAGACCAACCTTGCGGTTTTCAGCAACGGAGCCGGGGATGCAGAATGCCTGAAGACCGATACCGATAGCAGCAGCAGCTTCAGCAGCCTTTGTGCAGCCCTTCTTGATAGCGATAGCTGCGCCTACAGTGTAAGCCCACTTTGCATTTTCGAAGCAGATGGGCTGTGTTTCTTCGACGATCTTGTAGGGGTCAATGCCCTTAGCGTCGCAGATTTCCTTACATTCGTCGATAGAGGAAATGCCGTATTCTTTGAGACAAGCGAGGATTTTCGCCTCACGTCTTTCGTAACCTTCAAACTTAGCCATTCTTCGTACCTCCTCTATTATTCCTTACGAGGGTCGATATACTTAACCGCATCAGCGAAACGGCCGTATGTACCCTTGGACTTTTCATATGCTTCATTCGGTTCCATGCCCTTCTTGATGAAGTCGGTCATCTTGCCGAGGGAAACGAATTCGTAACCGATAACCTGATCGTCAGCGTCGAGAGCCATTCTTGTGCAGTAACCTTCGGTCATTTCGAGGTAACGAACACCCTTAGCCTTTGTACCGTACATAGTACCAACCATGGAACGTTCGCCCTTACCGAGGTCTTCCATACCTGCGCCGATTACGAGACCGCCTTCGGAGAAAGCAGACTGGCTACGGCCGTATACGATCTGGAGGAAGAGTTCGCGCATAGCGGTGTTGATCGCGTCGCAAACGAGGTCAGTGTTGAGAGCTTCGAGAAGGGTCTTGCCGGGGAGAATTTCAGCAGCCATAGCCGCAGAGTGAGTCATACCGGAACAACCGATTGTTTCAACGAGAGCTTCTTCGATGATACCTTCCTTAACGTTGAGAGAGAGCTTGCACGCGCCCTGCTGAGGTGCACACCAGCCCACACCGTGTGTATAGGCGGAAATGTCGGTGATCTGCTTTGCCTGGATCCACTTTCCTTCTTCCGGAATGGGAGCCGGACCGTGCTTAGGTCCCTTGGCAACGCAGCACATGTTTTCTACTTCGTGAGAATAAACGAGTTCGCTCATAGAATTTATGTACTCCTTTGATTTGATAGCCTTTCGGCAATATTTTTGCTCAACTTTTATTATATAACAAAATCCCCATAAAATCAACACCAACGGAGCGGTTGGAGGAAGATTTTTGAAAAATTTACGTTTTGACGAAAAAAGGAGGCGAAAAGCCCCCTCTTGTCTTGCAGTTTTTAGGTGTAGTCTTTGATCTTGTCCGATTCTTTAAGCTCAAAGTCCACGATTGTCTTACACAAAGCTACAGCTTCTTCGTCGGCGTCGCTTATATTTGTGTCGCAAAGTTGATTCTCAAGCTCCCGTGCCCCCTTTTTGGTGCTTTTTTCGATCATCTGGGCAACGTGTCGGTCTGTGGGATCAAAAGAGGCAGCAAGCTTAATACCTGCTCCGGCGACGGCCTTCTTGATTGGTGAGATCTTTTCGGGAGCGGCACCGTGCTTTGCAAGGAGCGCCTCGGTTGCAGTGGCAAATTCGGAATAGCTTTCAAGCTGTGAGGTTACGTTTGAAAGAAGAAATTTATCTTTGATATACGGGGTGACTGCGGAGAGATTCTCGCTTCCCATAGTTACGTTCCGATGCATTTGTGTCAGAAGGCATGTTGTAGGAGAGGTGTTTTTGTTTTCCATAATGTGTACCGCCTTATTTTGTTTGAATTCCTACATAGTATTTCCGAAACAGGCGAAAAAATGCCGTCCGATGCGAAAAACGCAGCACGACGGCTTTTTATTCATTTGTCCCGCCCGATTTTGAACAATCTTCTCAAAAACGGCACGGCAAAGCGCGGGCTCTTCCAGATCACTACTCTCATGTGGTTACCTCCGGTGAAGTATCACTGTCAGTATATGCAATAATTCCCGGAAGGTGCAAACAAAAAAGGAGCCGAAGCTCCTTTGGGTGTGCGATTATTCAACTGTGAATTCAAACTCAACGATATACATATTTCCGATTGTTACAGAGAACTTGTAGGAACCCGGATCCATTTCGTACTCGGGAACAAGTGCTACGCCGTGGCAGCTGTTGCCGTCAAACATATCGGGATAAGCCTTCATATCGGGGGTGGACAGAATGGAGTCAGCAGCACCGTATGTCTTCATGCCGATGTAAGCCTTTGTTGTTTCTGTGCAAAGGATGTTTTCGTTGAAGTAGAGAACAAGGCGGCCTTCGCTGTCGATAACGGGGTCTTTTGTAAGGGTGAGAGTTGTGTAACCGTAGAAGCCTTCTTCCTGAGGTTTCTTTGTTTCGGGAGCGCTTGTTTCTACAGGTTCCTTTATAGTTGTGCTTGTATCAACAGGGTCGGGTGTATCTTCATTGTTGCAAGATGTGAGAGCGAATGCCAAAGTTGCGGAAAGTACAAGAACGAGTGCGAGTGCTACATATTTCTTCATAAGATAAAACTCCTTATTACATATACATATATATGTACATAGTTTACCACAAAACAGGATTATAATAAACTGTGAATTTTTGAACTTTTTGAAGCCGCAAACAACAGTTTGTTATAAATTCGTATACATTTTCGACATAAATAGTTGTGGGATACCAAAAAAATAAAAAAGCCTCTTGATGCTTCAAGATGCCTTTGTATCGGTTGTCGAATCCCTTAAAATATCCCGCACAAAACAAAAAGCACCTTCTTAGTGAAGATGCTTTTTTGTTTTACAGCGGTATAGGGATTCGAACCCCAACATACAGAGTCAGAGTCTGCTGTGCTACCGTTACACAATACCGCTATGGTGTCACTTTTTGTTGACGAATGATATTATAGCAGATGAGGAAGAGTTTGTCAAGTGATTTTTGAGATTTTTTTATTGTTTTTTTGCTTTGGGGTGGTATACTTCACGCGAAGGCAAAAATAGCTATACGCAGGTACACAAGGAGGTTAACACCACCCCCTTGTGGATCCCGGTGCTTAAAGGGGGAAGTCGCAGGCTCAATTTTCCCCTTTAAGAAAACCCCCTTTGCTTTCTACGAGAGTGGAAGCTTATTAGTATGGTTGTCCGTGGATCACAGTATTCACGCATAGTGAAAGCTCGCCCGCTTCGGTTCGATTTGATATAGTTGTTTTCTCGAACTTTTGCATTTCTAAATGCAGAAAAACTAAACCACAAGTTTAATTAACTGTGCTAATTCGAAACCCAGCAAACAATTTAGCCTCACTAAATTGGTGAATCCGCGGAAGGTAAACTAACAAATTTAACCTGCACGTTGTGTTAAGAGGGTGGATTCTTAAGGAGGGAGAATCAGCGTCAGCCTCCCTCCTTGAGTGCCGGGTTTCCCCAGGGGGTGGCACGAACCTCCTGGGGCGCCTCACGCGCAGTGAATGAAAACCGAACGAACCGAGGATGAAATCCTCGAGGGTGGGATTATTTTTGTTCGCACTTTCTATATATCCCACCCAACCCCACGCGTAGTGCATTTTGATGCCGGCCGCGTAAGCTTATCCACAATAAATTCTCACATCTTGCAATTCGCGAATAAATGTGATATTATATTGTCAACACTATCGTTATCCCCAAAACGGAGGTGCGATATGCGTTTCTATCACTTTTTTATGAAATTTATGCGTAGTTTTCTCTTGGGATTCTCCTGCGGACTTGTGGCTGTTTCAGTGATAGCCGTAGGCGTTTTCGCCTGCTACTGCGTGTTTTTCATTTGACTTGAGGAATAATAATGAGACTTGACAAATATCTTGCGGACAGCGGCCTGTTCTCCCGTAAGGAAGCCGGTGCGGCTGTGCGGCGCGGACGGGTTACTGTAAACGGCGAGGTGTGCCGTGATCCTTCGGTGAAGGTTGACGAAAAAACTGCCCGTGTAGAAGCGGACGGCAAGCCTATTGGGTACGTGAAATTCCGATATATTATGCTTAACAAGCCCACAGACACGGTCAGCACAACTGAAGACGACCCCAAATCCGTAATGAAGCTTCTCCCACCTGAATATCAGAAAATGGATATGTTCCCCTGCGGCAGACTGGATATTGACACCGTAGGCCTTCTGCTTATCACCAACGACGGGCAGACTACCCACGCACTTTTGTCCCCCAAGCACCATTGCGAAAAGACTTACCGCTTCGAGTGCTTGCCAATTGACGAGGACGCGCGGCTGCGACTTGAGGGGGGACTGGAGCTTTCGGATTTTGTGTCAAAGCCTTGCAAAGTTTCCCTGACCGACCCGACCCACGGAGAGATCACCGTAACGGAAGGGAAGTACCACCAGGTAAAGAGAATGTTCCACGCTGTTGGATCTGAGATCACTTATCTTGAGCGAATTCGCTTTGGCGGACTTGAGCTTGATCCCTCACTTGAACGGGGACAGTGGCGGGAGCTTCGCGGTGACGAAATAGACACCATATTAAAACTTGCTAAATAATTTTCAATACAACGAGGAAAACAATGGATATCAACAAAAGACTTTCTGAAGAACTGAACATCCCCGAAGGTAAGCTCACGGCAACTATTGAGCTGCTCGATGCAGGCAACACTGTTCCTTTCGTTGCCCGTTACCGTAAGGAGGTTACCGGCGGACTTGACGATACAGTACTGCGTAATCTTCTTGACAGACTTACATATTTGCGCAATCTTGAAAAGCGTAAGGAAGAGGTACGCGCTCTTATCGCAGGTCAGGATAAGCTGACAGATGAGATCTCCGCTGCTATTGACAAGGCTGAAACCGTTACAGAGGTTGACGATATTTACCGTCCCTTCAGACCTAAGAGAAAAACTCGTGCGTCTGTTGCAAGAGAGCGTGGACTTGAACCCCTTGCAGAGCTTCTTATGGCGCAGGAGGCGTCCTACGAGCCGTCAATCGACGAGGTAGCTGCCACATATATAAGTGAAGAAAAAGGCGTTAAAACAGCAGATGAGGCACTTCAGGGCGCCAAGGATATTATCGCTGAAAACGTTTCCGACAATGCGGAATACCGTAAAGAGATCCGCGCACTTACCTCCCGCCACGGTGTAATTACCACAAAGAAACTGGCGGATGCTCCTGTGTACGAGCAGTATTACGATCACACAGAGCCTCTCTCAAAGATCCCGCCTCACAGAATCCTTGCAATCAACCGCGGTGAGAAAGAGGATGCCCTTTCCGTATCCATCGTGATCGACCGTGACATTATCCTGAACTATCTCTTCTCCGAGACTGTAACCAACTTCAAGAGCCCTGCGTTTTCTTATGTTGCTTCTGCAGTAACCGACAGCTATGATCGACTGATCGCACCCTCCGTTGAGCGCGAGATCAGAAACGATATGACCGATACCTCCGGCGAGAGCGCAATCAAGCTCTTTGCAGTTAACCTGCGCAACCTGCTTATGCAGTCACCTCTCAAGGGCAAGACTGTCCTTGGATACGACCCCGGATACAGAACAGGTTGTAAGCTTGCAGTCGTTACAAAGACAGGTGCTGTTGCTGATACCGCGGTGATCTATCCCACAAAGCCTCACGAGAGAATTGAAGAATCAAAGAGAGTTGTAAAGAATCTCATTAAGAAGTACGGCGTTGACGTTGTTGCTATCGGTAACGGTACCGCCTCCGGTGAGAGCGAAATGTTCATCGCTGAAACCCTCCGCGAGATCGACGGCAAGACAAAGTATATCATAGTGTCCGAAGCCGGTGCGTCCGTTTATTCCGCATCCGAGCTTGGCGCTGAAGAATTCCCGGATTTCGACGTTACCGAGAGAAGTGCGGTATCTATCGCCCGCAGACTCCAGGATCCTCTTGCGGAGCTTGTTAAGATCGACCCCAAATCCATTGGCGTTGGTCAGTACCAGCACGATATGAAGCCTGCCCGTCTTGACGAAGCACTTACCGGTGTTGTTGAAGACTGCGTAAACTCCGTTGGCGTTGACGTGAATACAGCATCCTACTCACTCCTTTCATATATCGCCGGAATTAATATGGCGTCTGCCAAGAATATCGTAAAATACCGCGAGGCAAACGGTGAGTTCAGAAGCCGTCGTGAAATTATGAAGGTGCCCAGATTCGGCGCGAAGGCTTTTGAGCAGGCTGCAGGCTTCCTCCGTATCCCCGGCGGTGAAGAGATATTCGATAACACAGGCGTGCACCCCGAATCCTACGATGCGGCAGCGGCACTCCTTCAGAAATTCGGCAAGACCAAGGACGATGCCCGTGGCGGTATCTCCCTTAAATCCGAGGCTCAAGGTTACGGTATGAAGAAGCTGGCAGAAGAGCTGGGAGTTGGCGAGATGACTCTCGAGGATATTCTCGGTGAGCTTGAAAAGCCCGGCCGCGACATTCGTGACACCCTTCCTCCGCCCATCCTTCGCGACAAGGTACTTTCTATTGAAGACCTTACCGAAGGAATGCTCCTAACAGGTACAGTTCGCAACGTAATCGACTTCGGTGCATTCGTTGATATCGGTGTTCACCAGGACGGACTTGTTCATATCAGCGAGATTTCAAACAAGTATATCAAACATCCCTCCGAGGTTTTGTCAATCGGCGACGTGGTTCAGGTGAAGATCAAGTCTGTTGACATAAAGAGAAAGAGAATAGGCCTCACTATGAAGTTTTGATTTCTAATAAAATTAGAGAATCAAAGGCACCGGAAATATCAAACTACACTTGTGGTTTGACAAAAATATGCATAATGCACAAACTATTAAATAAAATTTCAGTAAAAAAAACTCTTCAAAATCAGATTATTATTTGATATAATATTATGAACAATAATTGAGATTACTGTCAATATGAAAAATACAGTATGATATCCAAGGAGGATTTATTAATGGCAAGCTTATCCCTCAGACACATTTACAAGAAGTACCCCGGCGGTGTTACTGCCGTATCCGATTTCTGCCTTGAGATCAAGGACAAGGAATTCCTTATCCTCGTAGGTCCTTCCGGTTGTGGTAAGACAACTACCCTCCGTATGATCGCAGGTCTTGAAGAAATTACTGAAGGCGAACTCTTCATCGGTGACAGACTCGTTAACGACGTAGCTCCTAAGGATCGTGACATCGCGATGGTATTCCAGAACTACGCTCTTTATCCTCACATGTCCGTGTTTGACAACATGGCATTCGGTCTGAAGCTCCGCAAGACTCCCAAGGAAGAGATCAAGCGCCGCGTAGAAGAAGCTGCCCGCATCCTCGATATTACTCACCTCCTCGACAGAAAGCCCAAGGCTCTCTCCGGTGGTCAGAAGCAGAGAGTTGCGCTCGGACGTGCAATCGTTCGTAACCCTAAGGTATTCCTTCTTGACGAACCGCTCTCCAACCTCGATGCTAAGCTTCGTGCTGCCATGAGAACAGAGCTTACCAAGATCCACCAGAGAGTTGGTACAACATTCGTATACGTAACTCACGACCAGGTAGAAGCGATGACAATGGCTACCCGTATCGTAGTTATGAAGGACGGTCTTATCCAGCAGGTTGATACTCCTCAGCAGCTTTACGATAACCCCGTAAACCTCTTCGTTGCAGGCTTTATCGGTACACCTCAGATGAACTTCATCAACTGCGTTCTCGAAAAGAAGGACGGCGGTGTATACGTAACATTCGGCTCCAACTCCCTCAAGCTTCCCGAAGCTAAGGCAAACGCTGAAGTTCTCCAGGACTACATCGGCAAGGAAATGATCGCAGGTGTTCGTCCCGAATGTATCCACGATGACGACGCATCCCTCAGAGCTATGTCCGATGCTATCATCGAAACAGACGTAGAAGTTACAGAGCTTATGGGTGCTGAAATCTATCTGTATCTTGTTGCAGAAGAAACCAACCTCACCGCTCGTGTATCCGCTCGTTCCCAGGCAAGAGCAGGCGACATTATCAACGTTGCTCTCGACATGGAAAGAGTACACCTCTTCGACAAGGATACAGAACGCTGCGTAATCCACTAATCCATACATAATTTATACCGCTGTCACTACGACGGCGGTATTTTTTTGTTAAATGCTCTTGACGAAAAGTGGGGGATAGAATATAATAAATTATAGAAGATAATGTAAATTCAGGGAGGTACTATGAAAAGACTTTTGATTGTTTTGTTCGCGGTTGTCGCTATCTTGTGTACCTCTGTGAATGCCGCTTATATGGATTATGACCAGGGCTACGTTTTATACCACCAGGATTTCGCCCATATTTCTGATTTTACCAAATCCGGAATCAAAGTGGGACTCCTCAGCACGAAAGACGCTACATATTCCTGCGGTGGAGATTCCTTGGCGGTTAAGACTGACGACGGCGGCCGAAGCTATCTCATATTCCCGGAAACAGACCGGGGCTACACATACACTGTGGAATTTTCATTCAGGTTCACGGATGTATCCCACGAAAACGGATACCTTGGGTATATGCTTACCTGCCGCGGAAATGAACCAAATAATATTACTCACCTGACGTTCAGAGCAAACGGAAGTATTGACGATTTTGAGCCCCTTCCCGAGGAAATGGCACAGGCTATAGCCGGCGGCGAAGAGGTGAAGGTGACGATCCCTGTCGAAAACGGCGTGCTATATCACATTATCGTGGAAGTCGGCGGAACGGTGCATACTGCCGAGCGAAACAGCATGATAGTGGTTGGAGAGGGTAATATGGGCCTTCTCTTCAGGTATATCGGAGTTGAGATCCCGGAGATCTACGTGGTAAACGGCGTAGATTACACAGAGAAGATAGGCAACAACGTTTCGGATTCATACGCCAGCGACGAGCATCCCGTAGTAACACCCGGTTGGGATGAGATCGGAGAAGGCGCACCCGCTACATACGACCACTTGTCTCTTGCTCTCCTTTGCCTTATAACCTGCGGTGTTGCTACAGTAATTACTGCAAAAAGTGTTTTGAGCGAGAGGAAGCCACATTAAGCAAAATGCAAAAGAATTAGCTAAACAAAACGGTGGAATGCTAACAAAATTCCGCCGTTTTCTTTATTTTTTTGCGAGTTCACAATAAATTCACAATTTATACTAAATTTGTTATTGATTTGTACCCCGTAAAGTGGTACATTAATAGCGTAAGTTAGCACTCGCGAGATTTAAGTGCTAAATATTCGCGGGTGATACAATAAGAATCGACGATATGGAGGTGTGAAAGGCTTGAATGACGGAAGAAATAACTTAAGCGAAAGAAAAAAACTCATACTTAAAGCAATAATTGATGCCCATATCGAGAACGGCGAGCCGGTCGGAAGTAAATTTTTGACTCAAAATAAGCAGATTGCCTGCTCGTCTGCTACAATTCGTAACGAAATGGCAGAGCTTGAGGCCCTTGGTTACCTGGAACAGCCTCATACGTCGGCAGGCAGAATCCCCTCTGAGACGGGTTACAGATTCTACGTTGACTCCCTTATAGATCGGTACAATCTGACTCAGAGCGAGATCGCAGAGCTTCATAACAGCCTGCAGTATAAACAGGCAGAGCTTGACTCCATAATGCAGACAGCTGTTTCTCTTGCTGCAAAGCTGACAAACTACACAGCCCTGGCCATCAAGCCGAAAATGCCACGTATCACAGTCAGACGCTACGAACTGATGCGCCTGGACGATTACACCGTAATGCTGATCATGCTTGTGGGCAGTATCGTCAAGACCAAGTACATCAGATCGAACAGACCGATCCCAACCGAGGCCACCGCTCATCTGGCAGGTGTCCTCAATGCAAAGGCAACGGGAATCGTGGCGGCCGAGTTTACTATGCCTCTTATTATGGAGATGGAGCGACTTATGGGTCCCTTCGATTACCTGGTAACTCCGGTTATCAAGGCTGTCTGCGAGGTCATCTCCGCATTCGATGGCGGCGACATCAGATTCGAGGGAATTAACAAGCTTCTGGCGTACCCCGAGTTTTACGATATGGACAGACTCCGCGATATGCTGGCTCTGTTTGAAAAGAAGGATGCACTTCTTGAGATGTTCTCGGGAGAGACCCAGCCGGATGAGAGAGTCCAGGTGTACATCGGTAAAGAAAATCTCGTGAAGGTTATGGATAACTCAACCCTCGTGTTCAAGGCCATCGTGGAAAACGGCAAGACCGTCGGTGCTATCGGAATTATCGGCCCTACAAGAATGGACTACAAGAGAGTTATCGCTACGATCGACAGCGTAACTCGCGGGGTAACCGATCTGCTTGAAGGCGGACACAAGAGAGAACAAGAATAAGGAACAATATTTTTTCGGAGATAATAATGGCAGAAGAAAAGAACATGGACAAGATCGACTTGGAGGAAACAGTAGCCGATAACGAGGCTACATCGGACTCCAAGGAGAAAAAAGAAAAGAAATCCGAAATCAAGAAATTGAAATCGGAGCTTGAAGAAGCGAAGAAAGCTCTGGAGGCTGAACGGGCAAAAGCAGAGGAGATAAACGATAAGTACCTCCGTATTGCGGCTGAATACGACAACTTCAGAAAGCGCACACAGACTGAGCGAAAGAACGTCTACGGCGAGGCAGTTGCCGATACACTTGGCGGACTCCTTCCTATTATAGACAACCTGCAGTACGCGGCGAAATATTCCGCGGGAGATGCTGAAAAGGTGGCAGAGGGGCTGAATCTGATCCTCGGTAAGCTTCCCGAAACCCTTGAAAGAATGAACATCAAGGCATTCGGCGAGCCCGGAGAAACATTTGACCCCAACCTCCACAATGCGATCCTTCACATAGATGATGAAAATCTCGGCGAGGGAGAGATCGTTGAGGTGCTCCAGCAGGGATACATGTACGGCGAGCGGGTGCTCCGTTACGCAATGGTAAAGGTTGCGAATTGATTGGAGCACTGAACGTTCAATCTTCTTTTCTCTTTTAGCGAAGAGAAAAGAAGCAAAAGAGAAACTTTTTCAAACGCCTGGGCATTTCGAACTCTGCGGAGTTCGAGGAGGGCTACGCACCCTCCACCGCGCAAACTTTTAAAAAAGTTTGATCAAAACTTTTATACAGCAATAAATAAGTAAATCTACCGTGAAAACACGGATAAATATAATTTTGGAGGTATTTTCAAATGGCAAAAATCATTGGTATAGATTTAGGTACAACTAACTCTTGTGTAGCAGTATTCGAAGGCGGCGAGCCCGTTGTTATTCCCAATCCCGAAGGAGCAAGAACAACACCTTCTGTTGTAGCTTTCTCAAAGACAGGCGAAAGACTCACCGGCCAGGTTGCAAAGCGCCAGGCTATCACTAACCCCGACAGAACAGTAGCGTCTATCAAGCGTTACATGGGTTCCGACCACAAGGTTGCAATCGACGACAAGAATTACACCCCTCAGGAAATCTCCGCTATGGTTCTTCAGAAGCTTAAGGCTGATGCAGAAGCATACCTCGGCTCTCCTGTAACACAGGCTGTTATCACAGTTCCCGCATACTTCTCTGACGCACAGCGCCAGGCTACAAAGGACGCAGGTAAGATCGCAGGCCTCGAAGTTCTCCGTATTATCAACGAGCCTACGGCAGCAGCTCTTGCTTACGGCGTTGACAAGGACGGCACAGAGCAGAAGATCATGGTATTCGACCTTGGTGGTGGTACATTCGACGTATCCATTCTCGAAATCTCCGACGGCGTATTCGAAGTTCTTGCAACAAACGGCGACACAAAGCTGGGCGGCGACGACTTTGACCAGAGAGTTATCGACTGGATTGCAACAGAATTTATGAAGGAAAACGGCGGCATCGACCTCCGCAAGGATAAGATGGCTCTCCAGAGACTCAAGGAAGCTGCTGAAAAGGCAAAGATCGAGCTCTCCGGCGTTACATCTTCTAACATCAACCTCCCCTTCATTACAGCAGATGCAACAGGTCCTAAGCACTTTGACGGTACTCTCACAAGAGCAAAGTTCAACGAGCTTACTGCTGACCTTGTTGAACGCAGCATGATCCCCACAAAGAAGGCTCTCGCTGACGCAGGTCTCTCCATCGGTCAGATCGACAAGGTGCTCCTCGTAGGCGGTTCTACAAGAATCCCCGCAGTTCAGGATGCTGTTAAGAGCTTCATTGGCAAGGAACCCTTCAAGGGAATCAACCCTGACGAATGCGTTGCTATCGGCGCAGCTATTCAGGCAGGCGTTCTCGGCGGCGACGTTAAGGACCTCCTCCTTCTGGATGTAACTCCTCTGTCCCTCGGTATCGAAACTCTCGGCGGTGTATTCAACAGAATCATCGACCGTAACACAACTATCCCCGTAAAGAAGAGCCAGGTTTACTCCACAGCCGCTGACGGCCAGACATCCGTTGAAATTCACGTACTCCAGGGTGAACGTGACATGGCTGCAGGCAACACAACCCTCGGCAGATTCATTCTCGACGGTATCACACCCGCACCTCGCGGAGTTCCGCAGATCGAAGTAACATTCGATATCGACGCTAACGGTATCGTTAACGTATCTGCTATGGATAAGGGCACAGGTAAGGAACAGCATATCACAATTACTTCTTCCACCAATATGTCTCAGGAAGACATAGACAAGGCTGTTCGCGAAGCTGAAAAGTTCGCTGAAGAAGACAAGAAGAAGAAGGAAGCTGTTGAGATCAAGAACAGAGCTGAGCAGATGATCTACCAGAGCGAAAAGAGCCTCTCCGAAATCGGCGATAAGGCTACAGAAGAGGATAAGGCTTCCGTTCAGGCTGCTATCGACAAGCTTAAGGAAACTGTAAAGGGCGACGATGCTGATGCTATCAAGGCTGACACAGAAGCTCTTGAAAAGGCATTCTATCCCATCGCTGAAAAGATGTACGCAGCACAGCAGCAGGCAGGTCAGGGCCCCGATATGGGTGGTGCTGACATGGGCGGAAACGGTGCCGGCGGCAACACATACTACAGCGCTGACTTCGAAGATAAGTCCGAACAGTAATTGAAAATTACGCTGCACATAGTTTAGGTGAGTTTTGATCCAACTTTTTCAAAAAGTTGGTAGGGTCAAGGGGCAACGCCCCTGTCGACGTTCGCAAACGTCGAAACACCCAGGCGTTAGAAAAAAGTTTCTCTTTTTGTTTTACTTTTTCTCTTCGCTAAAAGAGAAAAAGTAATGACGAACAGATCTTTAGAAACTAAATCTGTGCAGATAATACTAAATAAAAACCACAGCGAAAAACGGTTGCTTCACACAAAAAGCGGCGTTTTTCGTTGTGTGATTTAACGAAATCTATTGCCGGAGGGCAAAAAGTATAATGGCAGAGACAAAAAGAGACTATTATGAGGTGCTTGGCATCGACAAATCCGCTGACGACGGCGCCATAAAAAAGGCATATCGCGGACTTGCCAAGAAGTACCACCCCGATATGAACCCCGGAGACAAAGAAGCCGAGGCGAAATTCAAGGAAGTTAACGAAGCATACGACGTGCTGTCCGACCCCGATAAGAAGGCAAAGTATGACCAGTATGGCCACGCGGCATTTGACCCGTCTTCCGGTATGGGTGGCGGCGGATTTGGCGGATTCGGCGACTTCGGATTCGACATAAGTGACATTTTCTCCAGCTTCTTTGGAGGAAGCGGCGGTGGTACGCGCAGAAACGGCCCTATCCGCGGTGACAACATAACAGTGCGACTGACACTTACCTTTGAAGAGGCTGTGTTCGGCTGTAAAAAGGAAATAACATACCAAAAGGTGCAGAAGTGCGGCGAGTGCGGCGGTACAGGTGCTGAAAAGGGAACATCTCCCAAGACCTGTCCTACTTGCGGCGGTAGCGGTCAGGTGAGAGTTCAGCAGAGAACACCCTTCGGAATCATGCAGTCCTCAAAGACTTGTGACGCCTGCCGCGGTACCGGTAAGATAATAGAGAAGAAGTGCGATTCATGCCGCGGTACCGGATTTAACCGTGTTTCAAAGAAATTGGAAGTGAACATCCCCGCCGGTATCGACGACGGTCAGCAGATCGGTCTGAAATACCAGGGCAGCGACGGTATGAACGGTGGTTCTGCAGGGGATCTGAATATTATTATCAACACAAGACCTCACCCCGTGTTCGAGCGTGACGGATATGATATCTACTGCGAGATTCCCATTACTTATGCAGAGGCAACATTGGGCGCGGAGATCGACATTCCCACTCTGGAAGGACAGCAGAAGTTCACCATTCCCGAGGGAACACAGACCGGAACCGTATTCACTCTCAAGAACAAGGGTGTTACCCGCATTAACTCCAAGATGAGAGGAAACCTCTACATCACCGTTGTGGTTGAAGTGCCTAAGAATCTGACAGGTGAGCAGAAGAAGCTTCTCGAGCAGTTTGCGGCAGCTTGCGGTGAATCCAATTACTCCAAGAGAGCAAACTTCTTCAAAAGATTCAAGAAAAAAGACTGATTAAAGAAAGATAAATAAAATGGACGAAAACAAGAGCTGGATACAGATAAAAGTAAAGTGCGCTTCCCGTGATATTGACACGGTGTCGAGCGTTATGTCAATGGTTGATAACGGACTGATGATCGAGGACTTCTCCGACGTGGATCAGATCCTTGACGGCGTGTACGGGGACCTTATTGACAAATCTATCCTTGAAGCAGACAGAACCAAGGCGGCAGTGTCCGTGTTTATTCCCACTATCAAATCCCCTGCGGAAAGTGAACTGTTTATCAAACAGAGACTTTCCGACCTTGGAATTGACTTCGAGCTGACACACGAGGGCGTTTGCGAGGAAGACTGGGCAGATTCCTGGAAGCAGTATTACAAGCCGATCAAGACCGGTAAAAAGCTGGTTATCGTTCCCATCTGGGAGGAATACACACCTGATGAGGGTGAGATCGTTGTGCTTATGGATCCCGGTATGGCGTTCGGCACAGGTACTCACGAGACTACACGCCTTTGCGCGGGATTTGTTGAAAAGTACACCACACCAGGCTGCTCTGTACTTGACGTGGGATGCGGTTCCGGTATTCTTGCTATTGCTGCTGCAAAGGTTGGGGCAGGCAACTGCTTCGCTTGCGACATCGACCCTGTTGCTGTGAGAGTGGCAAAAGAGAACACCGAGCTGAACGATACACCTAATGTAAAGTGCGCGGTTTCCGACCTGCTCCGTCAGGTTGAGACAGTTGACGGCGGTTATAACGTGATCGTTGCAAATATCGTTGCAGACATTATCATCCGCCTTGCTCCCGACGTTGGAGAATACCTTGCGAAGGACGGCGTGTTCATCGTCTCCGGTATCATCGAAGAGCGCGCAGACGAAGTATTGACCGCACTTGACAAAGCCGGCTACAAGGTGGAGGACGAAAGATACGAAAACGGCTGGTACGCTGCGGCAGTTGTAAGAAAGTAAAAAAATCCCGAATAATCTGTAAGAAAAACGACCCGCGAATCGTAATATAAATTAAGGGGATATTTCCATAATTTCAATAAAGGAGTGACATTATGAAATATGCAAGTAACTTCAGAGAAAGCGCAAGAGAAGCGCTCCGCGGCAAGTGGGGACTTGCGGTTGGCGTAGGATTGGTGGCATCCTTGCTTGGGGCCGGCGGTTCTTATAATGCTTCTATCAACATTAACTTAGACAGTAGCGACGTAGAGACCACAGGATCCCTTGAAGGGCTGTTTTCTCAGATGTCGGAAAAAGCCTCCGAAGCGTTGCCCATAATCATTGGCGTATTTTCAGCGGTGCTTCTTGTTTCTCTGGTGGTATCAGTAGCAATGTTTGTTATCAGCAGTATTGTTAGCCTGGGATACGCAAAGTTCAATCTTGAGCTTATCGACGATGGCGCCCCCTCATTCAACAACCTGTTCTCTTATTTCAAACACTGGAAGGTAGCTGTTGTTAGCAATCTGCTTATGGTAATTTACGTGTTCCTTTGGACTCTTCTCTTCATTATTCCGGGAATCGTGGCAGGCTACAGTTACGCTATGACACCGTACATACTGGCGGACAATCCGAACCTTTCTGCAAGCGAGGCTATTGCCATGTCAAAGGAAATGATGCGCGGCAACAAATGGAGACTGTTCTGCCTTAGCCTCAGCTTTATCGGCTGGGAGATCCTTTGCGTGTTTAGTCTCGGAATCGGTTTCTTGTGGCTTGTTCCCTATCAGCAGGCGGCGTTAGCTGACTTCTACCGTGAGATTTCCGACACCCGCCCTGAGGTTGAGGTTCTCCCTGAAATCGAACCTACACAGGCTGATGTATAACAATCAGACAAAATAAAAAAGGACTTGCTCTCTTGGGCAAATCCTTTTTTTGTTTTATTTAGGCAATTCGTCGTTGTCGTCTTTATCTTTCCAAGGAGTGTTTGAAATACCGGAAGGACCGTATTTCTTTTCGCGAGCGGCTCTTTCGCGCTCTTCTCTCTCCTTTTCGCGTTCACGTTCAGCGTCGCGCTTCTTTTCCATCTCTTCGATGTGGCGTGCGCGGGCTTCGTTTTCACGACGGCTTCTGTTGCGCTTTTCTTCAACCATTGCTTCAAGCTCTTCGATGGTAACCGCGGGATCTTCCATAACTCTCTTGAACTGCTCTTCTTCCATGATCTCATTCTTCATAAGGTAAGAAGCGATAAAGTGGAGTCGGTCAATATTGTCACGGAGGATTCCGAGTGCATCGTTGTAAGCTTCAGTAATGATTTCTTTAACCTCGCTGTCAATGATAGACGCAGTTTCTTCGGAATAGTTCTTGGTCTGGCTGAAGTCACGTCCCAGGAACACCTCGTCGCTGGTGGAATTTCCGCCGTAGAGGATGGGTCCGAGCTTCTTGGACATACCGTATCTTGTAACCATTGAACGAGCGATGGAGGAAGCTCTCTGAATGTCGCTGGATGCGCCTGTGCAGATGTCGCCGATTACAAGCTCTTCTGCTGCGCGACCGCCGAGACAAACGAGAATCTCGGACTGCATCATTGTGCGGGACATATGGTTCATATCATCCTTGGGGAAGTGCAGAGTGTATCCTGCCGCCTGTCCGCTGGGGATGATGGAGATCTGGTGTACGCTCTGGTCAGGCTGACGTGCCCAACCTGTAATAGCGTGACCTGCTTCGTGGTATGCTGTTATGCGCTTGTCTTCTTCTTTGATTACTCTGGAAGTCTTTGCGGGACCTACGATAAGCTTGATCATAGCCTCTTCAAGGTCTGCCATGCCGATAAGGTGCTTGCCCTTACGAGCCGCAAGAAGTGCTGCTTCGTTAAGAAGGTTCGCAAGCTCGGCACCGGTGAAGCCAACGGTTGTTTTGGCAATAACGGAAAGGTCAACGTCCTCTTCAAAGGGCTTGTTGCGGGCGTGTACCTTGAGGATATCTTCGCGTCCCTTTACGTCCGGGGGATTCATGGTGATCTGACGGTCGAATCTGCCGGGACGAAGGAGTGCGTGGTCAAGTATATCGGGACGGTTTGTAGCCGCGAGAACGATAACGCCCTCACCTGTGCCGAAGCCGTCCATTTCAACGAGGATCTGGTTAAGTGTCTGCTCGCGTTCATCGTGACCACCGCCAAGACCGGCACCACGCTGACGGCCAACTGCGTCGATTTCGTCGATAAAGATGATGGCAGCGGGGTTTTTGCGGGCAGTTTCAAAGAGGTCGCGTACACGTGATGCACCCACACCAACATAAAGCTCAACAAAGTCAGAACCGGAAATTGAGAAGAAGGGAACACCTGCTTCACCGGCAACTGCTTTTGCGATAAGTGTTTTACCTGTTCCGGGAGGGCCAACGAGAAGAACACCGTGAGGAATCTTTGCACCAAGCTTTGTGAAATATTCGGGGTCACGGAGGAATTCCACGATTTCTTCAAGCTCTGCTTTTTCCTCGTCTGCACCTGCAACGTCCTTGAAGAGAACCTTGTTCTGGTCAGGCTGAACGAGCTTTGCACGGGATCTGCCAACGGGATTCATACCGCCTCTGCCCTTGCCGTTTGCTTGACGCATCGCAAAGAGTATCATTGCGAAAAGCAGAAGAATTACGATAATGTAGGGGATGAAGGAAACCCAGAGGGGAATCTGTGTCGGCGGCGGATAGTCGTAGGATACGATTATTCCCTCCGCGTGCTGGCGAGCGATTGTGTCTCCCAGGTCTTCTACAAACATATCAAGGCTGCGGAGCTTGTAAACCTTTATGGTTTCAGCCTCCTGACCGCCTACGGTAGTACGAATGTGCATTTTCAGCTGATTCTTTTGGTCTACCGTGAATTCAGAAACCTTCTCACTGTTAAAGAGCTCTACCACGTCACTGTAAACAAGAGTCTCTTTGGGAATCGAGTTGAACAACGACGTAATGGATATGAGGATAACAATGGTCAGGATGATATAGAAAAGTGCGGTTTTAAGTCCGTTCTTCATTTTTCCTCCTTAAGGATATAGCAGAATATATAGTAAAGTTATTTTGTGTAAATTTCAGGCTTAAGAACGCCGATATAGGGGAGCGCGCGGTACTGTTCAGCGTAGTCGAGACCGTATCCAACAACGAACTCGTCGGGGATCTCGATTCCTCTGTAGTCGGGAGTGAAGTCAACCTCACGGCGAGAGGGCTTGTCAAGAAGAGTACAGGTCTTTACGCTGTTTGCTCCGTTGAGACGAAGGTATTCAACAAGGTAAGAGAGGGTTCTGCCACTGTCGATAATGTCCTCAACGATAAGGATATCACATTCGGACAAATCACTTCTGTGAAGGTCTAGCATAATGTTGATTCTACCGGAGGATTTTGTGCCGTCGCTGTAAGAGGAAACTTTCATAAAGTCAATCTCAACGGGAATCGTTACCTTCTTCATAAGGTCGCCCATGAAAACAACGCTACCCTTGAGTATGCACAAAAGAACCAGTCTTTTTGAATCCTTAAAGTCAACGCTGATCTTGTCAGCAATTTTTGTGGTTATGACGTCGATCTCCTCGGATGAAACAAGAATGTGGTCAATATGACTGTCAAGCACTGATGAGTAAGCCATTATATAGTCCTCCAAGTATTATCTCAAATTTAAATCGTTAATAAAGTCGCAGGTGATGTGCAGAGCTGGCCCCTCGCCTGTTTGCTTGAGACCGTCGCGGGGTGGGAAACCTGGGATCCAAAGTATCCCTTCATCGTCGCAGAGAATGGGCATCAGGCTCTTTTCCTCTGAAGTGAGCTTTTTGTCTCCGAGGAGTTTTTTCACTTTACGTGTCATGCCGCCGAAGAAATAGGTGTCACCGGCCTGGCGATATTTGATTTTCATTGCTCCCTTTATTTTATCAAAACTCAAAGACGTGAGTATAGATAATTTGTAAATATTTTCATCTTTACTTGAGTTGTTATTGTGATTATTGTGTTGTGTGTGTGAAAATGTTACTCGGCATAGGCTATTCTCAAAAATATTGCCATCTTCAGGATACCGAAAAATTGTTTCACCTGAGTATGGGGACTGCAAATCGTCTCGGACAAATGAAACGGTACGGCGGTTTATTTTCACGTTGATCTTCCCAGGGAGAGATAAGGACGCCTCTCCTTCTGCTGACCCGAGAAGAGAGAGGAGACTCTTTACGTGGACTTCGCCGAGGGTTGACGAATCGGTTTTCGCCTCAGAGTACAGAAGCCTGATCACTCGCGAGCCGATTGCCGGATGAAGCTCGGAGAGGGTTTGTCGGTTGATCTCTGTACTACCCGGCACAACATAAGTCCGTGCGACCTCTGTCAGATAATCATCGTCCTGTCTGAGAAGGGTAGTCATCCGTGTTACAGCGCTGGTAGGCTCAGGTGTGATCTGCCCGAGGGCCGGCACTACAACGTGGCGGATGCGGTTACGGGTATATTCGATTTCCAGATTAGTGCTGTCGGTGACAAATTCAACTTCGTTGTCGCGGCACCACTGCCTGATCGCCTCACTGCTGTCGCAAATGAGAGGGCGGATAAATCTGCCGTCTCTTATGGGATCAATTCCGCAGAGCCCGTGTGTTCCCGAGCCTCGAAGCATATTGAAGATCACTGTTTCCAGATTATCGTCGGCATTGTGTGCCGTTGCAATGACCGCACCTTCACGCTTTCCTGTGATTTCCAGAGAGATCTGGTCGAAAAACTCGTATCTCACGTTTCGTGCAGTTTCCTCAAGTCCGGTGCCGCGGTCTTTTGCAAGTGCGGGAATGTCGATTTTCAATACGTGGAGAGGGATCTTTAGCTTTTCGCATACCAAACGGCAGAATTTTTCATCCCGATCAGCCTCGTCGCCGCGGATCATGTGGTTGATATGTGCGGCATAAAGTGCTACACCTTTTTCTTTCGTCCATTCATTGAGCAAACGGAGGAGGCAAGAGGAATCAGCGCCACCAGAAAACCCAACGATAACAGTACCAGATGATAGTACTGCTTCGTCAAGGCCATACTCTGATAATGTTTGCCTGAACGAAAGCTTTTGCATTTTTTATCTCCGTTTAGTTTTGTCAATGTGGGCTTGATTAATACATTCACCTGTCATGAAATTTAACTGCGAGGAATGCGGATGACAAGTACATCACCAGCGCGGAGAAGATGATCTCCACTGCATATGGAATGACCTCCGGATCAACTGTTACCGTATGTGGGGCGTACTTCAGTCCGAGAACAACGCCGAGTATGTAAAGACTTGCTCCAAGGGTGAGAGTAAGTATTATTTTTGACAGGGTCAAATAAAATTTTGGGAAATTCTTTTTTATCATTTTAGTTTATCCTTTATATTAACTCTGTAATATTATTATAACTTTTTGCCCATTCACGAGTCAATGATAAATGATAGGATAAACTTCCTTATATTATACCACAACAGGCGGCACCTTTGCAATACTTCGCTGGATTTTTTTGAATTCACGGGAAAAATATACCATATTTTGTCTGGGAATAAAAAGTAACATTTATCCGCTTGACACGGGCGTTACTATTCGGTAGAATTATATGTAGTATGTGGCATCTCACTTTTGTAATCATATGTGCAACAGTGGGAGAGTATTAATTTAACAGGAGGCGGAAATGCGAAAAGTTATAAAGATACTATTCACTGTTTGTCTTGCTCTGATCATGCTTTCCGTCACCGTGTCGGCGCGGAGTGAATACAGTAACCGATACACAGCCTACAGAGACATTATCCCGAAATATGACCAGATGATGGAGCATCTTTATATGTCGGTCACAGAGGGAGATATTTATGTTTCCCTTGCCAGCTACGAGCTGAAAGAAGAGGATCTTGTGGCGATCTTCAACGACCTTGTTGCCTATTCCCCGGAGCTTTTCTTCTTGAACAGCAAGATAACCTACCGATATTTTGACAAAAACGGTGTAACGTACGTTGCCGGCTTGTATTTCAGCTATAACTACCAAGGTCGGGAGCTTCGTGAGGCGCAACGGGATTTCGAGGAGCAGGTGGACTACATAGCATCCCTCGTTGATCCCGAAATGAGCGATGCGGAGAAGGCGTTGTTTGTCCACGATTATATGGAATCCCTTTACACCTACGACAGCGAATTGAACGTGTACGATGCATATCGCATTATGACAGGGGAATATGGCGTTTGCAAGGCATATGCTCTGGCGTATTCCGCAGTTCTTGAAAAGCTCGGTATGGAATGTATTATGGTCGTCAGCAACGAAATGAACCACGCGTGGAATTTGGTGCAGATCGACGGCAAGTGGTACCATGTTGACCTGGTATATAATGATCCCGGATGCGACAAGCCGGGCAGAGTTTGGCATGATTATTTCCTCCTCTCCGACAGCGAGATCTCGGAGCGTGAGGAAGGCGCTCATACAGGCTGGGCAACCGCTCTTGTGTGTGACGAATCCTACGGTGGATTTGCACCTTGGGAGGGCCGAAAAACACAGCTGACCTATCTGGGCGGCCGCTGGTATTACATTGATGAGGAGACTATGTCCATCGCTCGTGTGGACTGGAACAGCAGGGAGAGCGAGACCGTATACACCTTCAATAATCGCTGGTACACAAATTCCAAGCGCACTACCAAGTGGGTAGGCCTGTTCTCCGGTCTTTCTGCATACGACGGCAAGCTTGTTTTCAACACCGACCGTTATGTTGTGTCCCTTGATCCCGAATCAGGAGAGCAGAGAGTGCTGTTTGAAGCGGATTTCGACGAGCAGATCTCGGGGGTTATGGTGCATAAGGACGAGCTGAAGTGCTATATTTCATATAATATAAACGGCAATGACGAAAGCTATGTAAAGCGCGTGAAGCTTTCAGATGATGGGAAAGAATTGCCCGAGAAACCGGATGGCGTGGACGACTATTCCAAGCTCCCCTTTACCGACGTGCCGTGGAACCATGAGCGTTATACTTACATTGCCTATGTTTATAACCGCGGGCTCTTTACAGGAGTGTCGGAGACAAAATTTGCGCCGGAATCAAACCTGACCCGTGCAATGTTCGTAACAGTTCTCGGCAGGCTTTGTGAAGTTGATATAAGCGAGTACAACAAAAACGTGTTTTATGACGTGCCTCCGGGGCAGTGGTATTCACCGTATGTTAGCTGGGCGGCTCTTGAGGGAATTGTCAACGGCATTGGAAATCGTCGATTTGATCCTATGGGTGAGTTGACCCGTGAACAGATGTACAAGATCGTGGCTCATTGCGCGGTAATACTCACAGGTATTGACACGGTAACAGCGGCAGAGCTTCCTTTCGCTGACAGAGACAGCATTTCAGCCTGGGCATACGACAGCGTGAAGTACTGCATCGAGTGGGGACTTGTTAACGGCCACGATGGAGATCTCGATCCCACCGCCAAAGTCACCCGTGCGGAAGCGGCTGAGATCATTGCCAGATTATCAAGACTACTGGGCAAATAAAAATTTATATAATTGGAGTTAATTATGGGAGTTTTATCTGAACTTAAGCCAAAGAAGGTTTTTGAATATTTTGAATATCTTTCCTCTGTTCCTCACGGATCGGGAAACACCAAGCAGATCAGTGATCTTTGCGTGGAATTTGCCAGAGAGCACGGTCTGGAGTATTACCAGGACAGCCTTAATAACATAATCATAATCAAGCCCGCAACAGCCGGATACGAAAACAGCGCCCCCATTATTATGCAGGGACACCTTGACATGGTTTGTGCAAAGGATGCGGACTCTGACATTGATATGGCAAAAGAGGGCATCCGCCTTGCAGTAGACGGCGACTGGGTACACGCTATTGGTACCTCTCTCGGCGGCGACAACATTATTGCCGTTGCGATGATTATGGCGGTTCTTGATTCCGCAGAGCTGGAGCATCCCAGAATAGAAGCGGTATTCACTGTGGACGAAGAAACCGGTATGGACGGCGCTATGGGACTTGACGTGTCCTGCCTTCAGGGTAGGATGATGCTCAACCTTGACTCCGAGGAAGACGGCGTGCTGACTTGCGGGTGTGCAGGTGGTGCGAGAGTTGACTGCTCACTTCCCGGGGCACGTGTGGCGATCCCTGCAGATTACGCTTGCGCCAAGGTAGTGATAGACGGACTCAAGGGCGGCCACTCCGGTGTGGATATCGACAAGGGCAGAGCAAGCGCAAATCAGCTTATGGGCAGATTCCTTTACAATCTCTCCATTGCGACCGATCTCCGACTTTGCGAAATGACCGGTGGAACACTTGACAACGTAATCCCCCTTTATGCCGAGGCAACCGTTGCGTTCCCGGCTGCTGATTACGCGAAGATCGAGGGCATGGCAAAGGAATACGACGGTATATTCAAGTTCGAGTATTCCACTGCTGATCCCGGGCTGAATCTGGCATTTAACAAAACAGAGTACACAGGTCTTGCAGTATGCGCCGAGGATACCGCAAATATGCTTCTCACAATGCTGATCGTGCCCTACGGTGTTGAGGCTATGAGCATGGACATCAAGGGGCTTGTGCAGACATCCCTTAATATGGGAGTTCTCAGACTTATGGAGAATGAACTGAAGTTCAGCTTTGCAACCCGCTCCTCAATTCTCTCCGAAAAGGAAATGCTGATCCAGCGAGTTGAAGCAATAATCGCAAAAATGGGCGGCACTACAAATGTTCGCAGCAGATACCCGGGCTGGGCATATCGGAAGGATTCGCCTCTCCGCGACGCTATTGCAGCCTCCTACCGCGATCTGACCGGCAAGGAAGCAATTATCTCCGCTACACACGGCGGTCTTGAGTGTGGCTTGTTCATCGAGAAGATCCCCGGGCTGGACTGCGTATCCGTTGGTCCCGATCTGTGCGAGGTCCACTCCACTCGCGAGAGACTGAACATCAGCTCCACCGCACGCCTCTGGGATGTGGTTTGCGAGACTTTAAAGCGACTGAAAAAATAAACCAAACAAAAAACCTGCCGCTTGGGGAATCCAATGACAGGTTTTATTTTTATTAGAGCACCTTTGAAAGAAAATCCTTCAATCTGGGGTGCTGGGGGTTTGCGAAGAATTCCGCAGGTGCGTTTTCCTCGAGGATCTTGCCTTCGTCGATGAACACAACGCGGTTTGCAACCTCACGTGCGAATCCCATTTCGTGAGTTACGATTACCATTGTGAGACCTTCCTCCGCAACAGATCTCATAAGGTCGAGAACTTCTCCTACCATTTCAGGGTCAAGGGCGGAGGTGGGCTCGTCAAAGAGGATCACGTCGGGGTTCATTGCAAGTGCACGAACAATGGCAACTCTCTGCTTTTGACCGCCGGAGAGGGTAGATGGATAAACATCAGCCTTTTCCTCAAGTCCGATTCTGCGCAAAAGCTGCATTGCATTTTCTCTTGCTTCAGAGATGATCTGCTTCTTTGTTGTGGTGATCTCTGTCAGGGGCTTTTTGTTTTTTCCTCTGAAGAGGTTTGTGAATGATATCCATGCATTGCTTCTCTTTGCCTTGCGCAAGTCTTCCTTGCCAACATGCACGGGTGCTAACATAATGTTCTCGATAACTGTCTTGTTATTGAACAGATTGAACTGCTGGAACACCATTCCCATTTTGCGGCGGTGAATGTTGATGTCAACGCTCATATCTGCGATGTCAACTCCGCCGAAGATGATCTGACCGCCGGTGGGGTCTTCCATACAGTTGAGACAGCGGAGGAATGTGGACTTGCCGCTACCGGAGGGGCCGATAACGCAAACGATGTCGCCGCGGTTTATCTTAATGTCGATACCCTTGAGGACTTCGTTTTTGCCAAAGCTTTTCTGAAGATTAATTACGTCTATCACTTTTGTTAAGTCCCCTTTCCATCAGTTTGATACCAAGCGTAATGAGCATAACCAGCGCAATGTAAATCACGGCCATCGCAAGGTAGGGTACCATGAACTCGTAGGAGTTTGTACCGATCATATTAAACGCCTTGTAAAGGTCGCTTGCTCCAACGAAGGAAACAACGGAGGTTTCCTTGATAAGCGCGATGAACTCGTTACCGAGAGTGGGGAGAATGTTCTTTATTGCCTGAGGGATAACGATCTTCATCATTGTGGTTGCAAATGAAAGACCAACTGCGCGTCCGGCTTCCATCTGACCGTGGTCAACGGACTGGATACCGCTACGCATGATCTCGGATATGTACGCGCCGCTGTTCAGACCGAAAACAAGGACGGAAACCGAGAGGCTGGACATACGGATCCCCATAAGGGGCAAAAGCACATAGTAGAAGAGCAGGAGCTGAACTACCATAGGAGTGCCGCGGAACAGACCTACGTAGAAGGAGCAGATTCCGTCAAGAACCCTCGGCAGAGTCTTATATTTAGGAAGCACGCGGACGGTTGCTATAAGCGTACCGATGACGATACCGATCACAAGACCGATCACTGCGATGATCAGTGTGTTTTTCAGACCGTCGAGTACCGCTTCGTAGCCGCCGTTATCAATAAAGGCTTCCAGAAACGTTGCTAATTTTTTTTCAAAACTTCCCATTAATTATTATACCTTCAAGAAAACACGCCGCTCCCCCGAAAATGAGGAAGCAGCTTGTTTTTTAGTCGTATTTGTTTATGTTCGTGTCCACGGGGGATCAGTTCATTTCGTTGTAAGCGTTTACGATGCAATCAGCGGGAGCTGCGTCGATGATAACGTAGTCAAGGTTGCCGTTGATCATGTCGTTAACTGCGAGAGAGCCGTTTGTGTAGCCCTTGCATTCAACTTCGTAGCCGTCAAAGCCCCAGTCATCGTCACCTGTTACATAGAAGAAACCGGTTGTACCGTTCTGAACGCCGATCTTGGTGGATTTGTCTTTTTCGTTCAGGATAGCAACTACGTCATCCGCTGTCTTGCAAGCGTCGAATGTTGTGTCGTCAGCCATAACGATGAGCTTCTGAGATGCCTGGTAGTAGGACTTTGTGAATGCAACGTGTTCTTCACGCTCGGGCTTGATTGTAAGACCTGCCATAGCAATGTCAGCCTTCTGCTGGCCAACTGCGAGACAAACAGCTTCGAATTCCATGTTGCTGATTACAAGCTCGAGACCGAGATAATCAGCGAGGAGGCCTGCGATCTCCATGTCGATGCCGAGGTATGTCTTACCACCGTCGAGAGTGTATTCGAAGGGCTCGAATGCAGCGTTTGTAGCAACTACCAGCTGATCCTTTGTTGTATCAAGTGCAGCGGATTCAACAGCCTTGGGTGTGCCGTCGCCGAAGTAGTTGTTGCAGATCTCGTCAAATTTACCGTTTGCCATGATCTCGTCGATGAATGTGTTAACCTTTGTGAGAAGCTCGGGCTGAGTCTTGTCAACACCGAAAGCGTATTCTTCTTCGGTAAGGTCGATTTCAATTACTTTAACTGCAGGTGCTGCCTTGCCGCAAGAAATGAAGAGGCAAGCGAGCATCAGTGCTACGAGTGCGAGAGAAATAATCTTTTTCATGATTTGCTCCTAAAAAATGTATATTATTTATGTGTGCCTGCATATTATATCACCGCAAAAGAAAAAAATCAACCCCTTTTGGAAAAAATATTCACTGAAAATGAATTTTATTCCGTTTTTTGAGGGAGAATATGAAACCGAAATCTTGCGAAAATCCCATTTACAAAAAGAAAATCGTTCAGAGAATCTTGGAAAACGGCCGTAGGCTGTGAATAAAATTTGTCGAAAAAGTTTGAATATTGTTTTGTGTTAAACTAAACTCACTTGTTTTGTGAATACTGCGGGGCAGAATGGGAACTATATATAGAGAAATATATTTTTGGGGATTGTGAAATGATGAACGATAAAAAAGATCAAATGCAGAACGAGTCGGGTGCTGAGAATAAAAACGACACAAACCAGAGTGAGAATACGGACAAGCTTGAGTACATTATGAAAAGCGGCAGCGTGATCTCTTCTTCAAACAACGAGACTATACATTGCCTGACAATTATCGGGCAGATCGAGGGACATTACCTTCTTGGAGAAGGACAGAAAGCAACGAAGTACGAGCACATCATACCGCTCCTTGTATCAATTGAAGAAAGCGATGAGATCGACGGCATGCTTATGGTTTTGAACACTATGGGCGGGGACGTGGAAGCGGGACTTGCAATTGCGGAAATGGTTGCAAGTATGTCAAAGCCTACGGTGTCCTTGGTGCTGGGCGGAAGTCACTCTATCGGCGTGCCCCTTGCTGTATCCGCTGCCAGATCGTTTATCGTGCCGTCGGCGACAATGACTATCCACCCCGTTCGTATCAGCGGTACGGTGGTTGGTGCGCCGCAAACCTATTACTATTTCGAGAGGATGCAGAACAGGATAACGGATTTCGTCTGCCGACATTCAAACGTAACCAAAGAAAAATTCACCGATCTCTTGATGCGAACCGACCAGATCGCCACGGACGTGGGATCTATAATCGATGGTAACGAGGCGGTGAATATCGGGCTTATCGGTGGAGTAGGTGGACTGAATACGGCCATTGAAGCTCTGCGCCAGATGATCAGGGACAGAAAAGCGTGAAAAAAAGACGGTTGGTTTTTTGCCAATCGTCTTTTACTTTATTATTCGTCTTTGCCTTTTAGTAAGAGCAGTGCATCGTATATTCCGGAGAGGGGAATCAGATCAACGCCACTATTCTTAAGCTCTTCGCTGTTGCGGGGAATAGAACGCTTGGGCAGGGCGATCTTTGTGAATCCAAGGCGGAAAGCCTCGTTTACTCTCTGCTCAACAGATGCAACGGAACGGAATTCTCCCGACAGTCCAAGCTCACCGAATGCGATCACATCATCGGGTACGGGAATGTCTCGAATGGAGGAGATCATTGCAAGGCAGGCTGCCGCGTCTATCGCAGGCTCGTCCAGTCGGAGACCGCCGATAACGTTCAGATATACGTCGCAAGAGGAGAAGCGAAGGCCCAACCTCTTTTCAAGCACCGCCAGAAGGAGGCACATTCTGTTGTAGTCAATACCGTTTGATGTGCGGCGGGGAGAGGGGAACACGGTGGGTGTCACCAGAGCCTGAATTTCAGCGATCAGCGGGCGACTTCCTTCCATTATGCACACTGCACAGCTTCCGCTGACTCCAGTAGGCCGTCCTTCGAGGAGCATGGCCGAGGGGTTTGCCACTTCTTCAAGCCCGGTCTCGCACATTTCAAACACGCCGATCTCGTTTGTTGAACCGAATCGGTTTTTGATTGCGCGGACGATACGGTGAGGCTGGCGGCGGTCACCCTCGAAGGAGATCACTGCGTCAACCATATGCTCAAGCACCTTGGGGCCTGCGATGCCGCCTTCTTTGTTAACGTGACCGACGATGATAACTGACGCGCCGTCACTTTTCGCACGGTTTATGAGCATAGCGGAGCATTCGCGCACCTGTGTGACGCTGCCGCTGGTGGAGCTTGACGCATCGGAGTACATAGTCTGTATGGAGTCCACGATCATAATGTCGGGCTTGATCTTGTCGTAGTCAGCGAGAATATCGTCGATATTCGTTTCGGTCAGAACATACAGGTATTCCGCGTTAACTCCAAGGCGGTCGGCGCGCATCTTGAGCTGGCCCTTGGATTCCTCACCGGAAACGTACAGTACCTTGCAGGAATCCCCGATCTGGCCGCAAAGCTGCATGAGCAGGGTGGATTTACCGATACCCGGCTCGCCTGCCAAAAGGATGACAGAGCCTTCCACAAGTCCGCCTCCGAGAACTCGGTCAAATTCTGCAATACCCGTGCTGTGGCGCAGGTAGTTTGGAAGCTCGAATTCGCCAAACTTCACCGCGTGTTCACGCTCACCTCTGGCACGGACAGCATTTTTCGAGCCTGACGCGGATTTCTGGGGTGCGGAGTAGGTCTCTTCGGTAAACGTGTTCCACGCGTTGCACTGGGGGCATCTTCCAAGCCACTTTGAGCTTTGGTAATCGCACTCGGAGCAAACGTAAACGGTTTTTGATGTTTTCATTATGTAACTCTCGATCTTTCAGATTATTACATTAATTATAACCCGAAATCCGCCGCCTTGCAAGACTTATTTCTTTATTTTTCGCCACTTGTCATATATTCCGCGCAGGAAGCAAATATTACAGCCGCCAGACGGGTCCGATATTCCGGATTCTGCAGGGCGGTGCATTCCTCGGGATTGGACATAAACCCACATTCCACTAAAATTGCAGGGATACCTATCCTATTGAGTATGTAGATCGAATCTCCGGCGGACTTGATCTCCCGTTCATTGTCCGGGGCAATATACTTTTTTGCGTAGGACTGTACCGCCCGAGCAACCTGCTGACTGTCGCCGTTGTTTCCCGAATAGTACACCTGAAGCCCCCGGTATTTAGGTTCGGGAAACTTGTTCATGTGGATACCTACGAACAACTCCGCCCCCGATTCTTCCGCGATCCGCAGGCGATTTTTCAGATCGTAGGTCTTTTTGTGCCCCGTGTAGTCGGTGAGATCTCCAAAGTGATCGTAGAGCAGGGTGTCTTCCGTGCGGGTCATTTTCGAGGAGTAGCCGAATATGGCGCAGATCATATCGAGGTTCTTTGCCACCGCGAGATTCAGATCCTTTTCCAAAAGGTCACCGATGTTGGCACCGCCGTCTTCTCCACCGTGCCCCGGGTCAATGACAAGTTGTGCCTGCTCCGTTTCCGCAATTGTGGGGGAGGTGTCCTTCTGTGACGTGAAATCTGTGGTAAGAGCAGCTTTTCCCACAAGCAGGGCGGCACCCGCAAAAAGAAAAGCGAAAATTATATAATTCGCGATAATTCTCGGAGTTGTTTTCATAATTATCCTCCCGTTTTTATATATGTATATTCGGCGGAGGAGGGGATAATGCAAAAATCTCCACGGGGGTTAAAGCTATGATCGCCTGAGGCAAGTTGTGAGTTATGAGACGCACTTGCATCGTTATGATTGGCTTTGCCAAGTTGGATGGAACAGGGACAATCATATCATAACGTTTGCGAAGCGAACTCATAATGCCAAAGCCGCATAGCTCTTAATTGAAAACAGAAAAAAGAGAACTCTACGGATTTGTTCCGCTTTGTTCTCTCTGAATATTTATTTGAAATCAATTCAGCGTATGCTCGCTCATTTTCTCGAGAGCTGCAAGCTTGTCGTTTATCTTACGATTTGATTCTTTCGTCAGGTGCGGATCGTCCGCGAGAGTTTTGTTTGCATAGTAAGATGCCCGCTCGATGAGGGCTGTGTCACGGCAGGTTGCCGCAAGGCGCAAGCTCATCTGACCGTGCTGACGGATGGTGCCGCTTTCTCCGAAGAAGTCTCCGGGACCACGCATCTGGAGGTCGTATTCCGCGATCTCGAAACCGTCGGTGGTGCTTTTTACCGCACGGAGTCGGCTTACAGCTTCCGGATTCTTTGAGTCGGAAACCAGGACAAAGTAGGATTTCGCATCCCCTCTACCAACGCGGCCGCGAAGCTGATGCAGCTGTGACAGTCCGAACCTTTCCGCGTTTTCCACGATCATCAGGGTAGCGTTTGGCACGTTCACTCCGACTTCAATTACCGTAGTAGAAACCAGAACGTCTACGTTACCCTCGGAAAACTCGTTCATCACCCGCTCTTTTTCAGCGGATTTCATTTTTCCGTGAACGAAAGCTACGTTAAGATCAGACAGCGTGTCTGCAAGATAATCTGCGTGGGCAGTTGCGGCTTTCAGTGGAACGGAGTTGTCAAGGGTAATATCCACCCCGAAAAGCTCGATGTTCGCCGCATTTTCAATGTCAGCAGTCTCTGCGGATTCTTCAACGGCAGGGCAGACCACGTATGTCTGGTGTCCTTCCTCCGCTTGTTTTATGATAAATCCGTTGAGCCTGTCGCGGAAGCTTTCGTTTACTATAAAGGTGTCGATCTTCTGCCTGCCAGAGGGAAGCTCGTCGATGCGTGACACGTCAATACTGCCGTATGCCGCAAGGGTGAGGGTGCGTGGAATCGGTGTTGCACTCATAACAAGAGAGTGAACGTTTTTCGCCTTTTCAAAAAGTGCCGCACGTTGATTAACTCCAAATCTGTGCTGCTCGTCGATGATGGCAAGGCCAAGATCACAGATCTCCACTCCCTCAGTGAGAAGGGCGTGTGTTCCGATTACTATATCGATACGATTCCTGTCGCCGGTCAGACCGCTCAAGATCAGCTCACGTTCTCGCTTTTTTGTTGATCCCGTAAGGCAGGCGCATCTGATCCCCAGCTTATCAAAGAGGGTAGAAAAGCTTTCGTAATGCTGGAGCGCAAGAATTTCGGTGGGCACCATCAAGGCAACCCTGTATCCGTTTTTCACCGCCGCGTAAGCTGCTGCCTCGGCAACTGCGGTCTTACCGCTTCCCACGTCTCCCGTGAGGATACGGTTCATTAGTGTTTCGCCGCTCATATTCCCGATGATCTCGTTTACTGAACGGAGCTGCGCACCTGTCATCTTGAAGGGCAGGGCTGACAAAAACTCACTTATGTTGGCAGACTCGAGCTTTTTGGCGTTTTTCTTCTTGATTGCCGTTTTCCCCAGCGCCATTGACAAAAACAGAAGATATAGCTCGTCAAATACCAGCCTCCTCTTTGCGGATTCGAGAACCGAAAGGGTGGTGGGACGGTGGATATTGTATACTGTGTAGGCATAAGTGGGGAGTCGCAGCTCCTCGAGTGCACAGGTTGGCATATATTCGAGAAGCTCACGTCCGCAAAGGCGCAACGCCTCCGCTGTGATAGACGCCATAAACTTCTGATTAAGCCCGGATGTGAGAGGGTAGACTGGCACGATGTCCGGCAGGGTAACTCCCTCCTGGTACTTTTCCATAATGGGGCTGTTCAGCTGTAGCTTTGATCTTTCCGCAGTGAATCGACCGAAGAATCGGAACGTGTCACCTGTGTGGATCTGATCTTTAAGGTACTGCTGGTTGAACCAGGTGATCTCCACAGATCCCGTTTCGTCAAAGGCGCGTACCTTCATCAGCACCATGCCGCGGCGGATCATATTAACCTTCGGCTCGGATGAAATGGTGAGAATCGCTGAAAAAGGACCCCGCTCTCCGTCGATAAGCTTTTCTTTTATTTCGAGGAGTGTTGAGGTGTCACCGCGATTCTGATAACCTCTTGGGTAGCAGGCGAGGAGATCACCTACAGTTTCGATTCCCATTTTTGAAAGAGCCTTTTTTCTTGCCTCTCCAACACCGCGCAAGCATGAAACATCACGCCCGAGCATACTTCCGTTATTGTTCACGCACCTCACCTCCCTTTCTTACAAAATTTTTTTCAATTACTTTTTATACTCAAATAAGCGATATAGCTTTTTCGAGAAGTTACCGGCATAAAGCTTTGCGAAAATGAACCGTTCAATCCCTTTTAACTCGCCTATGTATTTTGACGGTATCATAGTGTGTTCCTTTACGAAAGTAAGTCGATCACTTTGATACAGCTTGGGATCATCTATGCCGTGAACCTCGGTTACCCCTACATCATTTATCGGGTTTCTGTACTTCGACATTTTAGCAGCAAAAGAAGTATAACAATCCACTAAAAGTGACAGCCTTTCAAAATGAGCACACAGACTGTCTGTCATATTTCGCATTTCATTAGCAGTCAAGTACATACTTACGCCTTCCATAACAACGATGGCGTTTTTGTTTTCTTTGATATTTGCCAGCCAGTTGCAATCACGTGCGTCACCTGCAATCATTCTATAGTTGGCAGACTCGGAATAATATCGTGTCCTTTCTTCAATAACCTCGGGGAAATCCACGTCGTACCACATATGATTTTTTGTGCCAACCCTAATAACTCGGCTGTCCATTCCGCAACCGATATGAATGACCAACGCATCAGGCTCATCTCGCATTTGTTGCCATAGCCATTCGTCAAATACTGCAGAACGAACTCCCATGTAGTAAGCAAGCCATTTGGATTTTGATTTCCCCTTAAGTGAAAAACCCTCCGCTTCCCAAATTTCTTCCGCTTTTTTATCGTTAATAAACAGTCCTTTTTTGCTGACATAGGATTTTCCATACAAAGGAATATACAATGTTTTATTTACACCGTTCATATGCTCTCCTGCAAACTCTGATTTTTCGAAAGGGTTATATTTGGTCGGGAACACGAAACCTGATTGGAATTTATAAGAATATTTTACCATAAATCGAGCCTTAATTCAAGGTATAGACGGTATTTTTTGGATGCGGTAATATTTCTGCTTCCTTATGCAGATAATAATAAAAAACCAGGAACGGGCAGGAACAATGATAGAAGAAATAATCGAAGTCACAGATGAGGAAACCGAATACAAAACAAGAATGAAAGAGCTGCAAAAGGAGCTTGGTTGTGGGGCGGAGCTGCTTATGCAGAAGAAGGTCCCCTTGATTGTAGTATTCGAGGGACTTGACGCATCGGGAAAGAGCGGATGCATACGCCGCCTCACCAGAGAGCTTGACCCAAAGCAGTACAAGGTAATCCCAATTTCTGCACCAACGGAGGAGGAAAAACGGTATCACTACCTCCACCGGTTCTGGAAAAATCTGCCGCCTGCGGGGAACATTGCATTTTTCGACCGAAGCTGGTACGGCAGGGTGCTGGTAGAGCGAGTTGAGGGCTTTTGCCCGGAGGAAGAGTGGCGGCGTGCATACCGTGAGATTAACGAATTTGAGCGGCAGCTTGCAGATGGCGGCGCGCTGATTTTGAAATTCTGGCTTGAAGTAAGTGAGGAGGAACAGCTTGTGAGATTTAAAAAGAGAATGGAAAACCCTGAAAAAGCACATAAAATAACCGATGAGGACTGGCGAAATCGGGCAAAAAGGGAAGAATACAACAGTGCCCGCGACGACATGTTCAGAATGACAGATACAGAGTACGCCAAGTGGAAAGCCATCCCCGCAGACAACAAAAAACCGGTGCGACTCTTCGTTGCAGAGGAAATAATTTATTATATTAATTTGCTAAAATAGGTTGACAAGTCGAAAAAGCTGTGCTATAATTGGGGCAAGTTTTACGAAAGGGAACAAGATATGAAAAACGTTGTTGTCAGCTACATTAACTTTTATTATTACTCTTACTTTTTTACACTGTAAAGACGTAAGAGTGTTTGTGCTGACCATTTAGTTTTTATATCATTAAGATATATTAGCGGGATTCCTCAGTATAGGCACTGGGTAATTCCGTTTTTTGATTTTCTTCCCCAAAATATAATTTTCTAACATAATAAAGAAAGAGGCAAAAAATGATTGCAGTATTAAAGAATTCTACCACAAAACAGCAGCTTGACAATTTCTGTGAATGGATACGCGCACAGGGTGTAGATGCTCACGTATATACAGGTGAATTCCAGACCGTTGTAGGTCTCATTGGTGATGTTACCAGAGTTGACGCGGATATGCTCTCAGGCCTTGACATCGTTGAATCTGTAAAGAGAATCTCCGACCCCTTCAAGAGCGCAAACAGAAAGTTCCATCCAGACGATTCCGTTATCAACGTTTCCGGAAAAACAACTGTGGGCGGTGATATTTTCGCGGTTATCGCAGGCCCTTGCTCCATTGAATCCGAGGAGCAGATCCTTGAGGTTGCAAGAGCAGTAAAAGCTGCAGGCGCAACAATGCTTCGCGGCGGTGCGTTCAAGCCCAGAACATCCCCTTACGATTTCCAGGGTCTCCGCGCTGACGGTATCGAGCTTCTTCTTGAGGCAAAGAAGGAAACAGGCCTTCCCATCGTTACAGAAATCATGAACGCAAACCACCTGCCTCTCTTTGAAGAAGTTGACGTTATTCAGGTTGGCGCAAGAAATATGCAGAACTTCGAGCTTCTCAAGGAGCTTGGCAAGACACAGAAGCCTATCCTCTTGAAGCGCGGTCTAGCAAACACACTTAAGGAATTCCTTATGAGTGCTGAATACATTATGGCAGGGGGAAACGAAAACGTAATCCTCTGCGAGCGCGGTGTTCGCACATTTGAAACATACACAAGAAACACCCTTGATCTCTCCGCTGTGCCTATGCTTCAGGAGCTTACACACCTTCCCATTATTGTTGACCCCAGCCACGCAACAGGTCTTTCCCGTCTTGTTAAGCCTATGGCTTTGGGCGCTGCGGCAGTTGGTGCGGACGGTCTTATGATCGAGGTGCATAACAATCCTCAGAAGGCTCTTTGTGACGGTCCCCAGTCTCTCACACCCGCTCAGTTTGATGACGTAATGAAGGCTGTTAACCGCGTGCTCACAGCTATTTAAGTTAACTAAACAAGAGGTGTAAAAAATGACTGTCGGAATTATCGGTCTTGGACTCATCGGCGGTTCAATGGCTAAGGCATATCACAAGGCAGGACACACAGTTCTTGGCCTTGACAATCACAAGGTGACCGAAGGCTGGGCTATGCTGTCCGGTATTATAAACGGGAATCTTGACAATAAAGCTGACATCGGCAAATGCGAACTTATTCTTATTGCAATTTGCCCCGAGGCAGCGGTTGAATGGCTCCGCAACAATTCGGAATTCATTTCAAAGGATGCTCTCGTTATCGACCTTTGCGGTAACAAGAGAATCGTTTGCGAGGCGGGATTTGCTCTTGCCCGCGAGTACGGCTACACCTTCGCAGGTGGACATCCCATGGCGGGACTTCACGTGTCCGGTATCAAAAATTCCCGTGAAGACCTGTTCCTCGATCAGCCTATGGTTATAGTTCCTCCACGGTATGACGATATCGTGCTGTACGACCGAATCAAGCACGCACTTGCTCCTGCCGGGTTTGGAAAGATCACCTATACCACTGCCGAAGATCATGACAAGATGATCGCATTCACCTCCCAGCTTGCCCACGTGGTTTCAAACGCATACGTTAAGAGTCCCCGAGCTACCGGACATAAGGGTATGTCCGCAGGAAGCTACAAGGACCTTACCAGAGTTGCACGCCTTGACGAAAATATGTGGTCAGAGTTGTTTATGGAAAACAGAGACAACCTTACGGCTGAAATTGATCTGCTCATTAACGAGCTTACAAAATATAGAGACGCAATGAACGCAGGTAATCGAGAAAAGCTGACAGAACTTCTGCGAGAGGGCAGAATTGCAAAGGAAATCGCAGACTAAAACTACCCTATGGGGGAAATGATATGAAGATCGACGCAGGAAAGTACAATATAATAATCGAGCGCGGGGCAATATCCAAGATTGGTGAGTACGCGGCTTCTGCCGTAAATCCCTCCGGATGCGTTATTGTGTCTGACGACAACGTGCATCCCATATACGGGGAGACGGTTCGCTGCAGCTTGACTGATGCAGGATTTGACGTGCGGGCAAATTTTGTCTTCCCTCACGGCGAGGAAAGCAAAAATCTCGCCACGCTGGAAGCTCTACTTAATCACCTTTCCGCAGAGGGGCTTACCAGAACAGATTGCGTGTTTGCCCTTGGTGGCGGTGTTACCGGAGATATGACCGGATTTGCGGCGGCAGTTTATCTTCGCGGTATAAAATTCGTGCAGATTCCCACATCCCTCCTTGCGGCAGTTGATTCTTCTGTTGGCGGCAAGACTGCAGTTGACCTTGCGGTCGGTAAAAATCTGGTTGGAGCCTTCCATATGCCATCACTTGTGGTATGCGATCCCGATGTGCTTGACACCTTGCCTCCCGAATATTTCTCCGACGGTATGGCTGAAGTTATTAAAATGGGATTCATCGGAAATCCCGACTTGATCGAGCTTCTCTCCGGTGACATTTCGGACAAGATTGATCGGGTGATCGCTGCCTGCGTAAAAGACAAAGCTGATATAGTCGCGAGGGACACTTACGATAAAGGCGAGCGGCAGAAGCTGAATCTCGGTCACACTGTCGGTCACGCAATGGAGGCGTTGTCCGAATATAAAATACACCACGGCAGCGCAGTTGCATCCGGCATGCACGTTATTGCAAAAGCTGCGGCGGTACGCGGCACTTGCCCGGCTGACACTGTAGAAAAATTAGATAAGCTTCTCGAAAAATACGGACTTGATCCTTACATATACGAAAGATTTTCGGCGGAGGATATGTATTCTTCCGCACTCCACGACAAGAAAATGCGAGGAAATACCATTACTGTGGTCATCCCTGTGGAAACTGGCAGAAGTGAACTGTTCACTTACCAAGCGGATGAGCTTTTGCAGATCATCAAGGATGGTGCAGTAAGATGAACGTTACCTTGAGCGCGCCAAAGCTTTCGGGGCGCATTGCTGCGATCCCATCTAAATCTCACGCTCACAGACTCCTGATTTGCGCCGCCCTTGCGGATAAGCCCACAAGGATCTGCTGTCCCGGAACGAACAATGATATTGACGCCACAGCCCGTTGCCTTAACGCACTTGGCGTAAAGATCACCTACGACGGTTGTTGGTTTGACGTTACCCCCATTGACAGAACACCAAATGAAGAAATCGCTACCCTCGACTGTGGCGAAAGTGGCTCCACCTTGCGCTTTATGGTGCCGGTGGTTCTTGCCCTTGGGAAAAGTGCGGAATTTGTAATGAGCGGCAGGCTCCCCACCAGACCTATGTCACCTCTTCGCGAGGTACTCCTGGAGCACGGTGCTTGTTTCTCGCCTGTGGGATCAAATCCACTTGTTGTGACAGGTGAGCTCTCCGGTGACAGATTTGCCCTTGATGGCGGTGTGTCATCACAGTTTACAACAGGGCTTCTTCTTGCCCTCCCCCTTCTTGACTGCGAGTCAGTGGTGGAATTATCAGGCAAGGTGGAATCCCGACCTTATATTGACCTAACTCTGGCTTCTATGAAAGAGTTTGGAGTCCCGGTGGAGAACGGTGGACACACCTTCCGTGTACAGCCCGCCACCTATTCGTCTCCCGCTGAGATCAAGGTTGAGGGAGACTGGTCAAACGGTGCGTTTATGTTGTGTGCCGGCGCCTTGTCAGATGACGGTGTTACAGTTACCGGGTTGAATCCTGAATCAACCCAAGGGGATAAGCAGGTCTTGTCCATCCTTCGAGAATTCGGAGCCGAGGTTGTCGTATGCGATAATGAAATAACAGTAAAAAAGAACCAACTCCGCGGAATCACCATTGACGCGGCAGACATTCCGGACCTTGTGCCCATCCTTTCCGTGGTTGCATCTTTGGCAGAGGGTAAGACCGTAATTACCGGTTGTGCCCGCCTGCGACTTAAGGAAAGCGACAGGCTTCTGACAGTTCGCGATATGCTTGCGGCAACCGGTGCAGAGGTGGAAATTCTCGGCGACTCCCTTGAGATAATAGGCAAGCCCAGACTTCGTGGCGGAGTAGTGGATTCTCACAACGATCACCGAATCGCAATGTCGGCGGCTGTTTTGGCTTCAGCTTGCACGGAGCCTGTAACTATTATGGATGCGGGGGCAGTAAGCAAGTCTTATCCCACATTCTTTGAAGATCTGCAAAAGATAACGAACTGAAATTTAACCGAGCGAGGTAATAACGATGACGTCCTACGGCAAAAATTTGAATATTCAGATATACGGCGGCTCCCACGATAGTGAGATCGGTCTTACCGTGGAGAATCTGCCCCGTGGAATCGCCATCGACTACGAGTCGCTCCTTGGATTTATGCAGAGACGTGCTCCGGGGCAGAATCGATTTTCCACCGGAAGACGGGAGCCTGACAGACCGCTATTCCTGTCGGGCATTGACGAAAACATGGTGACAAACGGGGAAGTACTCCGTGCGGTTATCAGAAACGAGAATATGCGCTCCGGAGATTACGCTGATCTGACAAATATTCCTCGCCCGTCACACGCGGATTACCCCGCAATCGTGAAATCCCGCGGCCGGGTTGACCTTCGTGGCGGCGGACATTTCTCCGGCAGACTTACCGCTCTTATGTGTGTAATCGGCGGTATTCTCAAAGACGAGCTTGCCGGCCGCGGCATATATATCGGTGCGCACATTCAGTCGATTCACGGCGTGTGCGATGACAGATTTGACCCTGTGACAGTTAGCAGAGACGATCTTGAAGCCGTCCTTTCCCATGATTTTCCTGTTATTAACGAAGAAGCAGGGGACCTGATGAAGGAGCAGATCGACTCCGCAAAAGCAGAACTTGACTCTGTCGGCGGTGTTGTTGAATGTGCTGTCCTGGGATTGCCTGTCGGTATTGGTGAGCATATTTTCTGCGGTATGGAAAGCAGAATAGCGCAGGCTGTGTTCTCTATTCCTGCAGTTAAAGGAGTTGAGTTTGGCGCAGGATTTGCTACAGCAGGACTTTTCGGAAGCGAGAACAACGACCCATACTACACAGACGGAACTGAAGTAAAAACAAAAACAAACAACGCAGGTGGTATCTGCGGCGGTATGACAACGGGAATGCCACTTATCTTCCGTGGTGCGATTAAACCTACTCCCTCCATTGGCAAGGAGCAGGATTCGGTTAACCTTTCTACTATGGAAAACGTAAAGCTGACAGTCGGTGGACGTCACGATCCCTGCATCGTTCAGCGTGCTGTGCCTGTGTTTGAGGCTGTGGCGGCTATTGCAGTTTACGATGCGCTTCTTGACTGCACATCCCCCGAGGAGATGGAAAAATGAGCGAAAAACTGAAATGCGGCCTTATAGGCAAAACTCTCGGTCACAGCTACTCACCCCAGATCCACGCGGAGCTTGGGGATTACGATTATTCGCTTTTCGAGCTTCTTGAAAACGAGCTTGAAGACTTTGTTCGCTCCGATAAATTCCACGGTGCAAACGTGACTATTCCTTATAAGATAGCTGTGATACCTTATCTCGACGAAGTCTCCCCCGAAGCTGCCCGAATCGGATCGGTAAACACTATCGTACACACCGCTGACGGCAGGCTCAAGGGTTACAACACCGACTACTACGGCTTTGGCTATATGCTTGACCTTGCCGGAATTGATGTAAAAGGAAAGAAAGTGCTTGTACTCGGTTCAGGCGGCGCCTCACTCACAGCACGTACTCTCCTTTCCGACCGTGGTGCCGGGGAAGTGGTAGTTATTTCCCGCAGCGGCGAGAACAACTACTCGAATCTTTATCTCCACGCTGATGCTGATGTGATCGTTAATACGACCCCAGTGGGAATGTACCCGAACAATGGCCAGTCCCCGGTTGAACTGGGCCTTTTCCCGAATCTCTTGGGCGTGGCGGATATAATCTTTAACCCATCAAAGACCCGATTACTTCTTCAGGCAGAAGAGCGTGGAATAAAGTGCGCGGGCGGACTTTCCATGCTTGTTGCCCAGGCGAAAGCTGCGTCGGAGTACTTTGCCGGCACAAAAATCGACGACGGCGAGATCGCGCGTATCACCGCAAAGATTGAAATGCAAATGAAAAACATCGCCTTGGTGGGAATGCCGGGCTGTGGTAAAAGTACCGTTGGCAAGGTTATCGCAGGAAAGTGCGGCAGGGAATTTGTTGACCTTGATGCGGTTATAGTTGAACGTGCAGGAATGCCTATTCCGGAGATATTCGCAAAATACGGCGAGACCTATTTCCGCCAGCTTGAAACGGAAGCTTTGGCAGAGGTGTCAAAGAGATCGGCGCTGGTTATTGCAACAGGCGGCGGTACAGTTATAAAAGAAGAAAACCGCAGACTGCTCCGGCAAAACAGTACTACGGTGTTTATAAAACGGGATATAGGCAATCTCCCCAAGGACGGTCGCCCTGTTTCCCAGGCAAACTCCCTTGAGGAGCTATATAGAACTCGCTTGCCTTTCTATTTGGATGCTGCAGAGTTGGAGATCGAGCTCTCGGAAACTCCCGAAGAGAGCGCAAATAAAATATTGGAGAGTGTTGGACTATGAAATTTCTGATAATCAACGGCCCGAATCTTAATATGCTCGGAATCCGTGAACCTCATATTTACGGTGCGCAGAATTACGAGGCACTGCTTGGAGTTATTGATTCCGCTTGCCACGAGGCAGGAGTTGAATACGAGACCTTCCAGTCAAATCACGAGGGGGCAATCGTTGACAAGATCCAGGAGGCCTACGGCAAGATCGACGGTATTGTTATAAATCCTGCGGCGTACACTCACACCAGCGTTGCCATTCTCGATGCTCTTAAAACTGTGAGCATACCAACCTTTGAAGTACATATCTCCGATATTTCCACCCGCGAGGCGTTCAGACAGCACTCTTTCGTATCATACGTAGCAGTTGAAACTATCGCCGGTCTTGGATTTGAAGGATACAGACAGGCAATTTTGAAGCTGAAAAAGCATCTCGAGAGTAAATAACAAAAAGAAAGAACCGTGAGAACCACGGCTCTTTTTTATTGCATCTTTAGGGCAAACGATCACCCAAGGCGGCGGAAGGGTGGCTTTTGCGTGCAGAGATCGACTATTCTGTTTTGGATATATGGTCTCCATATACGTTATTGTTTTTCCTGGCTTTTGGGGGTATAATTATATCAGACGGATCCGGAATGAAGAAATAAGGAGCATTTTATATGACGATTGGAAAAAACATTGCAGATTTAAGAAAAAACAGAGGAATGACACAGGAGCAACTTGCCGATATTCTTGGCGTATCTTCCCAAACAATTTCCAAGTGGGAAAATGAGGTAACAATGCCTGATATAATGCTTCTCCCAATAATTGCCGGATGTTTTGATATTACCGTGGACGAACTGTACGGCGGCAGAAAACTAACGGAAAAATGTCAGATAATTGATTATGATGACATTCCCGAAATGTTGTACGATGCTGTTATTGACCTTACGCAACGTGGTTGGGTGGAGAGTGTAGAGGGAAAGGACATTGAAACAGAAAAAGAGAGGATGAAAGCCTATCTGGCAGAAAACCGTCAAGTTAAAACAGCAACTTTTTCAAACAAAAGAGGAGCTGTGATCGCTACAGCGGAAATAGGACTTTTGCACAGAGGAAAAGCAAATGCCGACGAGCTTATTCAAGATGGAATAGGCCGCGTGCTTGAGGTTTTGTCAAATACAGCTGTGAGACGTGTTTTTGCCTATGAAATGGATAACATGACAAAGCCTCTTACAGCAGCGTATGCGGCCAAAAAATGTGATATTTCTACTGAAGAAGCGGCACTTGCTCTTGAAATGTTAACGGAAATTCATGTTAATCAGTCTACCGAAGTTATGCTCGATGAAAACATTTCTGTACGTATGTATTCACTTAACTCCGATGAATGCATTATGTATATGTTAATGATCTTGAAAATTGCAAGATTAATTGATGAAAACGAACAGCATTATTTTAATTATCGAGGTTCATATAATAATCTTTGGATAAAATAGATACAAATCCTTCTCGCCCCACCTTGCGTGGGGTTTTCATTTTGAGTAGAATCCGCTGATTATCTTCCAAACCCCGGCGGCGTCTCCGCTGATGATCACACGGGCATTGTTGCCGCGGTGCTCAAAGTTCATTTTTAGCTTTTTGTCTGACTTGTTCACAGCGTCGCAGAAGTAAGCGGATATCGCCATGGCCTCTGCCAGATCTGCCGGGAAATCAAGAATAGAGCATGCCTCGGCTTCCTTTTTCTTGTCGTTCAGCAAGAAATCGTATACCACGCCGTTCTTTTTTGCTCGCAGGGAAGGGATGACATTTTTGTCGCTGATGAATGCGCCGTAATCTTCAGCGGTAAACTGCCAGACTCCGTCGATCTTTTCTCCCCGTAGCAGTCCGCTTTTAATATAGTTGCGCAGTGTGCGGTCGGTTAGACCTGTCATTTCCACAAGATCGTTGATTGAATACTTTTCCATAATATCTTTCCTTTCAGGGTGGGGGCTTTGTTTCTTCTGATTATATTGTAACCCCGAACTTGCAGAAATTCAACTTGAAAAAATGCGGATTTTTCAAGGCAAGCACCAGGTTTTAGAAAATTTGCACAAAATTTCGGCCGAAATTTCTACTACAAAAGTAACCACAATTTTTGCAAATTTTCAAAAATGCCATTTAAATCTAAAATGATTTGTGATATAATTTTCCTGATATGGATATGCATTAGCTACAAATGTAAATAAATTTATCAGGGGAGGATAGCGCGGACAGTCGCGTTGTTTGAGCTTTGGAAAAAATACTTGAATATTTGGGTAGGAGTATAAAGATCGCCTGGAAATCGGTGTTCTTCAACTTCAAGCAATATCTTTGCTTCTTCGTTGCCGTAATCATTGTACAGCTTCTGTTTGGTATGATGTCTGTTTCAAACGACAACAACAATGACGTAGAATATGCTCACGTAACCGAGCAGTACAATTATCATATGGCGTTTATGGGAGCCAACAGTAATCAGCTTCGCGTGCTTAACGAGGGCGCAAACGAGGTTTTCAAAAGCGACCGTATATTTGAGATCGTCCGTTGCGATTCATATTACGACGCTGTTATTGATGACGAAGCATACGATATTTACATCAGATTTATCAAGGATGATCTTGATAAGACCGTAAAGAGGTTCAAGATCAAGTACGAGCCGACACTTGAGGAACTGGGAGAGTACAATAAATATGAAACTCCCCTTATGACCTTTGAGGACAATGTTCGTGCCAACCGAGCAGTGTTTGTGTTCATTACGGTTCTTCTTCTGGCGCTGTGTATTTTCCTGCTCACATCCCTTTACAACATCAGACTTAATCAGTACAAATTCCAGTACGGTATCTATCTCACCTTTGGAGCAGACTTCAAAATGCTCTTCAGCACGGCCTTCTGGGAATTGTTTATTATCCTTGTTGTAACCTTTATTCCGACATACGCCGTGTCTACGGTTATTTCGTTCCTTATTTTCAAGGGATCCGGAGCTGCATTTGTATTCAGCGGCTGGTCCATCCTTAAGGTGTTCCTTTTCACCCTTGTGGTTATTGTGGCATCAGTATGGACTCCTATGAAGCTGATTGCAATAAAGGACCCTATGACCCTTATCGTAACTGAAGATAACTCCAACCTTGTAACCTCTCCCCGCGCATCTCTCAGCATTTTCGGTGAGAAATTCCCCACAAGATACGAGTTCTACTCCCTTTGGAGATTCAGAAAACACGTGGTCCAGCTTCTTACAACAGCTATCGTGTTCTGTGCCTTGTTTATTATGGGCCTTTATATGTCCGAGATCTACGCAACAGACCTGAACTATCCGAGAGCACAGTTTGCCATTGATTTCAAGGAATCGGGATACGAGTACGACGAAGAATTTGGCAAAGAGCTTTACGAAATGAACGGAGTCCGTGCGGTTCAGGTTCGCGGAAACACCGTTGAGGCTGTTAATATTGCATCCCACGTTATTGTTAATAAGGATGACGTTAAGCCTTTCGGCGGCTTCACACACTTGATAGAAACCACAGTCAACCGGGAAAATCGTGACGTGCGTGTTATTAACCAGTTCAGCTACAACGCCATGAATGACGAGCAGCTCAAAGTCCTTGAGGGATACAGTTACACAGGTGACCTCAACTGCATCTCAAAGCCCGGATACGTAATAATTGGCGACGCTATATCCAATGTTCAGAAGTTTGACTTCCAGGTAGGAGACCGTATCAAGGTTGCAATCAAGACCGGTCAGGTTCGCGCCGTTGACTCCACACGTACAGGAAACAACCTGATCAGAGAACAGCTTAAATATTGCAGATTTGACTACGTTGAGTTCACTGTAGGTGCGGTTCTTCACGACATCCCCTCGGGCAGCACTCCTATTTACATGAACTTCGAGGACTACAAGACTATAACAAACAGAGACCCCAAGATGGATACCGTGTGGATCTACGCAGATCCCGAGATCACCATTGACGGTGTCAACGTTCTTTCCACCGAGCTTAGCGATTGGAGTCACTACTACGGCGGTATTGATATTACCAATATGGATACCACACTTGACAAAAAGATCACCGAGGATAAGCACTACGGAGAGCTTTACATAATGATCGCCCTCCTTATCCTGTGCATATCTCCGTTGGTTTGGTTCTTCTCCCAGTCCCTGTTCTACTCAAAGAGAGAGCGGGAGTTCAACATTCTCCAGTCTGTTGGTGCGGTTGGCTCGGAGATCCGTCAGATCTATGTTCAGGGCGGACTTTCGATCGCGGTTATGTCTTTGGTAGTTGCCATCGCCCTCAGCTACATAGGCAGCTATGCTTTGTTCTATTTCTACAACGTCGTAATGCCAATGATCACACACGAAAACGTAAGATATTCCTTCTATATGCCCTGGTATGCTATTCTTACCAGCGTGGTTATGTCAGTGGCCTGCGGATTCTTCTCTGCTTACTTACCGTACAAGAGTTATTTCAAGAGCCGTCGCTCACTTCAGAACGGCGGAGCGGGTAACGAGTACGGCGGAGATGAATAAGGGCGACACAAAGAAAGGTACGGATAATTTTTATGGCTAAAAAAGAGATAAAGATGAATATGGCGGAGGAAGAAGCAAAATTCATGCTTCAGACGGAAAACGTCATAAAATACTATAGACAGTACGACTCGGTAATTACTGCGGTAAACCGCGTAAGCATCAAGGTGGAGCCCGGCGAATTCGTGGCTATCATCGGTGCGTCGGGTTCCGGTAAGAGTACATTCCTCCACATTTGTGCGGGACTTGACTCATGCGATTCCGGTCACGTGTATATCCACGGCAACGATATTACGGCTATGAAATCAGATGAGCTCAGCCGTTTCCGCGGTCTCAGAATGGGATTTGTGTTCCAGAGACATAATCTGATCCCCCAGTTTACTGCACTTGAGAACATTCTCATTCCCACAATGATGTGCAACAAGCCCGATTTCTCCTATCAGGAAAATCTGCGCCGCCTTGTTGAGACCCTTGGCCTTGCAGACCGTCTGCATCACCTGCCCTCGGAGCTTTCCGGTGGTCAGCAGCAGAGAGTTGCCATCGCCCGCGCCCTTATCAATATGCCCGATATTCTGTTTGCTGACGAGCCTACTGGCAACCTTGACAGACAGAACGCGGACGAGGTTCTGAAGCTTCTTCTGAAGATCCGTGAGGAAATGGGTCAGACCCTTGTAATGGTTACCCACGACCTTTCCATTGCGGAGCGCGCAGACCGCATTTTCAGAATGGATAACGGCGTTCTCTCCCTACACAGAGATTACCTCAAGGCAGGAAAGAAAACCGAAGGTTTCTATTAATAAAAAAACAAGCCGTACCTAAGTGGTGCGGCTTTTGTGTTTACCAAAAGAATAATTGTTGATTATGATTATTGTCTTGATAAAGATTATGCTTGATAGTTATTTCGGAAAAATATATTATAAATATAGAAAACGTCGAGTTGTTATGATATAATAAAATAAATGCCAAGACGGAGGCAGTGAAATGAAACAACCATCTATTAGCCAATACCTCTTATCTACATGTTTGTATACCATAGATGAATTAAATGAGCAGTACCGCAACCTTTCTAGTGAACAGTTAAAAATCATTGCTAATGAAAAGTTCAATGAAATGGATATTACTGTACGTTTGGGTTATCCATTTAAGCAAATGGTTCATTATACTGTTGGTGATACAAAGAAAAAGGGAAGCAAGGTAAATCATGACTTATATGTTGAGCCCAAGGATTTTAAAGTTGAAATTAAATACCTGAAAAACTGGAAATCAAATGTTGGCACATATTCAAACAGTAAAGAATGGTCTGAATATCAAAAAGACTTTGATTGGCTTGCCGAAGAAATAGAAAAAGGCTTCAAGCATAAACGTGCGTTTGTCATAGGTTGGTTTAACTGTGTTGATACTATATCGCGCTATTTGCAGTTGGGTATTGGTAAAGGAAATAAACCTATAGTAAGCGAAGAAAGAATCGCATACCTACCGTTTATGCGAAAAACAAAAGTCCCGACACATACGACAGATTTGATATACAATTACGATTGCGCATACGAACCGATTTTACTTAATTTGATTGGCGAACATAATCTGGATATGAATTGTATTTTCTTGGGGAACAAAGACGATGTCTTCCATTTCGCAATTTACTATTGAGTAAAAATGACAAAAACCAAATAGGGAGAAAATTAGATGAAAAAAGTGATATATGCTGTACTGATGCTTTGTATAATTCTTTGCATTAGTGGTTGCTCCACTAATGTGAATACTCTAATTGAGGTAGGAAAATACGAGGAAGCACTTGCAATTATTGAAGAAAGCCCTGACGAGTATCCTAATATTTACGATGAAGTCCGGTATAGAGTTGCAGAAATCGCACTTAAAAACAACGAGTTTGAAAAAGCGGTTTCTCTACTTGATGGCAATTTGTACAATGATGCATCGGCACTATTGGATGAAACGAAATACAATCTCGCTTCTGCTGCTTAACAAAATAATGACTACGAATTAGCCGCTAGTTATTTGGAAAACAACAACTATGAACAAGCAATTACTTTGCTTGCAGATGTCAATTACAAGTTGGCAGAGATTGCAGTTGATGCAGAAGAATACGAAGATGCCGTTAATTTGCTTGTAAACAACAAAAACGAAAATGCCTTTGCTTTACTTGCTCGTGTTTACGAATTGAAGACCGCTTGCGATATTGAAACATTCTACAACGAGATGTTGAATGAAATAGAAGAACACAATCCAGATAAATGGAACCCGAACTTTGATTATTTGGACGGCGCAGATTATTATCTCAGAATTAGTGATATGTTAAATGAAACATATGATATCATTATTCGTGATAATAAATTGGATAATGCCATAGATGCTTTTATGAATGTTTTTGGTTATGAACCTACATCTGTAACACAGGCCCAAAAAGATATTGAGAAATTATCCGCTGATATGGGGTTTGAAAAGTTCTATGACTCTCCGTTTTGCTATTACCAAGGTCTCTATTATGTGATGGATACATTAAGCAAGCACTCGGATTTTGTTCGTTTTGAGATGACCAATACTAGCGGATTTATGGTAGTAGAGCAACCTTATCAATTCTTGAAAGAAAAAGGTATCTCAGCTAAAACATTTGCTTATCTGTTAGGCACATGTAAGGATATGGGTGCCAAGATTGATAGGGATGCAGAAAAAATTATCGTAACATTTGAAAATGTGCAGAGCGATTCTTATTATTCAAGAGGTTACTATTATTGCACACCTAATTCTCAACACGACAAACTATCGGATTTTTTTAGCAAACTCGACTTTTCAATTGATAGATGGGGTTGTGATGAAATTGGTGTTTGGATGGATATTACTATAAGCAATCCGGGAAAACACAACCTAAAATATCTATCCGTTGATGCTGTTTTGATAAATGTAAATGGCGAACATCTTGAAACTGCCTCGGTTCTTCTTAAAAATGTTAGTGATACAGAGATAACATTCACTTTGGATTTTTACGATGTTACTATGGAAGAATTGGTTGAGAAGAATTGCTCTGTTGAGTTTTTCCCTGCCATTGTATTTAATGATTGATTATTATATCACGGAAAAGAGAAACGGAGGCGTATTGCCTCCGTTTTTTAATCAACAAACTCGAATTCAAAGTCGTTTATGTGAACGATGTCGCCTTCCTCGCAACCTGCATCACGAAGCTTCTGGATGATGCCGAACTTTGTGAGAGAACGCTCGAAGTACATCATGGACTCGCGGTCGCCAAAGTTGACTCTGCCCATAAGAGCGTCGATCCATGCGCCTTCCAGATGGAACGATGCGTCGTCTGCACGCCATACGGTTACGCTGTCAGCATCCTTGCCCTCAAACTCGTCCTCGTCCTCGGGTGTGATCTCCGATTCGTATACGGTAATGGGGGGAAGCTCGCGGAGCATTTCTGCGATCTTGTCGGTGAGAGGCTTGAGACCCATCTTCGCGCTTGCGGAAATGTAGACAACCTCATATCCGCACTCCGCGCATCTCTTTTCAAGCTCCGCACATTCGTCGGAAAGCTCGGGAATCATGCCGAATTCATCCTCTGCGTTTACAAGGAGATCCGCTTTGTTTGCTGCAACGATTCTCGGGCGTGCCGCAAGCTCCGGTGAGAACTTTTCAAGCTCTGCGGAAATTGTTTCAAAATCGTCCACAGGTGCTCTTCCTTCCTGGCCGGACACGTCAACCACCTGAACCAGCATTCTGCAACGCTCGATGTGACGGAGGAACGCGTGACCGAGGCCAAGACCTTCGGATGCGCCCTCGATAAGTCCGGGGATATCCGCCATAACAAATCCCGCTTCACCGCCGATGGACACAACCCCAAGGTTGGGCTCAAGTGTGGTGAAGTGATAATCGGCGATCTTCGGGCGGGCTGAGGAAAGTGCTGCAAGGAGAGATGATTTACCGGCAGAGGGAAGTCCCGCAAGACCAACGTCCGCTATCATCTTCAGCTCCAGAATAACCTCTCTCTCCTCACCTGGGAGTCCGCTTTTTGCGAAACGGGGGATCTGGCGCGTGGGAGTTGCGAAATGTCTGTTGCCCCAACCGCCGCGGCCACCTTTGCAAAGGATAAAATCCTCGTCTCCCGACATATCGTGAATGATCTTGCCGGATTCAACATCACGGAGGAGAGTGCCGCGGGGAACCATAATTATGGTATCCTCGCCGTTTGAACCGTGGAATTTGGAGCCGGCACCGTCGCCACCGTTTTCGGCAATGAACTTGCGCTTGTATCTGAATGCAAGAAGGGTATTCGACCCCTCGTCAATGCGGAACACAATGTTACCGCCGTTGCCACCGTCACCGCCGTCAGGGCCGCCCTTGGCAACATATTTCTCACGTCTGAAGGAAACAACACCGTTACCGCCGTTACCTGCCTTGACGTATATTTTTATCTTATCTATAAACATATTCTACCGCCTTCGATATTATTTAGCACGGAGCATATCGCGGTTTTCGTAGTAATTCTTTATACAATACTCGATAACCGCCTCAGCCTCGCGACGTCCGCCAAGCTCTTCAACGGCGGTGTTTTTGTTTTCAAGCTCCTTGTAGACCTTGAAGAAATGTCTCATTTCCTCGAAAACGTGGGTGGGTAGGTCGTAGATAGAGCTGTACACGTTGTAGTATGGGTCAGTATAGGGGATCGCGATGATCTTTTCATCCATTTTGCCACCGTCCAGCATCTTGATAACGCCGATGGGGTAGCACTCCACGATGGTCATAGGCGCGATCTGTTCGGAGCAGATAACCAGCACGTCCAGCGGGTCATCGTCATCAGCAAAGGTCAGAGGAATAAAACCGTAGTTTGCAGGGTAGTGTGTAGATGTGTAGAGGATTCTGTCAAGGCGGAGGAGACCGGTCTTCTTGTCAAGCTCGTACTTGATCTTGCTTCCTTTTGTGATCTCGATAACTGCGTAAAAGGACTTGGTTGTAATGTTTTCAGGGGACATATCATGCCAGATATTCATATTGGATCCTCCTTTGTGTAGGGGTTAGTTAGTTTCAGCAGAACATTTCGCGGGCAAGGTCGGAAAGGATTTTTATACCTCTCACGATATCTTCATCAGAGGGCATGGAGTAGTTAAGTCTGAATGAATCGGAGGGAGCTTCCGTGTCGCAGTTGAACGCGGTGCCGGGAACAACAGCAACCTTGCGCTCGATAGCCTTTTCAACAAATTCAGCAGAGCTCTTGCCGTCGGGCAGAGTGCACCACAGGAAAAGGCCACCCTCGGGACGTGTGTATTTAATGCACTTGGGCATATTCTTGTCAAGCTCGGAAAGCATCAGACCGCACTTGTCGCCGTACAGCTTGCGGATCCCTGCGATATGTGCGTCAAGATCGCGCTCGGTCATGTAGCGATAGCAGAGCATCTGGAAGAACAAGTTTGTGTGAACGTCCTCAACCTGCTTTGCGACAACCATTTTTGAGATGATCTCCTTGGGTCCGCAAACGTATCCGATTCTCATGCCTGCGGAGAGGATCTTTGAGAAAGAGGAGCAGTAAATAACGATTCCCTCGGTATCAAATGACTTGTACGTGGGAACATTCTCTCCGGCAAAGCGAAGCTCACCGTAGGGGTTGTCCTCAAGGATGATAACGCCGTACTTCTTTGCAAGCTCATAAACCTGCTTGCGGTTTTCGAGAGTGGACGTAATTCCCGCAGGATTGTGGAAGGTGGGGATCAGATAAAGTATCTTCGCGTTTGGTGTATTCTTGAGAGTATCTTCGAGAATCGCAACGTCAATACCGTCGTCGCAAAGGGGAACACCAATTGTTGCTGCCCCGTTAGAACGGAATGCGTTAAGCGCGCCGATGAATGAGGGATTTTCGCAGATCACAGCGTCGCCTTCGTTGCAAAGAGCCTTGCAAGCAAGCTCGATACCCTGCTGACCGCCTGTTGTGATGATGGTCTCGTCGTTATCGGTGCCGATTGCGAACTTTTCCTTCATTCTTGCAGAAACAGCCTGGCGAAGGGGGGTATATCCTTCGGTAGTACCGTACTGGAGAGCGGCTGCTGCGGAGTTTTCGAATATGTCAGCGGAGATCTCGGCGAGATCCTTTGCGGGGAAGGACAGGGGAGAGGGATTGCCCGCTGCGAAGCTGATTATTGTAGGGTCGGCGAGAGACTTGAATATCTCACGAATTGCCGAAGGCTTTAGAGCCGCAAGTTTATTTGAGATCTTATATTCCATAGTAGTATTACCTCGATTCTGCAAGAATTTCTTGTATCTATTAATTTTATCACATATATCGTGAAATTACAATAGGAATAATGCGAAGAATAATGAATGAAAATAGAAAAATACCCGACTATTTTCACATACCCATTGCGAAAAAGTGAGAATGCTTGTATAATATAAAGTAGGAAATCTAAAACAAGGGAGATATATTATGCTTATTAAAAACGGAACTTTGTACGATGCTATCAACCGTGATCCGTATGTGGCGGACATCAGGCTGGAGGATGGAAAGATCACCCAGATAGGCGGAGGACTTCTGCCGAAAGAGGGGGAGGAGATCTTTGATGCAAGTGGACTCCGAGTATACCCCGGATTTATTGACGCACACTGCCATATCGGACTTGACAACTACGGTCAGGGTGCTGTGGGTTGGGACTACAATGAAATGGGCGACTACGTTGCTCCCCACCTCCGCGGCATCGACAGCTTCAACCCTCACGAGCAGGGAGTAAGAATGGCACTTGAAGCGGGTGTTACTACAGTTTGCACAGGTCCCGGCAGCGCAAATGTGCTTGGTGGAACGTTCCTTGCGGTTAAGACAAAGGGCAACTGCGTTGACGATATGATCGTTAAAGAGCCCGTTGCAATGAAGTGTGCATTCGGCGAAAATCCCAAGCGTTGTTACAGCGACAAGGGCATTTCCGCACGTATGACTACTGCCGCAAAGCTTCGCGAAATGCTCTTCAAGGCTCGGGAGTACATGGAAAAGAAGGACGCGGCAGGGGACGACAAGTCAAAGTGCCCCGCATTCGATATGAAGCTGGAGGCTCTTATCCCCGTGCTTCGCGGTGACATTCCTCTGAAGGCCCACGCACACCGCGCTGACGATATTTGCACCGCTATACGTATTGCCAAGGAATTCGGCGTAAAGATGACTATTGAGCACTGCACCGAAGGACACCTGATCGTAAATGAGCTTGCCCGCTCCGGTTATCCCGTTGCAGTTGGCCCCACTCTCACAGGCGCAAGCAAGCTTGAGCTTGTAAATAAATCCTTCGACACCCCAGGTATTCTGGCAGCGGCAGGACTTGAAGTAAGTATTATCACCGACGCACCGGTTATCCCCCAGGAATACCTGCCCCTTTGCGCCGGACTTGCGGTAAACGCCGGCATGGATCCATTCGATGCACTTCGCGCTATTACAATCAACCCCGCAAAGCATATCGGAATCGCAGACCGCGTTGGCTCCATTGAAGTGGGCAAGGACGCTGACCTTGTAGTCACCGACGGCGACGCGCTCGTAAGCAGCACAAAGGTTATTGCTGTTATTCTCGACGGAGAAAGAGTAAAATAAGCAAAAAGATCCTCCATTTTCGGAGGATTTTGCTTTATTTGCGTTCATTATAAAAGAAAAATCTCGTTTACCACTTGATTATTCTCGGTTTTTTTGATATACTTATCAGTTAGAGAAACAGAAATTACGTGAAGGGAAGTGGTATTATGCGACATACAGATTATGTTGTAACCGACGTTCACGATTTGATGATGACAATTATAAAATATTAACCTTAAATATAATCGAAAGGACAAAATATCAACATGGAATCATTCACCAAAGCAGATAAAAGAACCCATTACTGCGGTACGCTGAATTCCGCTAACATTGGCGAACGTGTTACCGTAACAGGCTGGTGCCAGAGACAGAGAGACCTTGGCAGCCTTATTTTCATCGACCTTCGCGACCGCACAGGTATCGTGCAGCTTGCATTTGACGATGCAACAGACCGCGAGATCTTCGACAAGGCATTCGGCATTCGCGCTGAATTTGTGCTTTCCGCAAGCGGCGTAGTTCGCTCCAGAGGAGAGGCGGCTATCAACAAGAACATCCCCACAGGTGAGATCGAAGTTTACGTTGACGCTCTCAAGATCCTCACAACTGCACAGACACCTCCTTTCGCAATCGTTGAAAAGAGTGACGTTAAGCCCGAACTCCGTCTGAAGCACCGTTATCTCGACCTTCGCCGTCCCGACCTTCAGAAGAATATTATTGCTCGTTCCGAGATCGTGAAGATCACACGTAACTACTTCGCTGACAACGGCTTCATCGACATTGAAACACCTTGCCTTATCAAGCCTACACCTGAGGGAGCAAGAGACTATCTCGTTCCCAGCCGTGTGCATCCCGGCAAGTTCTATGCGCTTCCTCAGTCTCCTCAGCTTTACAAGCAGCTTCTTATGTACTCCGGCTTCGATCGTTATATCCAGATCGCTCGCTGCTTCCGTGACGAGGACCTCCGCGCAGACCGTCAGCCAGAATTTACACAGATCGACCTTGAAATGTCCTTTGCTGATGAAGAAGATATCATCGCAATGAACGAAGGCTACATGAAGAAGCTCTTTGAGGACTTCATGCACCAGCCTCTCGAGATTCCCTTCAAGAGAATGACCTATAAGGAAGCTATGGACCGCTTCGGTTCCGACAAGCCCGACACACGCTTCGGCATGGAGCTTTGCGATATTTCCGATCTCGTAAAGAACAGCGAGTTCTCCGTATTCAAGAGTGCAGTTGAGATGGGCGGCAGTGTTCGCGGTATCACAGTACCCGGCGGCGCAGCTATGACACGTAAGGAGATCGACTCCCTTACAGAATTTGTTAAGACATACGGTGCAAAGGGTCTTGCTTGGTACAAGAATACAGCAGGTGCTCCCACATCTTCCTTTGCTAAGTTTATGACTGAAGATGAAATTTCCGCTATCCTTGCTAAGATGGGCGTAGCTGAAGGCGACCTCGCTCTCATCGTGGCTGCAAAGAACGGGGTTGTATACGATTCTCTCGGCGCACTCCGCTGCGAGGTTGCAAAGAGACTTAACATGATCGACAAGTCCAAGTTCAACTTCCTGTGGGTAACAGAATTCCCCCTCCTCGAGTACTCCGAAGAAGACGACAGATTCTACGCAAAGCACCACCCCTTCACCATGCCTATGGAAGAAGACCTGCCTCTCCTTGAGACTGATCCCGGTGCTGTTCGCGCAAGAGCATACGACTGCGTACTCAACGGTACAGAGCTTGGCGGCGGTTCTATCAGAATCCACACCACAGAAATGCAAACCAAGATGTTCGAGGCTCTGGGCATCGGTGCTGAAGAAGCAGAAGAAAAGTTTGGCTTCCTCCTCGAAGCATTCAAGTACGGTGTGCCTCCCCACGGCGGTCTTGCATTCGGTCTTGACCGCGTAGTAACCCTCCTTCTCGGCCTTGAGGACATCCGCGAGGTAATAGCATTCCCGAAGGTTCAGAATGCATCTGAGCTTCTCTCCAAGTGCCCTGCAGTTGCTGATCCCGCAGCTCTTGCAGAACTGGGTATTGCTGTTGTTGCAACAGAAGAGGAATAACCCGGATAATTCAGATATGTTAATAGAAAAATCGGCAGAATAGCTTCTATTTCTGCCGGTTTTGTGTTATAATAAGGCAACCAAAGATAAAGGATCAATAAGAACGATTATGAAAAAATCCACGAGAGTTGGCATTATGCTCGCCGTGCTTGCGGCAGCACTTTATGCCGTGAATTCACCGTTTTCAAAACTTTTGCTTGAATATATGCCCTCCACATTGATGGCGGGATTTCTGTATATCGGCGCAGGACTTGGTATGGGCGTGATCGCACTGATACGCAAATGGAGAGGTGTGGTGCAAGCGGAAGAAAAGATCACCAAAGCGGAGCTTCCGTATACTCTGGCAATGATTGTTCTAGATATTGCCGCGCCTATCTTTTTGCTGCTGGGTCTTTCATATACAACGGCGGCAAACGCTTCGCTGCTTAATAATTTTGAAATAGTTGCGACCGCTATTATCGCGCTTATGATATTTAAGGAGAAGATCAGCCATCGTCTTTGGTTTGGTATTCTGTTCGTTACAGCATCCTGTATGCTTTTGTCATTCGAGGATATTTCAAGTTTGAAGTTCTCCGCAGGCTCCCTGTTTATTCTTCTTGCTTGTTTATGCTGGGGCATTGAAAACAATTGCACAAGAAAATTGTCCGCTAAAGATCCCCTTGAAATCGTGCTTCTGAAAGGCATTTTTTCGGGAATTGGCTCGGTAATAATCGGTACTTGCCTTGGAGAGCGCATCGGAGAGATCTGGAGCGTATTTGCGGTACTCGCTGTGGGCTTTGTGGCATACGGCCTCAGCATTTTCTTCTACGTTTATGCACAAAGGCTGCTGGGGGCGGCGAGAACAAGTGCGTATTACGCCATAGCACCGTTTATCGGCACACTATTGTCCCTTGTTATTTTCAGAGATGCTCCGCACTACACGTATTTTATTGCCCTTGGGCTAATGGTCGTGGGCGCATGGCTGTGCTCGAGTGATGAGCCTGTTTTCAGAAAAGAAAAAGACAGATAAGCGAGTGTGCATCTCCTTTTCAGTGATGGAAAAATAAGGCGTACACCCTTGCCATTTGTGCGTGGCTGTGGTATAATATACATAGACAAAGAATATTACGATGAGGTGACGAGATGGCATATTGTTATAACTGCGGCATAGAAATTCCCGACGGCGACAAAATGAAGCTGTGCGAGAGATGTAAGAAGATACTTTTGCCATTTATCAAGTTTATGGATGCCTCAACATCCTCGGCTGTGCGTCGCCTTGTTTCAAACGAGCGCAACCTCAGAAACGCAGGTGTGACCGACAGCGGTATGGAATACCTCCTTCGCCTTTGCGAGCTTCACGATCAGAAACGTATCCGTGACCGTGAAGAAAGGGAAGCGGCAAGAGCCGCTCAGATTCAGATGCAGCAGGAGAACAGAAATGAGATCCCGGCTCAAGCCGAACCGGTGATAGAGAAATTCGCTGATGTGGAGATTCCCCCGGACGAGCCCCTTTGCTATTGCGAAAAGCCATACGGCAAGGGCCTGACCATCGCCCAGATTCTCTTTATCCTGTGCGGAGTGGGACTGGCGGCGTGGTTTGCAGTTCAGCTTATTCTGAACGACACCCTTGAGATCGGTTCAATCATTGGCGCGGTATCGTCGGTTTTGGGCGCGTGCCTTGTGGGAGTTATCAAAAAGCTACACCACGATCTCCACGAGCTGAAAAAGAGATTTAAATAATCAAAAATGCCGGCTTAGGCTGGTTCTCATAAGGATGTTTACAAATTTCGGCAGAGATGTTGTTTCCTCTGCCGATTTGTGTTATAATGGGGCTAACAGAAAGCCTCCCTCCGAGAGGGAGGTGGCACGCGGAGCGTGACGGAAGGAGCCTGCGTGACTTTAAGTTTGTGCTAACTTCATTGTAACGCGCTCTCCCTCACCCGACTCCGTCGGGAGCTCCCTCCCGGAGGGAGCCTTAGGATGTGCACAACTTTATGGGGATTGGCTTTTCCCGAAGCCTTTGTAATACAAAGGCGAAACTTGCGATAAAACAGAACGATAAATAAGAATTTATCAAATAATCTAATAGACACATATTGTCTACTTATACCACGGCATTTCTCGCTTTGTGTCGTGGTGTTTTTATAGATATTCCGATATAATTACCGATGAAAGGAGGTATACACAAATGAACCAAAGGAAAATTGGAGAATTTCTAAAACAACTACGAAAAGAAAAAGGGTTAACCCAAGAACAATTGGCAGAG
>SVSJ01000012.1 GCA_015064355.1 Oscillospiraceae bacterium | reverse complement strand
AGCGCAGAGTCCGCGATGTTGTTCCGAGAAGTCGGCACACTTCTCCGATATCCATGGTCGTCATGAGCTCATCCCTCCTTTTGTATTTATATTATACCATTTGACGCAGCGTCAATGTCAAGGGTTTTATCAAAAAATCATACGTTTTTTAAAAAAACAACCCCATGGTTGGTATGACCGCCCGTGTTGCTGTTGCTATCGAAGAAGCAGCGAAGTAAGATTATTATAAATAAAAAAGCAGACGTTCAACCTCGAATGTCTGCTTTTATTTTTTGGGATAGGGTTTTCTTTCGTTTGTAAGGCCGAGAATGTAATCCGTTGATGTGTTATAAAAATCTGCAAGCAAAACCAGCGCATCAAGAGGTATTTGACGGTGACCGTTTTCGTATTGAGAATACGTATTTTGCTTTATGTGCAGAAATTTTGCTAGGGTAGCTTGAGTTAAATCGGAATCTTCCCTCAAATCCTTTAGTCGTATCGTCATTATCATCCCCCCAATATACTTATTATATATAATCTCGGAATGAGATATTGACAATTATCTCAAATTGTGATATAATATCGTCGCAAATATATCATACTCAAAGGCGACAGAAATTATGAAAAAAATAATCGCGTTAGTTTTAGTAGCAGTAATGATGTTTTTGATGGGGTGCGGCAGTAATAGGGTACAGGGTAGCAACGAAATTCTAGTACCGGATCTGTCGCCAGAGGAAGCAGAACAAAATATTGAAACTATCCCCAATGATCATGACACCAAGCCAGATAACACCGATGGAGGAGCTGTGCGATTGACCTATTCCGATCAGGTGGCGATTAAGCTGAACGAGGAAATTGCTTCGCTATACTTCGGAAATCCCGGACAATCCAATCAAGATATGATTTTGCGGATTGTCATTCAGGATAAGGTAATTGCTCAATCCGGGATAATTCCTGCGGGCTATCAAGTGAAAACCCTATTACTGCTTCACGATAACGTTCCTTTGCTGAAAGCAGGAAGATATAGTGGTAAGTTTGTGATTTATTACTATGACCAAAAAACTGACAAGCTTGCAACCGTCAATACGGAAATACCAATAACTGTTGTTGTGGAAAAATAATGAACTTACCACCATAAAGGTGTAAGAATAAATAAACTAAGGAGAATCAATTATGAAAAAACTTATTTCTCTTGCTCTGGCAGTCGTTATGATTATGTGCTTGAGCACCGCTGCTCTCGCAGTAACAGTCGACGCTCCCGGTAATTATACAGCAGATGTTACCGGTAACTATGTAGCGAGTAACGTAAACAAAAGCATAGTGTATTGTGTGGACATCACTTGGAGTGATCTGGACTTTACATATCATGCTGAGAAAGATGTAGTTTGGGATCCCGACACCCTATCTTATTCCGAAACAGACCGTTCATATTGGGAAGGTGAAGGTACTATCACTATTACCAACCGCTCCAATACTGATATTATCGCTTCCCCTAAATACTCTTCGGCGAGCGGCTATAGCGGCTCAACAATCTACTTCAGTGACAACCTTCTGGAAGTTGCGTCAGCCGAAAGCGGTATTGCACAGACTACCACTATTACCGTTTCCCCCCGCGGTTCATTGCCCGAAATGGATGGAGCTGATACGATCGGTACCATTACTCTGACTATCGAAAACTATTCCGATAGTATTTTGGCAGAAGCCAGAGTACTGAGGGAAAAGTCAAATGAGTTAATGAGCCAGTGGACAACTGCAGGAGGCAGCACTCAGGATGAAACGTATCAAAATTTACAAGCAAAATATCATGAGTTAGACATGAAAATACAATCATACGAAGCAAGTGGTGGCGACACGACCTGGTTAGAATCGGATTGTATGTATGTAAGTGCGTTGTGCAATACTCTTAGGGAAAAGTTGAAGTCATTATAAAGCCCATTTTTCAGGGAGTCATCTATGGCTCCCTGTTGTTATTTATAATCTCTACATTTTATCTGGATATTTCTGATGGTGAAAAAATTTGAGTTAAATAGGCTGTTGCTGTTGCTATCGAAGAAGCAGCGAAGTAAGATTACTATAAATAAAAAAGCTCCCCTTTGGGGGCTTTTTTGTTACATAGAGATTGCCCAAATAAAAAATCCAAACAAAAAATCGCATACTTATTGACAAATCGTGCATACGGTAGTATAATAATACAAACAAAACCATTTGGAGACAAAAAATGACACAGTTTTCCGTATACGCATACTATTATTATTACTATTACTGCCAAAAGAAGTAATAGTGATTTGTAGTGCGATTTTACGGATTCTTACAACAGTAAATCAGCTGCACGACGATCACTCTCGTGTAGCTTTTTTTAATTTTTTGATCACATAAACGGAGGTTCCTTATGTTTATCAAAGTAGCATTACTCGTCGTATTCTTCGCCGTTATGATCCTGGTTGGATTCCTATGCAGACGTCAAGCCGACGGTGTAGGCGGATTCGTCCTGGGCGGGCGTAACGTTGGTCCGTGGCTTACCGCATTCGCTTATGGTACGTCTTACTTCTCTGCCGTAATCTTTATCGGATACGCAGGTCAGTTCGGATGGAAGTACGGCGTTTCCGCAACCTGGATAGGTATCGGCAACGCAATCATTGGTTCCCTTCTCGCCTGGGTTATCCTTGGCAGACGCACCAGACTTATGACACAGCACATAGATTCAAAAACTATGCCAGACTTTTTTGGTATCCGCTTTAACTCAAAAGCTCTTAAAACTGTGGCTTCCGTTATCGTATTTGTATTCCTTATCCCCTACACCGCCTCCCTCTACAACGGTCTTGCGCGTCTCTTTGACTCTGCATTCCCCAAAATCGACTACACTACCTGCGTAATCATCATGAGCGTGCTGACTTGCATCTATGTTGTTGTGGGCGGATATATGGCTACCGCTGTAAACGACTTCATTCAGGGTATCATAATGCTTGCCGGCATCGTTATCGTTATCGCGGCAGTCCTTAACTCCCAGGGCGGCTTCATGGAAGCTATGCGTTCTCTCTCCGAGATTACCGCTGAATCCAACCCTGAGCTGTCAGGCGCGTTCACTTCTTTCCTCGGACCGGAGCCTTTAGCTCTCTTTGGTGTTGTTATCCTCACATCCCTCGGCACATGGGGTCTCCCTCAGATGATCGGTAAGTTCTACGCCATTAAGAACGAATCCGCTATCTCCAAAGGTACTATTATCTCAACCATCTTCGCGATCATCGTTGCAGGCGGATGCTACTTCATGGGCGGCTTCGGCAGACTGTTCGCTGACAAGATCTCCTACGTAGCAGACGGTGTAACTCCCCAGTACGACAGTATCGTTCCCGCAATGCTCTCAGGTCTTCCCGACATCGTTGTTGCTATCGTAATTATGCTGGTGCTTTCCGCATCTATGTCCACTCTGTCCTCCCTCGTTCTTACATCCTCCTCTACCCTTACTCTTGATATGATCGTTCCCGCTGTGGAAAAAGGCGAGAAGAAGGTTTCCCAGAAGAAGCAGATGCTCGTAATCCGTATTCTCATCGTGTTCTTCGTTGCAGTCTCCGCGGCTATCGCTATCATTCAGGCTAAGTCCAGCGTAACCTTTATCGCACAGCTTATGGGTATCTCCTGGGGTGCTCTGGCAGGCGCGTTCCTTGCTCCCTTCCTCTACGGTCTGTACTGGAAAAAGACCACCAAGGCTGCAGTTTGGGTAAGCTTCATCAGCGGCGTTGGAATTATGGTTGCTAATATGATCTGCAATTTTGCAGGTGTTACATTCATCAGCCCCTACTTCTCCTCCCCCATCAACGCAGGTATGCTTGCGATGGTTGTAGGACTCGTTATCGTTCCTGTAGTAAGCCTTATCACCAAGAAGCCTGACGCAGCTGAAATGGACAAGATCTTCTCCTGCTACAACAGAGAAGTTACCGTAAGCGCAAAGACATCTCTTACTGAAAAGTAATTCTCAAGAAAAACAAAAACGCACCGTATTTTTGATCTACGGTGCGTTTTTTGGTGTTAATTCATTTATCTCTTACTTGTAACCAGCAAAGCAGCGCCTTGCACAGTTATCGTTGCGTATTCGCCCACGACCTCGTTACTGAGGGCATACGGGCGCTGTCGAACAAGTCTCGCGTCGGTGAGAGGATACTTGCAACCCTTCTCCGTTATCTTGCACTCATCCAGAGCAAACACGGAGAAATATCCCCCGTCAGAGGGGACTGTTACACTTTCGTCAAGAATCACCTGAACGGAATTCTCTCCGTCGGTGAGCCGTACTCTGACGCCCTGTCTGCGAAGCTCCTCAAGATAGAACACATTTGACAGGGAGTGGTCGATTCTGCCCCCTGTGCCGCCTACGATGGTGATATATGAGCAGCCGTTGTCACGGGCATATTCGCAAGCGAGCATAGTATCTGTCAGATCCTTCTCGCAAGCCACTCGGAGAATGTCCATACCGGCAGGCAGGCTTTCTTTGTATGAGTCAAAGTCACCCATTGTTATATCAGGGGTTATGCCAAGCTTCTTCGCCGTTGCGTATCCGCTGTCAGCCGCAATGATCAGGTCAACTGATTTGGGCAAGAGGCTTTGGGCAAGCTGGATATTGCAATATCCGCCGGTGATCACAAGAGCTGTTTTCATTCCGTTCATCGTCTTTTCCATTGTGGAACACTCCTTTGCTCATCAAATATTCTGACGTAACTATCATGGCGGGACTTGGAAATCTCGCCGCTATTCACCTTTTCAAGAACTCTGCATCCCTCTTCTTTGAGATGGGTGCATTTTCTGTATTTGCACTGGCCTATAAGCTCCGCAAATTCACGGAAGCTTCCGGCGAGCTCATCGTACGGGAAGAAGTCAAATCTGGTAAAGTCCAGCATTGAGAATCCGGGCGTGTCCGCAAGCCAGAATGTACTGCCGTTCACATTAAGGGGATACAACTCAACGTGGCGTGTGGTGTGGCGGCCTCGCTCGGTTTTATGGCTTACTGAGCCGGTTTTTAAGTGCAGATCAGGGAAAAGTGCAGTCATTAATGTGGATTTTCCTGCCCCAGACACCCCTGCAAAAGCACCGCTGATATGTCGGCCTGCCACTTCTGCTTCGCGGGATATTTCAGCTATGTACTCCCCAAGGGGAGCGATTCCCTCTCCGCTTTCGCAGCTGAGCAGGAACACGCGGTATCCCGCAAGATTGTATATTTCCTTGATCTCTTCAGCACGTCCCGGATCAAGATCGGCCTTGTTAACAACTATAACCGTTTCGATTCCGTAGTTTTCTGCGATAACCGTCAGCTTATCAGCTGTAAGCAGGTCAGGCTCCGGAGATGCGCATGGGATCACCGCGAAAAGATAGTCCAGATTAGCCACCGGTGGTCTGATCAGAAGGTTCTTTCTCTCGAGTACCTCTTCAATAACGTAGTCCACATCTACGTCCTTGTCCTTGCTATTCTTTTTGAAACGTCGGGGAGAATCCGTTTCCGGCGTGAGATAGTCAGTGTCCCCTGCTTTTGCAGGCGCGATAACAACCTCATCTCCCACAGTCGGCGTCATATTTTCTCGTCTAAATATACCACGGGCACGGCAAAGGATCTCGTCCTCGCCAAGTCCGTTCCGGGGAGTTGTTAATCTCACCCCGTAAAGTCCGCCGACTCCGCGGGTAATTATTCCGTGATATTTTTCTTCTGTCAAAGAATTACCTCTTTCGGCAAATTAATTAGTGCTTACTGTCTTCCCATCCACCAGTCGTAAAAATCTTTCCAACTGGACTGGGTCTCCTCCGGCTCGTTGTCTACGAACCAGTTGTCATTATCGTCGTCATCCTCATCATCGTCAGGATATGTGGGATTGTACGGAGGATAATTTACCTCAGGCTTTGATTCCTCAAGGTCTTCAGGGGTGGGCACCGTGCTTCCGTCACCGGAATACGACGGGCCACCGCTTATAGTGAAATCAACTGATGTGTATATAGGAACCTCATACCAAGCGTCAATGCTCTGTGAAAGGACAAGACCCGGCACTCCATCATCGCGGACGTATGTGACCTTTCCCACGTGGAGATTTGCTTCCATAAGCTGCAGAAGCACCTGCGCTTCGTTCAAGCCTGTGAAATCCGGCACGGTAGTCTTAACCGTATCTGTGCCTTTACTTACATAAACCGTAATAGTATCGTTATCCTGAACCACGGTACCTGCTGCCGGCTCCGTTTTAATTACAAACCCGATTTCGTGAGTGTCGCTGGAGACGTGAATTATCTTCACTTTAAGACCCAGCTTTCTGATAGCCTGGTCAACCACTCGGTAATCCTGAACTGTGTAGTCTTCCAGGATCATTTCACGGACACCAAGACTTATTTCAAAGCTGATACTGCATTTCTGCTTGCCTGCCAGCACCTTTCGAACTTCCTTGGGTGCCGGATCCTGGGATACAATAACTCCCTTTGGAACAGTATCGTTGTAAACGTAGTTTAGCTCCGGAACGTTGTAGTAATTACTCGTATCAAACCACTCTGCCAAATCGTCCGTGTACATAGCGTTTATGAAATTCTCCACCTCAATATTCTCGTAATTATTGAGAGTACTGTTGAAGAGAAGCTTGTCGATCACATAATACGCAGAAACACAGGCGGCAATAAGGAAAGCAAGAGTTACGCCCATAATTATGGGAAACATTGATTTGCTCGGGCGATGGCGAGGCTTTCTCGCCTTAGGTTTAGGTGTTTTTGGAGCCTTCGGCTTCTTTTCCCCCGGCTTCTTCTTTGTTTTAGGAGTCCTTCTCTCCTTAAAGATGATCTTCGGGTTCTCGCGAAGCATAAGGAGATGTGAGAGCATTTCCTCAGCACTCTGGTATCTGGCTTCGGGATCCTTCTCCATAGCGTGCATAATGATCTGCTCAAGGCCCGCTGGGATATATGGATTGATCTCTCTGGGAAGAGTTGGGTTTTCGTTAACCTGCATAAGGGCAACTGAAACCGGTGATTCCCCGGTAAACGGCAGGCTTCCTGTTGCCATTTCGTACATCATAATTCCAAGAGAGTACAAGTCACTTCTTGCATCGATCTCCTTGCCGCTTGCCTGCTCCGGGCTGATATAGTACACAGTACCTATAGCCTTTTCGGTCATAGTAACGGTTTCGGTGTTGGGAAGCTTTGCAATACCGAAGTCCGTAACCTTGATAACGCCGTTTTTCAGAAGCATAATGTTATGAGGCTTGATATCTCTGTGAACGATACCCTTCTTGTGAGCGTGTTCAAGGGCGCGGAGTATCTGAGAGGTGTAGCTGATGATCTCGCGGAGGTTCAATACCTCTCTGTGCTGAATGTAATTCTTGAGGGTGATTCCCTCAACGTATTCCATTACGATATATTTGATGTTTTCTCTTACGGAAACGTCGTAGATGTTAACTATATTCTGGTGGGACAGCATAGCTACAGCCTTTGACTCGTTGATGAATCTTTTTACAGACTGATCATCTCCCGATATTTCGTCCTTGAGGATCTTTACGGCTACCATTCTGCGCATCAGAATATCTGTAGCCTTGAACACTACAGCCATTCCGCCGATGCCGATTACCCGCTCGATCCTGTATCTGTTGTCGAACACCAGTCCGACGTACTTTTCATATAATTCCATATTCATGTCGTCCTATCTGAGCGGTATTTTATATTGACAGAATTACTGCCGTGATATTGTCAAGTCCGCCCCTATCATTGGCAGATGCAATGAGGGACTCGCAGGCCGCTTGAATATCGTCGCCCGACTTGATACCGCTGACGGTTTCACCGATCTCTTGGGGATCAACGTGGTTGGTAAGTCCGTCAGAGCAAAGGACAATCATATCCCCCGCCTGAACATCGCAGGTGAAAAGGTCTGACTCTACAGCTCTTTCCGTTCCGACAGCGCGGGTGATTAGATTTTTATTCTTTGAATTTTTCGCTTCTTCAAGAGACATCTTACCCATGTCAACCAGGTACTGAACGTAGCTGTGGTCATGAGAGATCTGCTTGATCTCATTCTCTCTTGTGAGATACAGTCTGCTGTCCCCGATGTTCACAACATAAGCGTGCTCACCTGACACAAGGCAGCCTACGAGGGTGGTTCCCATTCCCTGCAGAGACGAATCAGTCATAGCAAGCTGATGAACAGCTCTGTTTGCCTCTTTTGCAGCAGAAGACAGAGAGGCAAGAATATCGTCTCCCGTCATTCCGTAGAACATAGGATGCTCCCGCTCTACGTCTCCCATTTTGTCTCTGAACACCGTCGATGCAACGGAGCTGGCAACATTACCGCCGTTAGCTCCACCCATACCGTCGCAAACAACGGCAAGGATAACATCTGAGGCATATCTCATAACTATAAAGTTGTCCTGGTTAGCGGTACGTCTTTTTCCCACATCGGTTATACCGTAAAAAAACATATTACACTCCCTTGATATATAGCTTCTCGATTTATGTTTCTTGATAATTTTGCGTAATATTCACTTATTCAAGCAAAATATTCGCTGTCATTTAACTATTATTTATAAAATATTAACCTTGTTCCTGCAGTTTCTTCAGCCTGAGCTGGCCGCAGGATGCGTTTATGTCAGACCCAAGTCTACGTCTGATGGTGGCGTTGACCCCGTTTTTCTGAAGCCTTGTGGCAAAGTCCTGGGCACGCCGTCTGTCGGGGGCATTGAGTCCTGTTTCCGCCACCTCGTTCAGCATGATCAGGTTCACGTGGCAAGGAGCCCTCATTCCACGCTTCAGCACCGCCGCCAGTCGGTCAGCAGCCTCTACAGAGTCATTTTTGCCCGATATCAACGTGTACTCAAAGGACACCCGTCGGCCTGTTTCCTCAAAATAGTTTCTGCAGGCTTCAAGGAGCTCTGCAATTTTATACTTACGGTTTATGGGCATCAGCGCATCTCTGGTCTCGTCGTCTGACGCATGGAGAGACACGGACAAGGTCACAGGCAACCCCTCTTTAGCGAGATCATAGATACGCGGTACCAGTCCGCAAGTGGACAGTGATATATGGCGCAGGCCGATTCCCATTCCCCGCTCGTCTGAAACAAGCCTGAGGAAGCGGATCACGTTGTCGTAATTGTCAAGTGGCTCGCCGATACCCATCATAACGATACCGTCAACCCGCTCTCCTGTGTCGTAAGACGCGCACGCAGCCTGACCGAGTATCTCGGAAGCGGTCAGATTCCGCACTCTGCCTCGCAGGGTAGAGGCGCAGAATTTGCAGCCCATGGCGCAACCCGCCTGGGAAGACACACACAGGGATGTGCCGTGGTCGTAGTGCATAAACACCGACTCAACGCACTCCCCGTCCTCGAGGGACATAAGATATTTCACCGTGCCGTCGATCTTTGACACCAGCTTGTCCTCAATCTTTGGAAGGCGGTAGTCAGCGGACTCCTTGAGCTTTTCTCTGAAAGCCTTTGAGAGATTGCTCATCTCATCGATAGGAGTTCCCTTTGCCATCCAGGAGAAAAGCTGACCTGCGCGGTACGGTTTTTCACCAAGGGTACCCACAAACTCAGAAAGCTCGTCCGGGTACATTGACATAATATCGTTTCCGATCATTTCTTCATCCTACTGTAAAACAGTTTAAGTATTTTTCTTCATCCTTGCGGCAAAGAAGCCGTCGCAGCCGTCTATGTGTGGCATAAACGTTCTCTCGCCTCCCGGGAGAAACTCGTTCTCATCAAGGGAGAATTCGGGATGCTCCAGGAGAAAGCGTGTTACCACAGCCTCGTTTTCCGCTTTGTTTATTGTACAGGTAGAGTAGACCAGCACCCCACCGTTTTTTACGTATTCAGCAGCTCCGCACAGCACACCGTACTGTATTTCGGGAAGCCGCTCTATGTCTCCCATATCTTTGTATCTGATATCGGGCTTTTTGGCAATAACACCAAGTCCGGAGCAGGGCGCATCACATAGCACCCGATCAGCCTTGCCAAAGTAATTTGGGTCGGGCTTCCTTGCGTCGCGTTCCTCGGTAGTGATTATGGTGATGCCCAGCTTTTCAGCTCCGCTTCTTACAAGAGACAGCTTGTTCTTGTGAAGGTCGTATGAGCGTACAGTCCCCTCGTTTCCCATATCTATGGCCATGGAAAAGCTCTTTCCGCCGGGACAGGAGCAGGTGTCCATAATTAGCTCGCCGGCAGTCGCTCCAACTGATGCTGAAGTAATGCGGGATGCCTCATCCTGAACAAACCACAGTCCGTCGCGGAGGCCGTCCTTTGCTCGCTCGTCAAGTGAATCCACAATCACCACGTCGGGGGCAATTTTGGAAATCCGTCCGCCTGTCATCCGGGCCGCCACCTCGGGGGAGATCTTCAGTCGGTTCACTCTGAGACCTATATGGGGCTCTCTGTTCATCGCCTCAAGGAGGGCTTCAACGTCGTCCGTACATTCCATGAACATACGGGCGAGTGGGGCAGGCACGGAATACTTCACCGAAAGATATAGGGGATAGTCACTTTTATCGGGAAGCTTGTATTCCTTGTTTCCCCGCAAAAATGAACGGAGAACACCGTTTACAAATCCTCTTTTCTGCCTGGACACCAACCCAACCGATTCGTCAACAGCAGAGTGGTCGGGGATCCTGTCCATCCACAAAAGCTGATACACACCAAGCCGCAGAGCTGTCAGCACGTCCGAGTCAAGCTCCGAAACAGGCTTTGAAGAATACTGTGATATTATATGATCAAGTGTAATTCGCCGCTCCGTCACCCCATACACCAGTCTGGTATAAAGGCCTCGGTCGCTTTCATTTAAGTCAGCCTTTCGGAGGGCGGAATCGATTTCCAAGTTCGAGTATCGACCGTCCCTCTCGAGAGCCACAAGAGATCCCAGCGCAAGGGTGCGGGCAGTTTCCTTTTTGTTATTATCAGTCATAATCGTCAATTTCTCTTTGAACGGTTTGCAAGAAGCAGAAGTCTGAGGAAGTTGCCTATTGCCGTCGCGAGGGCAGCAACATAAGTGAGAGCCGCCGCACGCAGGACCTTTCCCGCACTTTTCACGGATTCCTCACCCATTCCCGATTCCTCGAGAGCCACGATTGCCCGTCGGCTTGCGTTAAACTCCACCGGCAAGGTTATAAGCTGGAACAGCACCGCTGCGCCGAAAAGGATAACGCCGATACCCGCCAGAAAAGGAGCGGAGAGCACGATTCCAAGAAGCACCAGAGGAAAGGCCAGGCTTGAGCCGATATTGGTAATGGGAATTATCGCTGTGCGGAGCTTAATGGGAGCATATCCCACAGCATACTGCACCGCGTGTCCTGCCTCATGTGCCGCAACGCCAACTGCCGCAACGGATCTTACGCTGTGGACAGTCTCCGACAGGCGGATAACATTTGCCTTGGGGTCATAGTGGTCGGTCATATCCCCGGCGACCTGTTCGATACGGACGTGGTTAAGTCCGTTTCGGTCAAGGATAAGTCTCGCCGCATCATATCCGGTCATTCCACGCTCGGATGCAACCTTTGTATATTTGGCAAAAGTGGATTTTACGTTAAACTGCGCCCACATTGCGAAAATCAGCGCAGGGAGAACGTACACAACGTACGTCCAGTCAAAACCGTAGATAAATGGCATTTTTTCTACCTCATTTTATGAAAATAACTTTCGTCATTCTCCTGGGAAGAATCAATATTTAAGTACATCTCCCACGTTCAGCTTGCGGCCTCTGATGTAGTCAGCCGCAGCCATACGCTTTTTGCCCTCGGGGGTAACTGATGTAATTGCGATCAGTCCACCACCGCAGGAAACAACGATCTTTCCCTCTCCCGCCGTGTCAAGTTCAACAACAGTACCGGGTTCAAGATCACAGGTACCTTCAACGACCTTGGCAGACGGCAGCTTTAAAAGCTTTCCGTCGGGAGTCTTGGTTACAGCGCAGGGCGCCGGTGAGATACCCCGGATCAGGTTCACCATATCTTTGGGGGATTTGGTAAAGTCAGCGATTGTGTCCTCTTTTTCGATCTTTGCCGCGTAATTTGAGAGAGAATCGTCCTGCTTTTCGCGGGTAATAGTTCCGGCTTCGATCCTATCAATAACCTGGCACATTGCCTCACCTGCAAGAGCGGCAAGCTTGTCGTGGAGTGTGCCGAAGTCGTCACTTTCCAGAATGGGACAACAGAGCTTCAGGATCATGTCTCCCGTGTCAAGTCCCTCTTCCATGTACATAGCGGTGATTCCTGTAACAGTCTCCCCGTCGATTATAGCACGCTGAATGGGGGATGCACCTCTGTACTTCGGCAGAAGTGATCCGTGTGCGTTGATACAGCCGTACTTTGGATAATCAAGCACGTATTTCGGGAGAATATTGCCGTATGCCGCTACGATGATAAGCTCAGGTTCAAGCTCGTCAAGCACGGTCTGGAACTCACCGTCGCGGAGAGTGCGAGGCTGATAAACAGGAATATTCTTTTCCAGAGCGAATTCCTTTACCGGGGAGAAAACGAACTTCATTCCTCTGCCCTTTTGCTTGTCAGCTCTGGTTACGACGGCAACTATCTCAACGCCGTCCTTTTCATATATCGCACGGAGGCACTCGCGAGCAAAATCCGGCGTTCCCATAAACATTACTTTCATTGTCTTGTCCTTTCGGGGAGATGAAATCAGTTTACTCTCCACGAATCTCCGCTACCTCGTCGGGTGTAAGGATGCGGACAGCCTTGTCAGTGAAAAGATGTCCGTCAAGGTGGTCGATCTCGTGGCAGAAGCAGCGGGCGTCAAGATCCTCGCCGGTTACGGTAAAGATCTCGCCGTTGCGGTTCATTGCCCGTACTGTTACCTTTGCGGGACGGTGAGTGATACCCCACACATCAGGCACGGAAAGGCAACCTTCAAGTTCTTCCTGCTCACCCTCGGTTTCAATGATCTCGGGATTGATCAGCTCAACGATGCCGTCTTCCATATCAACAACAGCAATTCTGCGGAGAATGCCCACCTGGGGCGCCGCGAGACCTGCGCCGTTTGAGTCGATTAGAGTCTCCTGCATGTCGTCAAGGAGCTGGATTATTCTTGGTGTTATTTCAGTAACGGGGCGGCAAACCTTACGGAGAGTAGGGTCGCCTTCCTTTACGATATTCAGTATAGCCATGCTTTTACCTCTGTTCCAATATTTAATATTATTGTCGTAATAATTGATTTTATACTGTGCTGGGATTCAGATCCACGGAAATGGTGATTCGGCTGTTGGTCTTTGTCTGAACCGTCTTTTTACCGTATTCACCGGGGGATGACTTGCCAAACTCACGCATAAGCTCGGAGATGAATTCCCTCGTTCTCTTGTTAAGCTTGCATTTCATAACAAGTCTCATTCTGCAGGTGTTCTGCACCCGATACACCGGTGCTTCAAAGGGTCCGTAGAGGATCATTGGAATATCCTTGAACTCAACCCTTGTGTGCTCGATGATCCGCTCATACATTCGTGTGGTTACAAGGCCAAGATATCCCTCGTCGGCACTTGACAAAGTGATTACCGCGATGTCGCAGAACGGTGGAAATGTCAAAGCCTTACGGAGCTTGATCTCGCCGCTGTAGAACGCCTTGTAATCCTGGGTTGCAGCCATAGTCAGCACTTCGTTATCGGGATTGTATGTCTGCACCACAGCAACTCCCGCCACGTCCCCTCGACCTGCTCTGCCTATTACCTGAGTCAGCATAGCGAATGTTCGCTCTCCCGCTCTGTAATCGTCAGCAAACAGGGCACTGTCAGCATTCAGCACGCCAACCGTTGCAACTCTGGGAAAATCGTGTCCTTTTGTCACCATCTGGGTGCCGAGAAGAACGTCTGCTTCGCCACGTCTGAAGGAGCCGAGAATATCCTCGTGAGAATATTTAGACGACGTTGTGTCGTGATCCATACGAAGCACGCGGAGATCGGGGAACATGGAGATTATGTCGTCCTCCGCCTTTTGAGTACCGCAGCCCATAAACAGGAAATGTTCCTTTCCGCATTTGGGACATTTTTCGGGTACCCGTGTTTTATATCCGCACATATGGCAGGTAAGGTATCCGCTCTGCCTGCGCTTTTGCTCAAAGTCCTCGTCAGTCTTATTCGCAAGATTTGATGAGGTTGAATGGTATGTTAAAGTTACGGAGCAGTTGGGGCACTTGATGCTCTTTCCGCAGGTGCGGCAGGATACGTAATTATTGTACCCTCTGCGGTTTAAAAACAGTATGGACTGGTTGCCCTGCTTCTGATCCCTGTGCAGTCTGTCTGCAAGAAGATCGCCAACAGGTGAAAGATTGCCCGCCGCCGCTTCTCCGCGCATATCATATATCTGCACCTGGGGAAGAGGTCTGTTTCCGTAACGGTTTTTCAATTCAATAAGGGTGTATTTACCCTCTTTCGCCTTGTAATAGCTTGTCACCGATGGAGTAGCTGATGACAATACCATTACTGCCTTGTGTTCCCCTGCCCGATAGCTTGCAATATCGTGGGCAAGGTATTTGGGATTCGTGTCAGACTTGTAGGTGTATTCGTGCTCCTCGTCAATGACGATCAAGCCAATATTGCGCATTGGAGCAAACACCGCCGAGCGGGTTCCGATAACCACCGTTGCCAGCCCATCTCGTATTCTTCTCCATGCGTCGTATCTCTCACCGGCGGAGAGGCCTGAATGGATAACTGCAATTCTGTCACCATAACGGCGGACGAAAATTCCGACAGTCTGGGGAGTCAGGGCAATTTCCGGCACCAGCATGATCACTCCACGATCATCAGCCAGTACCCTGTCGATTGCTGCCATAATAACGTTGGTCTTTCCGGATCCCGTCACCCCGTGAAGAAGTGCAGCGGAGGGCTTTCCCGATTCGTAGAGCTTCACAATAGTGTCACGCGCTTCGCTCTGCTCCACTGTCAGGTTTGGCTTTTCTGCCATTCCCACAAATCCGCCCTCTCTGAGCAGGGATTCCACAGTGAAATGATTTCTGAATCGTTCCTCTTCGGTGATGGTGATCAATCCTTTTTTCAGAAGTGCCGCCGTAGCAACTCTTCCGCTTGAGGTTTGGATATCCAAGGCTTCAAATGCAACTGTGTCAACAGTGTCGCCAAAATCCGCAACGTACTTGAATATTTTTCGCTGGTTTTCGCTTCTCATAGCTGCAGCAATATCGTCAATCGTACCCCGATCAACAGACTCATCCAGGTGCAGAATACGGTTTTTCAGCCCCTTTGATGAGCTTTTGATCTCCACCGACTGTTCAATGAGCCCAAGCTCAAGCATAAGGGAGATGATCTTTGTTACGTTAAAATCAACTTCTGACTGAATAGCCTGGCGGGAGAATTTCTGCTTTATTTTGCAGATCTCGAAAACCCGCTGTCCCCGCTCGCCAAGCTTCTTTATAGCCTCGCGGTAGCTGACCGGGTTTTCTCTTTCTTCCTCGGGTACGACTCTGTATGACGCCATGACCCGTGACATTGAGGCAGGAGGAATTATTGCCCGCAGTGCTTCACCGAATGTGCAAAGGGTGTAATCCTTTACAAAAAGGCAAAGGCGCAACAGCTCCTCAGTCAGGATAGCTCTGTCTCCGGCTGCTCCAATTATCGGCTTTGTTCTTGCGTCTGTTTCCCCCTCGCAGATCTCGGCAACGATACCGGTGGTTCTGCGGTTTCCTTTACCGAAAGGCACATCAACAACACAGCCCACCTCTACCGTTTCTTCAATGGTAGACGGAATATAATAGCTGTACGCTTTGTCAGCGTGATATGGAATATCGAGAATATACACCCCGGCAATTTTCGCCATAATGTGCCCTCCTTTCAGGAAATTTTCTAAAATTCCGTTATTCTTATTCGGCTGCTTCTGTTTCTTCAGCTTCTTTAGCTTCAGGAGCCTTTGATGTGAGATACTTTTCTGTACCGTCAAGCTCGATTACCTTGAAGTCACCTTCGTGGAGACCGTTGATAGCAAGCTTAACTGCCTTTTCGTCTCTGTAATCCTTGTTAATAAGGTTTGTAACAGCGCTCTTCTTGTCGCCGTCCTTGAGTGCGATCTTTTCAGCGCATTCTCTCTGCTTTACATACTCTTCTGTAATGATTCTTGCGCATTTTGCTGTAGCTACTACGAGAGTGTAACGGTTAACATTGTTGTTGCTTGTAAGGTCGCTAATAGAAGGGTGGATCATAACTTTTACCTTTCTTTCTGTATGATTATGAAGATTTAATTGTTGACTTATTTATTCGGGATAGTTTGTTTTAATGTATTTGTCGGCGCGGTGAGCCTTCATATGCTCTGCCTTGATTATCGTCAAAAGGCGATCGGCACATTCATCGCTCTTGCCGGTTTCGTTAATAACCAGGTAGTCGTAATTGACAAGTTCCTTAAGTTCTTCCTTTGAGCGGTTAAGGCGGGCGATGATTGCATCTTCCGTTTCGGTGCCACGGCCGCGGAGTCGTCTTTCAAGCTCCACAGCATCGGGGGCAATGAGCATAATGTTTATGCAGTTATCGCCGAGAAGCTTTTTAACCTGGCTTCCTCCGTCAACCTCGATCTCAAGGATCATATCCTTGCCGCTTTCGAGAATTCTCTCGGCCTCTGACTTGAGAGTGCCGTAATAGTTCCCGTTGTACTGGGTATATTCAAGCACTTGTCCGTTTGCTATCAGAGATTCAAATTCCTCTCGTGATATATAGTAATAGCTCTTTCCGTGAACCTCACCGGGTCTGGGCTGGCGAGTAGTTGCGGAAACTGAAACTCCAACATCATCATAAATCTGGCGGAGCTTTTCAACAACGGTTCCCTTGCCGCTTCCCGCAGGGCCTGATACCACGAAAACAATTCCGTTACGGTCAGTCATTTGCAGCCTCCCCGTCAGCACCGTCTTCAGCGGCACCGTTCATTCTTGCGGATACAGTCTCATTCTGAATTGCGGAAAGGATAACGTGGTCGGAGTCCATGATCACCACGCATCTGGTCTTTCTGCCGCAGGTGCAGTCAATGGCGCGGCCGCTGTCCTTTGCGTCCTGAATGAGTCTCTTGGCGGGAGCAGATTCGGAGTTTACTACTGCAATAACCCGCTCCGCGTTTATCATATTATTGAATCCTACGTTTACAAACTTCATCTTTTCTCCCGATCCTTATTCAAGATTCTGTATCTGCTCGCGGATCTTCTCAAGTTCCGTTTTCATATCAACTACAAGGTGAGCAATTTCAGTGTTGCCTGCCTTTGAGCCTATAGTGTTGATCTCACGGTTGATCTCCTGCACGAGGAAGTCAAGCTTACGGCCGGCAGCCTCGTTTGAATTAACGATCTCACGAAGCACGCCGAAGTGTGAAGAAAGTCTCACAAGCTCTTCGTCAATGGCAGCCTTGTCTGCAAATATTGCAGCCTCTGTGAGAATACGCTGCTCGGTGGTCTCCACGTCGAAATCCTTGAGAAGCTGACGGATCCTCTGCTCAAGCTTTGCAGGATATGCGGCGATATCAGCCTCGGAAAGGGTCTTGATCTTGTCAGCATTGGCCTTGATAACGTCTGCCTTTTTTAGTATGTCAACGCAAAGGTTAGCACCCTCATTTGCGCGCATCTCGTTGTATGCAGCTACAGCCTCGGAAAGAACCGCCTTGATCTCTGCCCAGTCACGTTCCATATCGTCCTCGGGCTTCTTTGTTGCAAAGAGATCACGGTTTGACGCAACCTTCATTACTGTAATGTCGTCCTTCAGATCAAAGGTGTCGCGAAGCTGCTCGAGGCAAGCAATATACGCCTTTGCGGCTTCGGTGTCGAGAAGTATCTCAACGCCCTTCTGCTCAAGCACGTCAACACCAATATAGATCTCCACCTTGCCGCGGGTGATACCGGATTCGGCAATGTACGCCTTTACCTTTTCTTCAAGGAAGCTATACATACGGGAGATCTTAACTGTACAGTCAAGGTAACGTGAGTTTACGCTTTTGATCTCCGCCGTAATGTCAAGTGAATTATCGGACGAAAGTTTGCGTGCGCGTCCGAACGCTGTCATACTTTTGAGCATCTTTTTTCTCCGGAAAATTAATTTATTGTCGTTGTTTGTCCATTTTTGGAGGACATAAATAGCCATATTAGTAAAAATAACTATACATAATATATTATACAATAAAAACAGCCCCGTTGTCAACGAAACGGAGCTATTTTTGTTAATTATCCACAATTAATATTATTTTATCTTAAGTCTTTTGCGCAATTTGATGATGTAGTAAGAAATGCATTTTGTGAGGGTATAATCGTACAGTATAAAGAACAGAGTTCCCACCGCCATAGTGATCACGCTGAGGGAGAAAAACTCGTCTCCCACCATAAACACGAACTGCCCGAGAACCACGCAGCAGAGAAGCATAAGGTCAAGGACGCCGATTTTTATAATAAACGCAGGCCACTTCGGCAGCCGTTCGGCATATCCCTTCAGTATGGGATATACAGCGGAGAACATAATATACTCCATAGCGTAAAGCTTATTCGGCAGAATAACGAGTGCCAGAACAGAGGTCACAGCCGCATAGATCCAAGCCATTTTATTGCCGGTCTCAATAACAGTCAGCACCGTTATAAGGGAGCAAAGTAGCAGCAGGGACAACTCAAGCGCAGTAAATTCCCCAATAAACATCATTCCCAGTGCAAGAGCCGCAAGAACGCCGCACAAGGCTATATTTTTCGTCAGTTTTCTGTTATTATTCATATGATCAGCAGCAGCTTATGCAGTCTCCTCCGCAACATTCGCAGCAGGTATCACAGCAAATTAGAGTAGAGCACGTACCGCAAACATCGCAGTCACCTGTGCCCGTCTGGGTTCTGTAGCTTCCGCCGTAATTTGAGGAGCGGGCGCGCATTCTGTTCTTCGCCTCTTTGTATTCGGGGTTATTGGGATCAAGGTATGAGGCGATCTCAATATACCGCATTGCGTCGTAATAATATCCCCGCTGGGTAAGGAGGCAGCCCTTTAGATAATTCCATTCCGCGCCTCTGTCGGAAGCCGGGGTAGAGTCAATAATAAGCTCCGCCTCCGAGTATCTGCCTTCGTTTATAAGCTTGCGCACCTCGTAAAAGGATGTTGTGCCGGAGGAAGTGTAGGCGTTGTACTGATGACCGCTTGTCTTTCCCTGCCGTTCCTTTTGAATGTTATCGTAAGCCTCGTTTATCTCCTTCATTATCTCTTCGCTACCGGCTGCCGCCTGAGCAGAGCCTGCGTAATTATCAGGATGATATTTTCGGGCAAGATTACGATACGCTTTTTTCACCTCTTCGTCAGTTGCGCTGCGAGGTATTCCAAGAACCTGATATGGATCTTTCATTCGTTAATCTTCCATTCCTTCATTGTAAGACTTTCCCCTTCGATTTGCCCGTAAAGAATACGCTTCATCGCCGCGGGAAGTCCAAGATATATGATATTTTTAATAATTGGTGTCATTTCGTGGTGTGGGTCAAGCTTTTCAGCCGCCCGACCCAGCTCCTCCAGGTCAATTGGCGTGGAGGTCATAACGCTGTCGCGAACCATGTCTGACATTTTTCCGTCTGTAATTGCAAGCTCACCCCAGCCGTATGCGAGGGGATTGTATCTTCCCCGCTTCACATCCTCAGATAGGTCGTCTGCCGCGTCGCACATATAAATAAACCTGCCGGTGTATTTGCCAATGCAGTAGGCTATGTCCTTAGACTCACCCTCAAGTCCAAGCGAGAAAACGTAGGCGAGAACTCCACCAAAGGCCTCTGCGGTCTCGTCAGCGGAAGTACTTTTATTATCCTCTAAAGCAGATAAGCACCGAAGCAGATCTTGAACCTCGTCGCCGCTTCCTTCGGGAAGGATCCTGCCGCCCCGCTTTGCCATACCAATAAGTGTCGGATGCAGAAGAGCGGATTTCAGTCGGGCAAGTCCACGCTCGTCAGCCAAGTCGTCCCGGATCTTTGCTTCAGCTAAAACCGCAGACAAGGCCGCCGTATATTCAAGGGCGGGATTTGTTTTCATAAGCAGCCGCTTCTTTGTGGGATGTGTGGCACATCGGAATGCTTCAAACTCCGGCTCAATTCCCAGAAGCACCATTCGCACCGCCGCAAGAAACACAAAATCGTACGACAAGGTCAGTCTGGATAGCTGTCCGGTCACCTTACCCATTGCGCGACAAAGACCGCAGTACGCGCCGCGGTATTTCTCGTATTCGCCAACTTTCATTTCCGGCGCAAAGGGTCTGACGTAGCCAAACATAGTACTCGACTCCAAGTTATAGACTGAACAACATATCTGTTCACGGTAATATATTATCTCAAAGGTATTATTTTGTAATAAACTATTTGTAAATATAATATTAATCTGTGTCGCGGGAGGGTATTTTTTTCTTTTGAGAGGTACTTTTTTTCAAAAAAATTCAAAAATGTATTGACAAAGCCGGGCTCTTGTGGTATCATATTTAAGCGTCGAAATGATGCTTTGATGCGAGTGTAGTTCAGTGGTAGAATTCCAGCCTTCCAAGCTGGTTATGTGGGTTCGATTCCCATCACTCGCTCCAGTGCCTTTAGCTCAGCAGGATAGAGCAACTGCCTTCTAAGCAGTAGGTCGAGGGTTCGAATCCCCCAAGGCACGGTATATGGTGGTTGTAGCTCAGCTGGTCAGAGCGCCAGGTTGTGGCCCTGGAGGTCGTGGGTTCGAACCCCATCAATCACCCTCACAAGAATACCTACGGTAATTGCCGTAGGTTTTTTGTTTTCTGCGAACAATAAAAAACGGAGCTCGGTCTGAACTCCGTCTTTTTTATTTTGCGATCAATTATTTCTTCTTTTTGCCGAGTGCAATACCAAGCCCGGCACCAAGGACAACTACTACAGCAACGATAGCGATAATGAGACCTGTGTTATTCTTTTTTGCAGGTTCTTCAACCTTGGGAGCCTCTGTTGCAGGCGCTTCCGTTGCAGGCGCTTCCGTTGCAGGCGCTTCTGTTGCAGGCGCTTCCGTTGCGGGTGCCTCTGTTACAGGCGCTTCCGTTGCAGGAGCTTCGGTCGAAGGTGCTTCTGTTGCAGGAGCTTCGGTCGCAGGTGCCTCCGTTGCAGGAGCTTCGGTCGCAGGTGCTTCGGTCGCAGGTGCTTCTGTTGCGGGTGCCTCCGTTGCGGGTGCTTCAGTTGCAGGTGCTTCTGTTGCGGGTGCTTCTGTTGCGGGTGCCTCTGTTACAGGTGCTTCCGTTGCGGGTGCTTCTGTTACAGGCGCTTCTGTTGCGGGTGCTTCTGTTGCAGGAGCTTCCGTTGCGGGTGCTTCTGTTTCCGTGTCTCTTGCAACTGCAGGGTCGCGAAGAACAACGGTATTCAATGTGTCATTGGTGGTCTCGCCCCAAACGACCGTATCCTTCATGAACTTACCCCAGCACAATCCACCGGAATAACCTTCGTCAAGAGTACCGGTAGAGCTGATTCGCATAAATGCAATGGCCAGTTCCATTCCGTCGGCTGCTTCACCTTTTTTCACACCGAGATTGATCCATGGAATAGCGATAGTACCATGCCATCTGTCATCGAAATCCGCATTGATGAAGGGCGGTTCCGCAAGGTCTGATGATGCATCCTCGGTGTCGGTACTCCAGTCGTCAAATGCCAATGTCCATATGTAGAGATTGTTGCTGTAGGGATGACCGTCACCCACTTCGGCACTTGATTTATTGTCACCGTTGTCGTTAACCCCCTCTGTAGGGTCAGAAACTGCCTCTATGGGCTGTATCCACAGCTTCACTCCGTCGCCACGATGAGTGTTCTCCGAGCCGGAGACTGCATTATCCATGGCAACGATACCGAAATACAAATTCTTATTATCCCAACGGATATAAATATCAATTGGCAGGTCTTCAGGCTCACAGCTTGTTCTGCCGTTGGGGCCTGTTCCGCTGTGCTCGTACTGCGCGGTGTCTGCCCACTCGTTCCAGTACTTCCACAGGTATGTGTTCTCAGTAGCAGATGTTATGTTTGTAGCCACGGGCTCTCCCCACGACTCGTCGATCTCTTCAAGGTTTGGTGCCTTGTCGATCTTCTCAGCCTCCACAACAATACCGAATGCTGCGTTAGCCGCCACAGCAAAACCGATCATCATAACTGCCACAAGAATAAGGGTAATGAGTTTTTTCATTTTGCTTCTCCTGTCAAAATATAATTTGATATTTGCTTATTCGTGGTAAAATGCAGGTTATTTGCTTACAGGTTCAACTTCGATTCTCAAAATAGTTCTTTGGAGATCCGCACCGCGAAGCTCAACGATGTAGTCAAGCTCCATCACACCTCCCATGGAATATGTGAATCCACCGCGGCATTTTTTCGTATACAGGGCAATCTCAAAGGGGGCGATGGGAGTCTGGTAAACAGTGATGTGCCGAACCCCCTCCTCGCAAACCAGAGCGCTGACCACTCCGCCTGTATGGTAAATAGACACTGCCCTTTCACGGGTCGGGTCAAATCTGATGACAGTATTGGTATCATCCATTGACTCGTCCTCGGTGTAGGAAACCTCTACCACGCGGCGACCGTCCTCAAGAATCACCCTCTCAATAGTGCCGAGAGTTTCAAAAACAAAGGAATCGTCCTCTGCGCCCGTGTCCTCCTCAAGAAGCCGCAAAAACATCTCAAGCTTATTCTCGAAACTTTCCATTTCCGGGAACATAGAATCTTCTTCCCCGTCCTCGGAGCAGTATTCGAGAAGCTCCTCCTCCGTTGGGTATCCGATAACGCCGTTTTCCCGATCAAGGATCTCGTTAAGGGCGTCGTTCATTTCGTCGGGATAATCCTCGGGGTCAATTCTGCCGCTCCGCTCCTTTAGCTGCGGGTCAAACATTGTCATAAAATTGCCGTATTTGGCAAATCTCTCCATATCGTGAACGATGTGACGGGATGTCAGCTTGAGCTTGACAGTCTGTCTGTCTGTTACGATAGGGCCGGGATTTTCTATATTATCAATCATAATTAGCTCCTAAATCAAACAACAGGATGAAGTCTTGGATTTTCGTTTAACTTCAGCCCGAATTTGTTAACCATATCCAATGCCACTTCGTAGGATGCAGCATCAACTGCAACGTTAGCAGAGTGAGCATCACAACCGGTGCAGACTTCCGCCCCCAGCTCACCGCACAGAGCAAAGAATTTTTCTGAGGGGTACTGTCTGCGATCACGAATTCCAAGAAAGTTGATCTCAAGGGGAACGTCGTTCTTCTTTGCGCAGTTAATTAAACGGGAATAGTGTTCTCTGTAGATTTCGTCAGGTCCGGTGAAAAGTACAAGATCCGGGTGTGCAACGTATGTAAAAAGGCCTGTGCCTATTCCCTCGCACACCTCGTCAACGTACTGCTTGAAATACGCCTCGTCATCAGTGCGGACAACAGAATACTTGCCTGTAACCTCGTTGTCAATGAAATGCTGGCCGAGGATCAGATAATCCACAGGGTAGCGGGTGAGCATCTTCACGGTTTCGGCGAAAAATGCAGGATAATACTCGGTTTCGTAACCGATCTTAATGTCGATCTGTTCTTTATACTCATCCCGCAGGGCGAGGAGGGTTTTAACATAGTCCTCCTGAAGCTCAGGTCTCATTCTGAATCCGGAGTAGAACTCGCCCGGAAAATAGTAAGGCGCGTGGTCAGCGAAACCTATAGTATGAAGCCCTGCCTTAATGGAATTTTCTATATATTCTCTTTCAACACCTGATGCGTGGTTGCATCTGAATGTGTGAGTGTGCAAATTAACTTTCATGCCCATAATAATTACCTTCCTTTGCTATCATATATTTTAGCACAGATTTCGTGAGCTTACAATACGAATCAGTAAAAAATCACCGGCGACTTTTTAATATTTTCAGGGTCGACTTGACAAATCACTCCAGTTATGATATAATACCACCGCACCGAACATTTGTTCTTTTCAGCCGTTGAGTATGAAAGGAGATGTACCGATGGAGAGAACAGACGGTATTATAGCAAGATGTCGTCGGTGCGATCAGCTGCTTCACGACGGCGACACGGCATACAAGCTGTGCGGCTCGTACTTTTGCCCCCAGTGCGTGGACCGCTCCCTTGTAATCTGCCGACCTAACGACTATTACGATTACGAATTACTTAAAAACAGGCGATACACCGGAGAGGATGATTGAATTGACCAAGAATTACAGAACCAAAATGGCTGAAAAACTGCTGTGTGACTACGAACTTTACAAATCATCTGTTGACTATTATAACGGGCTCCTTGAGTGCGACAATCTCGCTTATGAAGCACGCGCGAAGGCAGCCTCCCAGGTCAAATACCAAACTCACATTATTTCAAGCATTGAGCGTGCCCTTTCCCTACTGGACAAAACAGAGCGAGAGGTCATAGACAAGCTGTATTTTCACAAGGAGCTTTCCTTTTACGACATCTGCGAGGAATGCGGCCTTGAGCGAAGCAGCATCTACCGTCACCGAACAAACGCCCTTTACAAAATTGCTACTGCTATCTACGGTGCGGATGTTGCTGTGAGATAACCGAATAAAAAACAGGAGAGGCTTTTATAAAAAGAACTCTCCTGTCGTTTTTTATCCTATTGTCTCGAAAAATGTACGCATCTGCTCGTCGGGCTCAATGAGAATCCCGACAAACTCCTCGTACTTATCCTTGAATTTAAATACCAAAAGTATACTATCCCTGCTCCACGGCGTCATAGTAAAGTCGTATATCATAAATCCGGCGCCGTTTTCACTGATGAACTTATCTTTGAACGTCTTGAGATCAGCAATCGGTGTCATTCCTCTGAAGTCCTCCAGGGATAATATGCACTGTGCCACAGGCTCACCCATTCCAACCGTTTTATACGCGGCGAAATCAAGCATATAATATGGCACCTGACTTATGGAGGCATACGTTGCCACAAGTCCCGTTTTATCCCATTCCTCCCGCGGACGAATAACGTAGGTAAACTTCATGATCCGATATCTGGCAAACACATATATCGAGGAGACGATGAATATTGCCGCCAAAAGCCGCGTCCAAAACCGCGCCGTGTGGTTCCCGGCTTCACTAAAGATCACCGACGCCGCAAATGACGCAATTCCAAGCGTGAGTGTCAGAGCAACAAAAATATTCACAAGAGCCATTCTTTGCTGCTTGGGTATGCACCTCATTATGCCGCCTCCTATCTCAGAAAAATCCGTATAAAAAAAGCGCGCCCGTGTTACCAAACGATAGCACGGACAAAAACTTACGCTTCTTCAGTTGTCTTAATTACCTGCTCGCCGTCGTAATAACCGCAAGCCTTGCAAACACGGTGAGCAAGATTGTATTCACCGCAGTGTGGGCACTTAACCATTCCGGGCAGTGCGAGCTTCCAAACGTTGGAACGTCTCTTGTCGCGTCTAGCCTTCGATGTTTTTCTCTTCGGTACAGCCATTTGTCAAACCTCCCTCGGTATTATCAATCAGGTGTTTATTTACACATTACGTACTATTATAACACACTTATTCCTGATTTTCAAGTAGTTTTTGCAAAATTGCAAGCTTTGGATTGATATATTTTTCTTCTTTACATCCGCAATCGCCGTCTCTAAGGTGCTTGCCGCACTTGGGACAAAGTCCCGGGCAATCTTCAGAGCACAAAACGAATGAGGGTAATGAAAGAGAGATCTCCTCCATAATGTCAGCATCAGGTATGATCCGTGCTTCATTCACACAGATAACGTCCTCACCCTCGCCGTCCCATTCGCCGTCATCAGTCAGATGATCGTCGTTTGAAAGAGACGAGCGGTCGGTGATTACCATTCTCTCAACATCAAATTCGAGGAGCGCGTGGGCGTCGTCCAGACATCTTGCGCAGGGTGTCGTATAGTTCACAGTTACGTGAGCCTTGAACATCATGCTGCCAAGAGTGTCGTAAAGCTCGCCTACGACTCTGATGCCACCTTCTGCGATAGTTACGTCAGAGGGCATCTCTACACAAGGCACGTCAGTATGCGCAGGGTCAAAAGTGTAATCAAATTTTATCTCGTCAGAACGGTGGTTCATCAGTTCAGTTACATCAATTTTCAAGAGCACACCAACCTTTTCGTTAATCTCCTGTGGCGGCGTTCGGGTTAAGAAGTGCAGCATAGGTCACTTCAAACGCACACTATTCCAGGGTAAGATATATTATATCGCACCTCACCTTTTATGTCAAGTAATAATTTTTACATTTTATTCGAGATTTTTCACCAAAAAACTGTACTATTGATACAGGAAATCATCTATAGATCTACCTTGACCGACATGTCCGCAACAATCGAGTCAGGCTCTATTTTGCAGTCTACCGCAAGAATATGCACGCCGGCTTCTTTTGCCATTCGTAAAGCCTCTCCAAACTCGGGGTGGGTGGCGTCGTTTGGTCGGAATTCACTCACGCCCTTCATCTGGATCACAAACAGCACATACGCTTCGTACCCCTCCCGAACAGCGGAAACAAGCTCTCCAATATGCTTGACTCCACGTTCCGTGGGCGCGTCGGGGAACATTGCCATTCCGTCCTCTTCAAGGGTTACTCCTTTCACCTCGAGAAAAGCCCGACGGTCACCGTCCTCCACGTAGAAGTCAAAGCGGGAGTTGCCGTATTTCACTTCACGGCGAACATTCGCACCCACCGAAAACAGCTCCCCGCCTCGCAGCCATTCCTCCGCCACGTCGTTTGGGATCTGGGAATCCATATTAATCAGAAGAACTCCGCCGTCCGTCACCTTTTCCACAGCGATAAGGTCGAATTTAGTCTTTCGCTCCGGGTTGTCAGCCACCGAAAGATACACAGTGCATCCGGGAATGAGCAGCTCCCTGCACCGCCCCGTGTTTTTCACGTGGACAGTCTCGGCTGCTCCCTCGATCTCAACCCGGGCAATAAACCGGTTTGGTCGGGCAATAAATCTGCCTTTTATAACTCTTTTATATTTCATTATGTATCACCAAATTTACGCGCAAACGCTCCGATGCGCGTTTTTTCGTACACCGGAGTGTTTTGCTTCTATCCTTATTCTGCCGACTCCATTTCCTTTGCCATTTCCAGCATCATCCACGCGCCGGGCATATGTTCTTTGACCCACGCCTCGCCGTTTATGTTGAGTGCATCTACAGCGTTTATTCGCCATTGATCAAAGTAATACTGACCATTTTGGGTCTGATAATCGATGGTCTCGTCCGGCAGAAAATAGCACATAACCATCATCATTACCCTGCCCTTTTCTCCTGTCTGTCCACCAGCGAGAAACTCGCCGAAGATATACTCAAGAATATACTTTCTGTTGCTTAACAGAGCTACGAAGTCGTCTCTGTTTTTCTCGAAATAGGTAGTGTCAGCAAACGGGATACTGTCGATCACAAGCCGTTCGATGTAAGCACCGTATGACCAGCCCTCGACACCCATCTTATCTGCCATCTCAAGCATTTTCGAAGCTCCGGGCATATATTCTTTAAGCCACTCCGCGCCGCCTCGCTGCGCGCGTTTCTCTTGTGCATATTCGCGCCACTTGTTGAAGTAGTCCTGACCGTTTACCGCGGGAAAGCTAAAGTTGACAACCTCGTCGGGGAGCAACAGGTACATAATGTCTTTCATCACTCCACACTCGTTATAATAGGGCACGCCCGCAAGGAATTCCATAAAGATGTATTCAAGGGTAGCTTCCTTGTTTTCGAGCAGTTCCAGATAAAGCTCGTGCTCTGCAAGGTTCTCGCTTCCGTAAACCTCCCAGCGAGCTGCCAATATATTGATGCAGGATGCAATTCTGCTGATCTCTGCGTAATAGGAATCCTCCGGATTCTTGTTGGGAGAGCAAGAGATATTGAGACTGTTGGTATAGTGGGCGAGATATCGAATTGACCTTCCCGTAGCCACAGGAGCAAGGTTCAAGGAGAAATATCCATCTCCCTCGAACCGGAGGTCAATATCACTGTAAAAATCAAGTCCCCATCTGTGCCAGTTTCTGAGGCATTCGGTATGCAGGATCACGTTGTCGCCGTAGTTCAAGTTTCTGCCGTCACTTCTGTACGTATACACGCCCTCGCCAACGCAGGCAACGTAAGGGAATCCGTTGTAAGTGAAACAGACAACGCTTCGCAGGCCGTAAATACCGTCGGTGGCCTTTACTCCGTCAATGATGAAGATCGGCTCCGCAGGATCGTGGATCAGGTGTATCTCATTGTCAGAGGTGCCTATCATAGCGTCGTTTTCGTCTTCGCTGAGGGTGTAAACAGTCCAGACGTATCTGCCGAGATTTGTGTCCTCATGTGTCTCTACAGCCCAGATCTCCCCGTCAACACGAAGGAAATACCAGACCTCGTTAACGTAATAATACTCAACCTTACTAAGATCACTCGGAAGAATATCGGGCACGCCGAGGATAAACTGGCTCTTCCATTCATCGATGGTATACGGGAAAGGCTGCCAGTTGTCTTCGGAATAAATGCTCCACCAACGCGCAAATCTTCCGTTATGGGTAAGAACAGCGAACACGTCACCGCCCTCATAATTGCTGTTATTTTTCCAGCTTCCTTCCAGCTTTAACGCCTCGTCTTCTTTCACAATGCAGAAAGTGAACTGGCTTTCACCGCGGCCCTCACTGTATGCGCCAAAGGGATTCATATAGAGACACTCGGAACGATAGTAATCTTTCGCGTGCTCTACCGTGTTCCATTCAGTAGGCTTAACAAGCTCTTCTCCGGGTGCGGTCTCGTCGGGTCCAGTCACGTCGGGGTGTGTTTCATCAGGCGTGATAATGCCCGGCAAGGTCTCATCGGGATCGGTAATACTCGGCTCATCCTGCTGCTCACCCGTTCCGTCAGCCTTTTCCTTGGGATCAGCCGCGCAGGCAACGATAACTACCACGCAAAGAAGCAGAGCGATCACAGTCATCCACAGCTTTGGCTTCTTCCATTTCAGCACGTTTTTGATACGGCTTTTCACTCCTGTCTCGCCAAAGGCAATGGGGCTGGGAGCGGGGAATCTTCTGTTTGCAGCAAAGGACAGGAGGGAGAGGCTGTACTCTTTTTTAATGTTCTCATTACGGGAAAGCACTTTTTCGTCACAGCTCATTTCCATATCCTTGCCCATAAGGATAAATGCCACCCACACAAGAGGGTTAAACCAATGGACTGCCAAGATCAAGAATGAAATCGGTTTCACAAGGTGGTCAAGTCGCTTGATATGATAACGCTCATGCGCAAGAGCATAGCTCAAAGGCGCCTCCGCAATACCAAAGGGCACGTATATCTTCGGGCGAATAAATCCCAGAATAAACGGGGAGCGAACATAGTCCGACTGCCACACGTTATCGCGGATTCTGATAGCCCCCCACAGATTTCTTCTCAGCTTCACGTATGATACGATGGCATAAATAACCAGCGCCGCGATTCCAAGGATCCACAAAACAGTCGCAACGCGGGAAAAAAGCTCCATGGGGCTGATGCTACTTACAGGATCCACCTGCGGCATCACGTTTTCCACGGTCGCGCCGGACTGATATGTGGGTATCTGCACGTCAGGGGGCGTCTGCCAGTCCTGTGGGATTTGCATTTCCCCGTCACCTACCGGAGTTTGCGGAACATAGTTCACCCACTCGTCAGGCATCACCGGTGTATCAATAATTGGGTCAGGCGTATCAACAACGGAACCCAAACTGAACAGACTGAAAAACGACTTAAATGACACAGGACAGCACAGTCTGAATCCTACAACGCCCCAAAGAAGGTAGGAATACTTCTTGGGAGCTTTTTTGAGCAGCAAACGTATAGCCAGTACCGCAAGGATGACCCAGCAGGATTTGATGCTCATATCAAGTACGGTAAGAAATACGTTTACCATTTAGCCCTCCTTGTGTTCATCAATGAGTCGCTTCAGCTCTGCCGCTTCCTTTTCAGAGATAGTCTTTCCGTCAAAAAATGCCACAAGGAATTTAGGCAGAGAGCCTTCAAACGCCTGTTCCACGATTCTTTCGCTTTCGTATGACTGCACTTCAGCTTTGGGAATAAGTGAAGTTACTACAGCGTTCTCGTTTTTTGCAAAGCCCTTCTCCGACAGCTTTTTTATCATTGTATAAGTGGTGGATTTCTTCCAGCCAAACTTTTCAAAACAAAGCTCAACAAGTCTGGGGGAGGTAACGGGCTCGTTATCCCAAATTATCGTCATAAATCTCAGATCACTGTCACAAAGCTTTAAGTTTTCCATATATTTTTTCTCCTTTTTCGCACGATCAGTCTATGGTCATAGACTCCAACTATAGTCTACAGCAATAGACTGCATTTGTCAAGGGGGTAGACGAAGTTTCTTCAAAATTAGCCAAATTGTATACCTCAAATTCTTTACAAAAAAGGCTATGGTATGATATAATGAAAAAAACGGTCTCGGAGGTGGCTTATGAATAAGTACCAAATCACAAAAATCCTGTCAATCCTCTTGGTTGGTGCGGCTTTGCTCACAGGTTGTAAAGACACAGATGTGGACAACCCGCAAAAAGCACCCGACAACACAGAGGTTTCATTTATTGACCCTGCGGAATTAAAATACAAGTCCGTGGCCGTCTGGGATTACGAGCCCTGCTATGAATCGAAAAAGCCGACACATTTCGACTCCGTTATCGCCGCCGGAAATTCCTACCAGTTTGCCCCGGAAGTGACACCTGAGGAGCGAGAGCACTTTTTCGAGAAGCACGAGCTGTTGCTTTGGGAGCTTGATAACAAGCGAGTCAGCGTAACCGAGGGCTACACATTCAGAATACTGCACGAATATATGAGCCGCAGCGATTCCGATGCATCTACAGCATACTACGGAGTTGAGGACATCGGCACTTGGAAGCATGTCCTTGCCACAGTCCAGACTTTATACGGCGACAGCACCACATACGGATATATGTACGCCATGGCAAATTCCTTGGCGGCTGAGCTCGGGTGGGAAACTGACGTAAAGCCCGAAAGCTACATGCCCGGTATCTTCTATGAAATGCCAGAAATGCTGACCCTTACCTACCCCTGCTTTATTTCCAGATACTCTACAGATGACCGGATAAACGCAGCGGCAGCCATGTCTCTTGACCTGTTCTCCAAAATGGAAAAGCCTTATTCCGGTGAGGACGGATTTATCGCAAAAGCCAAGGAATATGCGACTGCAAATATGATCGAATACCCCGAGATCAGTTTCCGCTTCACCTCCGGCAGTGAGTACTGCATTATGGGTATTGAGACAGATTATCTGGATATATTGATGGACTACACCTTTGAGTTTGACTTTTGTTATTCAGGCTCCGGTTACCAGTACGATCCTTGGGAATCCGACCTTACCACAATGTATAGTAAGCTCTCGCACCTTGTAGAAAGGCTCGGTGATATAAAGAGCAAGCTCGGCGGTGAACCTCCGGAATGGGCAACCATCCGTCTGACGCACGGCGGCCAGCAATACACCCTCGAGGAATTTGCAGAGTTCAACTACGCGTCCCACGATACTATCCCCTATTGCATGCTCACACACAGCATCAACAACGTTGCCGAAATATACGCCAGATATTCAATTGATTCTGTTGCAGACGAGGAAACCTACAACGGCTGGTATTACAATATGCTGTACTTGTATCTGGCTCACGAGGAAACATCCAAAATTTACAGCGATGCCATGACCCCTGACGATAGGGCATGGGCAGAATACTACACCGGCACATCCATTGACACCCCCGAAGGAATGATAAAGTATTACGAAGTCATAATTTATTGGAATTCAGGGGAGACCGAGCCAAAAAAGTGGGTCACCAACCTTGAACCCTACTGGGAAGCGGTCGCGTTTGCTGATTACCTTGTCGAGAAGTACGGCGAAAAATCCTTCATTCAGCTTATGCTTCATCCCACTCGCAATATGGAATATCTGGGAACCCAAACCTACAAGGTTCTTCTTGAGTGGGAGCAGTATATTATTAACGATTGTCCAAAAATGTACCCTGCAGTTGTTGACCCCTACCTGCTGTATTTCCCCACCACCACTCAGAAGATGTGGAGTGACGGAATTAAGGAAAACGTAAACGGCGGAAATATTTACAGATTTGATTCTTCTATCTCGGGAGATGACAGATCTGATATTATAGGTAAGCAGAAAGACCTCATTTCCCATATTGAGGAAGCAACAGGCAACAAATTAACCGGACTTACCATCAACTTAACTGTGGACAGCGACGCGCGAAGCCACTCGGATTCCGGTCTAATATTCTTCGGAAAGGATGAAGCAGGCACTTGGAAGCAGATTTTCGCTACCCTTGGTGCCGTTTACGGAGACTACACCAACTACGGTTATCTATACGCCCTCTCTGATAAGATTGCCTCCGGTCTTGGTTGGGAAAGAGACACAGCCGGCAGCATTGATCTTTCGGTTTTCGCTGAAAATCCTATGCTCATTTCCCTGGAATCTCCCGCCTTCCATTCAAATTATTCAACTGCCGAGGAAATTGCCACAGCAAAGGCTGTTTCCCTGGAGTTGCTCGGCAAAATGGCGTCTCCATACAGCGGTGACGGGGAGTATAAAAACCTCATATCCACCTATGCGGCAAGTCACAATATTGCATACACCCCCACCCATCTCCGATTTGCATACAACGGCCGCACCTGCCCTGTGAAGATCAAGACAAGCAACCTGGAATTTTTCGTAAGCTCAACCTATACAGCCGACGATTATTTCAAAAAAGGATATATCAAGGAAAACTGGCTCTCGAACATTACCTCAATGATCCGCCTTATTGAAGAAAAGGATGCAGAAGCCGCAGAAGCTAACAAGTTCTTTGGTTTTGAGCCACCTTTCCCTCTCACCGTATGGCTGAAGGGCGAGGTATACTATGAATACAGCGACGGCTACGTTGAGGACGTGAGTAATAATTATAATCCCTACTATGTTTACATGGAGACCAGTGCTATTGATTGGTTCCTCTATAATTACGCGCTTCATATTGACAACTATATCTCCACTTACTGTGCCGACGCGCTCTGGTCTGAGGGCGCCCTAGCATATTACTACGCCCGGGAGTACACCTATCAGGATTTCAAATTCACAACGGATAAGGGCACTGAAGAATTCTTTATCTACTATATGGGCACACCGTTAGAGTCTGTAGAGGAATTCATTTCCGCCACAGACGTTATCAAATACACCTGGTACCCGGACTACTTGCCCGAGGAACAAGACCCCTACGGTCAGACAAGCTCTATCCTCTCCCTTGCGTCCTACATAGTTCGCAACTGGGGCGAAGAGAAATTTTATAAAGTGATGCTTGACCCCAATACCGCAGAGGCAGTCCTCGGAAAGCCTATCACAGAGGTCGTGTCCGAATGGTCAAGCTATATAATAAACGAAATCCCCGAACTTTATCCCAAGTTCAAAGAGAATTGACTCTGAAAGGAGCATAATATGAACGACTTTTACAAAGATCCGCGAGTATCAAACGCAGCTCTCAACGCCTTCTACAAAAGAAATGCAAAAAGCGGCGAGGTTCACTCCATTCACCTGCTTCATCACGGAGAGACAGTTCTCCGTATTGCGATTCCCCCCTATAAGGCAGACGATAAGAGAGAGTCCTATTCCCTATCGAAAACCTTTATTGCTACCGCTATTGGCGTGCTGGTAACTGAAGGAAAGCTCTCACTTGACGCGCGGATCGTTGATCTGTTTCCCGACAAGTGCCCAGAGGTTATTTCAGAAAATCTCGCAAAAATGCGCCTACGCCACGTTCTTTCAATGAACACCGGACACGAGGCCTGCACTATGACACGAATCGCGTTTGCAGATGATCCTGTTCGCGCGTTTCTGGCACTGGAGGTGGAGTTTGAGCCGGGCACCCATTTCACATACAACACAGGTGCGTCCTGTATTCTCGCCTGCTTGGTTGAGAAGATCACAGGTATGCCCGCCCTTGATTACCTTACCGCAAAGGTGCTTATCCCGATGGGCATCACAGGCGTGAGCTGGCTCACCGTAGCCGGTGGACAGAATCAGGGGGGCTGCGGCATCCACGTAAGCTGCGACGATATTGCCAGACTTGGTCAGCTTTACTTGAACGGCGGAGTCTGGAACGGCAAGCGATTCCTCAGCGAAGAGTGGGTCCGAGAAGCGACCTCGAAGATCTCTGACAACACCGGCAACGGCAGCCCGGACTGGTGCGCGGGATACGGATTCCAGATCTGGCGGAATGCAAGAGAAGGATACCGCGGCGACGGTGCCTTCGGTCAGCTTATGGTTGTGTTCCCGGAGCGGGATATGGTGGTTGCCATTCAAGGACTACTTGGGGATATGTGGGGTGAGGTTGAGTCTGTTTACGATCTGGTAGAGGATCTTTATAAGGGAAGCGACGAGCCCCTCTGCCTGCCAAATTACGCCCCTCTCGAATCCGAGCAGAAAACAAGCGGTCTGGAGGAAGAGTTCTACACCCTTTCCGACAATCCAATGGATCTTACCGGAATGTACCTCACGTATGACTCTGATAAAAACGAAATGTGCGTAAATCTTTCAAACAGCGAAAACACCGAGGTGGTACGCGCAGGAAACGGTCACTGGGCAGACAGTGTTGTATTTATAAACAAGATCAAGCCCAATATGCCCGACTTCCAGCCTACCCACGGACCTGCCCGCACAGAGCTTTCAGCATCGTACACCGCAGAGGACGGAAAGCTATCGCTCTCAGTCAGATTCCGCAACTGCCCTCATCCCATGACCTGGACCATCACAGGGGACTACGAGAACATTAAGCTGGAGATCGAAGACAGAGGCTTTATGTCAAAGGGCGCCGCAGAGCTATTGGGAAAGAAATTCCACGGGTAAAAAGCTGAAGCATCCAGCAATACACCTTACAGTACCAGAATAGGAGACCGAAATTGAACGAATTTAATGTCAGAGCAATACTTATAGTCTTCTGCCTTATACTTGTGTTTTTGGTATCCGGTTGTAATTCAACATCAAGCTATAATGATTTTAATATTGAATCAACAAAGGTTTATTATCAAATAGAGGATTTTGATTCTATTGTTATAGACAAATCAACAATTCACGACTTACTCGGTATTGCTTTTGCAGAACCGCTTTGGATGACCTCTTACGGCGGATATTGTGATTTCCCAACAGAGGACGGTGGATATATTCGAATAAAGTTTTACGGTGGAGATATGGTCGTCGGTGCTATTGAAGAAATTTCTTCACACACAGAAAAAGACTAGTAGCCTCTGGTATTAAATAAAAGCAAAAAGCCGATATGGACTTGTTTCTGTATCGGCTCTTTTCTATTGTGACACCATTTTGACGGTGAGTAATGCGCACTGCCGGTAAACAAAAAGCCTCCCTTGTGTAAAGGGAGGTGGCACGGTAGCGCCGTGACGGAGGGATTGTTATAGTAATATTTCACCATAAAACAATCCCTCAGTCAACTTCGTTGACAGCTCCCTTTGCACAAAGGAGCCTCTGGCTGTAATCTTTTGCAAGGCTGTTATTTTATTGAAAAAACTGTCCCAGAATCCCGAACCATCACCGTTCAGAGTTTTTTGTTTCAATACAGCAAAGCTCCATCATCTTATAGCAGCTTTTAACAAGAACTATGCAAGCTTGTTTTTTATCTTATGTATTTGAAGCAGCAATCCTCAAGTATAAATTCTTCAAGATTACCAAAATAATCCAGATCAAGATCTTTAAAGTACAGATAAACAATTTCTTTCGTTTGATCGTTTGTTGCGATCAGCACCATGTATTTAGGGAACCTTAGCGATGAATACTGTTTTGTTTGAAAAGACAGCATACGGAAATCATATCCGTCAATAGTAATTTTTGATTCACAGCTGTGGTCAGAAGCATACAGCATCCCATTTTCAAATACATATTCCTCGTCTAATTTGTCTTTGTATTCCAGGTAATCGTCTGCATTGTATTTGTAAACAGCATAGTGCGATTTTGATATAAATATTGCCATTCTATTTGTGAATTCATGATATTCAAATACATCGTCAGCTTCCGGCATTGGAATCTCTGAAAAAACAGGAGATTTACCTTGGAATTCGGAATATTCTTTGGTGGCTTCTTCCTGATAGTACGAGAACCTGTGAATATGACACCCAAAAATCAGTATGACTAATTCAAAAAATATTAAGACTACCAGAATAACTATACACAAAAAGATTGTCACCCATTTTATATCTACTAAATGAATGAGAACAATGTTAGCGGAAATTGCAACAAGGGGCAAAATGATGATCATGAGTGCCGCAGTAAAATTGAACACCGTGCCACCGACAAGCGTAATAATGCCAGATATAATTACAAACACAGGTAGAACACAAGAAAATATTATCCCAGCCCAGCGTTCAACCCTACTGCTATTTGCTGCTTTTCCCATATTTCAGTTTCCTTTCTCGCCCATTTTCATTCTAACCGATCATCAGAATTACCCACTCCCACCGCGCGTGCGGCATTGTATGTCACCAGATTGAAGTTTGCAAACCGGTTTTCTCTGTCCAAAAACTCGTTTTTCTTGTATTCAACGTAGTCCTTCGCTTCCGCGGCAATTTTCGGGTTTTCGTCCTCCATAAGAGGTACAACGTATTTCACCGCAGAGTCGGATAGGTCATACATCATATCAATATCCACCGTGTCAAGCTCACCGCTACGGTAGCAGTGCACGTTGTATCCGGCAACGATGGCGTCCACATCAGCGAATACAAGGAGAGCAAACATCGCCAGCCCAACCACCGCGAAATTGCGGAACAAGTTGAATTTTTCCGCCGCCTGTCTCACGATAATGAACACAAACAGTACAGCAAGTGCGACCATAAACCAGGTTGTATAGATGCGAAGCCTTGTAAGGCCGTAGGCATCAATATACATCACCATTTTTGACACCGCAATAGCAATAAGGATCAAAGTAAACACCGCCAGAGTGATCACATACCCCCGCACTGTCCGAGACCGCTTTCCCTCCTCACGTTTCGTAAACAGGCAGGCCGCAACGATTACCCCAAGGTTTATCACAGATACCGTGCAAAGCTCAAAGAATCCGCGGCGGGCATATTCCGCATAGGTAATACCCTCCGGGCGAATTCCGGAAAATGCCGAAAGAAAATATCCGGTCTGGGAGAAGAAGAACAATACGTATACGATAATTATGGGAGTTATGGCCGCGCAGGTAATGATAACCGGAGCAATACGGGCGCGGGTGAGTGCCTTTTCATTTTTCTCGCGACTCATGTACTCACTTCCGCGATGCTCGGCGTTTGAATACATCATACCGAACATATACATTGCCGCGGGTATGCCGAGGATGAAGTACCAGATGTTCTTCGGCAAGTCGTCAAACAAACCGCTGAATAAGCTGTCGGTAAGGTTCCCAAAGGCATCGTCTGCATTAAGCAGGAGGGCTGTAATTATTGTTGTTGGGATCACAGCTATGATTATGCCAAGCAGTATCATTCCTATCTTTTTGCCAACAGACGAGCTTTTTATGCCGTTTTTAAGGGCGCCAAACAGCTTTCCAAATGATACAAGCGGAAGGACAAGCACGCTTTTCAAAAGATCAAAGGGGAGCATATTCCCCATTTTTTCTTCCTCGCGATTTCCGCCGGCGCAGTATATCCAATATGCAAAAGCAAAGATCATAAACACAGTTACGAGGAATTTTATAAATCCGTTTGCCGTTACAAAAAACGAAAGGGATAAAATATCAATACCAACAAGAAGCGCTATATCACAGCCCCTCAGCTTTATTCCCTTCAGCCGTAGATAGAGCCCGCTGATTACCGAAAAGGCTATGGCAAGTACGACAGCCCCCAGCCCCATTCCTTCAGGAACACAAACCACCCAGCAGATGAACAAGTAACCAAGCACAAAGGCCAGCAGGGCAAAAACCGCATCAGCACCTGTGTATTCGGGCTTAGCCTCTTTTTCGGAGCCGTTTTCCGTTTCACCTAAAGTGTATTTCTCAAGTTCTGACTCAAAATCCATAATTTACTCCTTTCCCTCTTCGTCTGCCACGTACTCAAGAATATCCGCAGGCTGGCAGTCCAGCACCTTACAGATCTCCTCAAGAGTGGAAAAACGAATGGCTTTGGCTTTTCCTGTTTTCAGTATTGAAAGATTGGCAATGGTTATGCCCACGCGGTCGGAAAGCTCGTTTAAGGACATCTTCCGCTTTGCCATCATAACATCAAGATTAACAATAATCGGCATTTTGCTACCCCCTTATATGGTGTAGTCGTTTTCCGACTTGATCTCCACCGCCGCCGCAATTACGTTTTTCACAACGCGGAGAATGATTCCCATAAACAGCGCCGCAAAGGAAATGAGCAGCGCGGTGTGGTAGTACATGCCAAGAAGAAGAAACACAACACACTCAGCAAAGCAGCACCAGGAGAGAATGCGCAAATAATTAATGTTTGAATTTTCAAAAATATCCTCTTTGTTTACGTTGCGCAAAAGAAGATACAGAGACACGTCTGCTACAAAGGCGGGAATGAGACCTACGTAGAACAATGTTAAGGTCGGGGGGAAGTAGATCTGCGGTTTTCCGAAGAAGGTTATGTACTTCTCAAGGAGAGTGGGCAGGAATATTGCCAGTCCTGCAAATACAAAAAAGAGAGCACATGTAATTATCATGGAAATAGTTACGGAAACCTTATGGCTGGGTTTTGGAACAATTCCGTTACCCTTCGACAGCCGGTCTATTGCAAAGGCAAAGCCAAGGCTTATTACAGCACCGGCAAATATGCCAAGATAGTCCCACACAAAGTCCCAATCCCCTGCCGTTATCACAATATACAGAAGAATCGCAAAGGTCCCAATTGAGTTAAGCACGCAGGCAACTGAAAAGGGCCTGTAGTTTTTCTTTATCAGTGCAATCAGAAATACTACCACCAGTATTACAAGAAATATCGGCATCCACAGCGCGGACACCATTGTAAATAAATCAGCCACTCCGTCACCAAATGCAGTAGCTCCAACAACCATAAAAGATAAAATTATGGAGTTAGCACCTAAAACATAATGCAGGAATATTTCTGTGTATGGCGCGGAAAAGAAGTACAGTATTCCGATTACCGTCAACGCCATATACGTCACCGCAAGGGCGGTAGGCGTGTTTTTTGTGTTTTTATTTTTTTCGATCATTTGGGCCTTCCCTCCAACAATAATCTATTTTTTATCTTGCCATAGATACGGAGCAGTACCAACCGCCGCTGAAGTTGTACATTGTATGATGATCAGATACTTTTTCCGGTCTTTTGTTTGTTAAACTTAAATACACAAAAACAGATCCGGTAGAATTGCCAAACTCCACAAAGTCTTTATTTATTGATACGTATTCATATCTTGAACCGGACAAAAATTCGCAAATAACGTTAAGCTCCTTTTGGTCCACAGGATTGTCAATACGTTTTTCATTATCGTAAAACACTTTCCCACCGTCTTCCGAGCACCAGACGCTCACCTCTCCAGTCAGATCGTTCTCTTTATGGTGGCGAATCAATATTTCTGATATTTCTGCGTAACTATCTTTATTCTTCAAAAACTCCTCTTCGTATTTATCACGCACACCGCCAGAACAAGAAACAAGATAAAGAATTAAACATAAAGCAATAACAAGTATTCTTTTCATAGGCCTGTCCTTATTTTCCTTTCATTGGTATTATGACATTATATATTGTTATGGAAATAATATAAAACCTGAGTCTGAGTATCAAACAAATAAATATTGTATCTTACAAACGAAATATGCCCGTCATTTTCAGTATATCCTAACGAATCAATATAGTAATAATCTTCTGTGTCAATGATTGTTCTGTCAAAATCATAGTTTACAACGACTTCTCTCAAAGCATCATTCTTCTTAATTACTTCGATCCATCCCTCAAAATCATCCAAATGAATGTTGATTGTTTCTAGGTCAGTTTCTCGAATTCTCTTCAAATATTTATTCTCTGCGATATTTGCAGAGGTGTAATAATATTTTGCATAATCAGTAAAATCCTGAAATCCTCCCGAGGTGTAGAATTCACGTTTTTCATATTTCCCCAAGGAAGCTACTACTTTATCCTCCACCACTGTACATGCGACAAATGACAGTACAAACACAAAAAGACAAACAACAGCTATTATCTTCTTTGTTTTAACCGAAAACATCTTTTGTCTCCCTCTAATGCATTTTGACTTTATTTGGTATTACAACAACATATTACCACACAGCCTATCGTTTGTCAATAGTTTTTTATCGAAAAACGATAAATTTTATTCGAATAAAACAAAAAACGCCCAAGAAATGAGCGTTTTCTTTATTTATTTCAAATTCCAAAAGGTTTTGGCAAGGTTGAACGCCTGTGTGGCTGTAGCCGTCAGGTTGGCGAAGGCCTTATCAACGTCCATTGCCTCCTCGAGAGTACAGGGGGCTCTGAGTATGGGGAAGAACGCGTCGATTCCCTGCACGTTGCATTCTGCCGCGTCGTCTGTCACACATCCCGCAAAGGCCACGACAGGCTTTGAGTATTTTTTCGCCAGTCGAGCCACACCCACCGGTGCCTTTCCCATAGCGGACTGACCGTCAAGGCGGCCTTCACCCGTTACAACAACATCGGACTCTTTGATGTGCTTCTCAAGTCCCACAGCATCCATTACGAGCTCGATTCCCGATTCAAGTGTGCCGCCAAGATAAGAAAGGAACGCAAATCCAAGGCCACCTGCCGCACCGGCTCCGGGGTAATTTGCATCAGAATCCGGGCACACAGTCTTTGAGAGCTCCGCGTATTTTTCGAGCCAACCGTCCATGATCTCTACCATCTCCGGTGTAGCACCTTTCTGCGGGCCGTATATCGCGCTGCATCCAAGAGGACCGCACAGGGGATTTTTCACGTCACACGCCACGTGGAACCGGCATTCCGCAAGCTCAGCCATAGCCCCACCGGTCTCAATCGTCTCGATCCGGCCAAGACCTGCGCCTCTTTGGGGTACAGGCTTTCCGTCTTTATCCAGAAACGCAAATCCGAGAGCCGACAGCATACCGATTCCGCCGTCATTGGTTGCGCTTCCGCCGATTCCCACGATAAACTTGCGGCATCCCTTTGATATAGCATCTGCGATCATCTCGCCAACACCGTAGGTTGTGGTGTGCAAGGGATTTCTCTCAGCCGGTGCAACAAGGGTGATACCCGCTGCCGCCGCCATCTCGATTATTGCAGTGCCAGTTTCTTTAACGATGCCGTATTCTGCCACCACCTTGTCCCCAAGAGGACCTGTGACAGTTATTTGCTGCATTTCACCGCCTGCGCCGCTGACAATAGCGGATACTGTTCCCTCACCGCCGTCTGCAAGGGGGCATACTACCACCTCGGTCTCGGGGAATACCTTACATATTCCGCGCTTTGCCGCCTCTCCTGCCTGAAAGGTTGACAGGCTTCCCTTGAATGAATCTATAGCTACAGTTATTTTCATAAGCCGCTCCGTTAATTAATACTGATTAAATTATACACCAACGAAGCCGCCCTGTCAACAGAAGCATATTTCCCGCGGGGAATGCATATATGTGTAGTAAAAAGGAGGAGTTACCATGAAACCGAAAATCAAGCCCTATATTATTTCTATACTTATCGCATTAGCCATAGGAGGGTTGTCCGCGTTTCTGACCCGTGGAAATATGGACATCTACAGCGAAATTGACACACCGCCTCTGTCTCCGCCGTCCATATTGTTCCCTATTGTGTGGACCGTTCTTTATGTGCTGATGGGCGTGAGCGCTGCAATGATCGCGACAGATCCCACAGCATCCCGCGATGACAAGGAATCCGCAATAAGCATCTACTCAGCAAGCCTTGTGTTCAACTTCGCCTGGAGCATAATTTTCTTTAATCTCAGGGCTTTTCTTCCTGCGTTTATTTGGCTGCTCGTTCTTCTCGCGCTGATCATCAAGACCATTGCAGACTACGCAAAGATCAACAAAACTGCCGCGTATCTGCAGATTCCCTACGCCTTGTGGGTGGCATTCGCCGGATACCTGAACTTCGGCATCTGGTGGCTCAACCGGTAACATAACAAAAATCCTCGAATTAACGAGGATTTTTTGTTATTCAATTTCTCTGTAGGTCTTGTATCGGTAGAGGGATATACACTCCAGCACGAACACTGCTATTGACACCACGTTCCATCTCAGTGCTACTATATACATTTCCTGGAAGAGTCCCCATGAAAACATAGTGGCTGCCATTGTGACAAGGACGAACTTAATCACGCGGAACGTGCTTTGCTCCTTGATTACCGCCCAAGTCGCCTCAATAAGGTACGCGACAAACGCGGGAATGGTGTCAAGCACAAATATGTAATAGTCGATCTTGGCAAGTGAGTGACCGATCACAGGGCGCTGATACGCTACCATATACATGAAGAACCCAACAAACGCCAGTACATGAAAGAACAAGCCAAATCCTGTGAGAACTCTCTTGGAGTCTTTCTCCGAGTCGTCAGTCAGCTTGTATTCTTCGTCATACGCCTTATTTCTGCTTCTCATTGCACTCACCTCCCTACTGCAAATATACAAAATTATACCATTAATCTATGGCGTAGGTAAGTGGGTAAAACCAAAAATATAATTTCTATCAACCGTATATCTGCTTTTGTGATAGAATTATTTCCCGATCTCAGCGATCAGCGGAGAGTTACCGAATATAACTATACTGCCAAATAATACGCAATTGCCTCCATCAAGAGTCTCAACATACGCCATTCTGTTTTCCGCAAAAGCCTCTGCATCGGTCTTATCAGTAAACTCGTAAACGTAGACAAATTCAAACTGCGGAGTACTGAGGTTAGAGTCAATTATATGAACTACCGTAGAAATCTCTCCGTTAAGCTCAAGATTAGCAGCCGAAAAGTTTCCTGCAACAAATGCTATCTCCTCTGCATTGTAGTTTTGTACATGGTATTGCTTTTCAGAAAACTTATTGACTATTGACTCTACAGTAACAACTGTGTTCGCCTTACCAGTACAGCTCACAAATGCGCAAAGAGTCACAATGGATAATAGCAACGCAACAATTCTTTTCATATGATACCTCCAAAATGAAATAATAAATCATAGACAGTGAATCCACACTGATTCCACCACAAATATTATACCACGCGGTCAAGCGACTGTCAATGGTGTTCTCGAGAATTTAACTCAAAAAAATAACCCCCGAACTATGTCCGGGGCTTGGTGTATTGTTTTGAGTTACATCTTTTTGCGTTTTCTGAGGAGATATTCGTCGAGCTTTTCTTTAATATTGTCGGGAATCTCACGGGCAACGGGGCAAATTGCGGCGTTTGCCATACGAGATGCAAAGGCGGTGATGAAATCAATATCCTTCTGCATATGTTCAACCTTCATAACGGCCTTGGTGTCGTAACTGTTGTGGATGGGCGCAAGGTTGCCTCCCGCAAGTCTTGCAAAGGACACAGCAGGAACACCACGATCAGCAAAAGGAGTGGAGTCGCTGGAGTACACGTCCTGGTAAGCTTTAACCTGGAATCCAAGCTCGTTGCCAAAGTAAGTAATATAATTAACGAGAGCCATTTCAGCTGTTGCGCAGGCGATAAACTTGCCCATAATGCAGCCGATCATATCAAGGTTGATATTGAGTGCGATGTTCTTGAGTTCTTCCTCGTGAGCGGCACAGTACGCCTTGGAGCCCAGGAGTCCTCTTTCTTCACTTCCGCAGAAGACGAATTTCATACCGTAGCGGTGAGGATTCTTCTTGAAATATTCAGCCATACCGATAAGGCCGATGCATCCTGACATATTGTCGTATGCACCCTGGGACAGGGATGTTGTGTCGTAATGTGCGGTAAACACGATCTGCTCGTCGATCTCACCGGGAAGGTCTACCACAACGTTGTGCGACTTGCCCTTGTATTCGTCCTGCTTGATTGTGATCTTTGCGCACTTGCCGTTGCCGTTTACGATCGCAACAGCGTCCTTTGCGTTGATATTTACGCCAAGGATCTTCTGGCCCTCGGACACTACGGCGCGAAGCTCGCGGTGGTCTATATCACGGTCAGCAAAGTTAACGTTTCCGTCGTATGTAATGAAGCCCACAGCACCGTTGTCAAGAATGTCCTTGTATCTCCATCTGCCAAGGTAGCCGTCAATAAGCACTATCTTGCCGCGGCAAAGGGAGAGAGAGTATCTGTCAGTTTCCGTCAGATAATAAAGTGGCGCTTCGATCTCACCGCTGCCTGCGCAGAGATAGCCCTTGCAGTTGATGCTCTTGCCGTCCACAGTAAGGGTTGCCTCGTGTACTGTCGCCATATCCACCTCGAACTCTTCAAGGTGAGCCTCAAGACCAAGCTCCCTGCAGGTGTTCTTGAGGTATTCGGCAACACGAAGTTCCGCCTCGCTTCCGCCTGTATGGACGAAGGCTGTGTCGGCAAAAATTTTCTTAATCAGTTTTGCTCTCATTTTGTTGTTCCTTCCTGATTCATGTTATTGTATTATGTGTTCCACAGATTCTTGAGCTTGTCTTCAAGCTCCCTGTCACTGAGGCTTTGGATGTCCTCAATGAGAATTATATTCATGTCTTTTGCTCGCTGACGGACGTAAATACCCTTATCCTTCATTGTGTTCAGGGCAGTTGCCACAAGCACCCTCTTCGAATACTTGCCGCCAAAGCGCTCTGCAACAGTATCGAGCTTGAACAGCTCGTCAGAGGTTACGTTGCCGTTCTTGCAGGAAATGTAAACGGGGATAAGGTTATGCATGGCGAGGACATCGATCTCGTTTTCCGTGTCGATTATCTTGTCTGTATCCTCGTCATGGAACTTTCCGTCCCAGTCGATGACTACACCGTTCATTACATCGTTGTATATTTTTCTGCCTTCGTCATCTGTGACACTTCTTATAGTGGAGTAGATCTTCAGCTCGAGTGCCAGCCCGGCAACGGTGAGACAGCGCTTCACCTGTCTGCTCTTGTATGATATGGTCACAGTATCCGGCTCTTCCTCGTACCTGGTTATAAGGCCCAGTCCGCGAAGGCGCCTGATAATTCCATTGGACTTATCGTAGCTCAACTTGTTTTTGCGGAAATAAGAATCCAACTCATCACGCATAACAACGGTCGTAAGGCCACCTTCTGAAGTGTTGCCGGCAGAATTGATCGCACCGAAAATACCCACCTGGGCGTTCCACGCGCGAACATCGTATTTGCACACGTCCCAAATTCTCTTGACGTCCTCTTCAAACTTGGAGTTCATATCCCATTTGTAGCATTTGCCTTCGCCAATTCCGCCGTAGGATATGTCGCCGCCGTAGATCCTGATGTTCTCTTCTATGGTAAGCTTGGGTTCCGTCTCGAACATGACGTTGCCGTCCTTGTCGCAGTCGTACACCTTGTTGCTCCTTATTCCAAATCGCTGGATCTGGATGTTCTTGTGGGAGTACTTGGAATAAACGATACCAAGGGCGACGTTCAAGGTCTCAGCTCCACCCGTTATGTCAAACATACAGTTGTCGTATGTTTCCACGATCTCCGAAAGAACTCTTACAGCATTGTCAAGGTGGTTCTGGGAAATTGCCTTGAAGAGGAACTCAATGTTCTCCCCCCGGTCATTAAATACTCGGGTGTAGTCGGCGATCCTGCGCTTCATTTTTCGCGAATCGCTGCCGATAAAGATGACCCTGTCCGGCACTTTTGCCAAGCAGGAGCAGATATTTTCTATTGAAGGCTTATCGAAAAACTCTATGTATGTCATTTTTTCACCTCAATGGAGAAGACACAGTTCTGTGCAAGTTCTTTTACTTTAGTATATCACAACCTGGATACTATGTCAAGGAAGGGAGGTATCACAACACTTTTTGCATAAAGTATTCCATCTTAATGCTTCCGTCTTTCAATTTAAACGCATTTGGCCGCTCTCCCACGATTCTGAAGCCGAACTTTTCGTATAGAGCGCGGGCCCGGTCATTTCCTTCCATGAATTCAAGCTCAACTATCTCTGTGCCGCCGTGGGACGTTGCCGCCGCGATCAGCTCCTCAAACATAGCAGAGCCGATGCCAAGTCCCCAGAATTTTTTGAGGATTGCGATTGCCACCGTTGCACGATGACTGTCCTTCATCCCGGTGTGAAATCTTATCTCGCAGTTTCCTACCACCTCTCCGTCAGCGTAACACGAAATCAGCACAGTGCTGCCCGATTCCCTGCCGTTTTTGATCCATTGCTCCTCGTTTTCCACGGAAACACCATCCCATTCCTCCGGGTATCTGGCGAGGTATTCCGTCTCAGAGCAGGCGGTTTTGATATAACGGAGCATCTTTGCTCCATCACCGGGCGCCGGACTCTTCAACACCACGGTTTCTCCGTTTTTCAGACGTATTGTTTTGCTTTCAAATATCATTTTTTATTCCTTTCTGAAAATATCAAGTATATGATTGGTCGCACCCACCATATCAGGCCGCTCACAGATGAAGATGTGGTACTTCATATACTTTGCGAAGGTCTCGTCATCCATTTCGTCCACCGTTTCCGTTATAAATCTCGTGAGCATATCAGTCCCAACGTAATGCAGCCGCGTAACCTCAAAGCCCGCCATAAGCCTGTCAATGTCTTCTTTGCGGTAGAGGGCGAAAATTTCCCGTGGTGTTGAGCTGAGTGCGAAGGTTTCGGGGTCGATCAGCGGCTGGTACTGTTCCAGATTGATAGCCCCCTTACCAAAACAGAACTGGTATACGGTTGCGTCGCAGTTGCAGTAGGCGGCAAACACAACACCGCCTTTTTTCGTTACCCTGATAGCCTCGCTCATAGCAGCGCGCTTGTCTTCGACTGTGTATAAATGATACATCGGGCCGAGAAGCAGGGTTATATCGTATCGATCAGAGGGAATATTACAGAGATCGACCGCGTCTCCTTGCTGAATTGTCACGCTCTCGCCGGGCTCTGTGTTTTTTCCAAAAACCTCAATATTGCACTCCGTCAGTTCAACCGCGTCCACTTCATAACCTTGCCGAGCAAAATGGTGAGAGTACCGCCCGGTTCCTGCGCCTATCTCCAGTATGCGCATTCCCGGCTTCAGATAACGCTCAATATAGTGAACAGTTGTCAGAAATTCAACCATTCCGTGACGCACTGTGAGTCTGTGATCTTCGTCGTATGATTCGTAATATGCGTTTATTGCTTCAATTCTTTCCATAATGATTCCTCCAAATAAAAAATCGGTGCAAATCGAACTTTTCTCCGACTTGCACCGTCAACCTAATATCATAGCCTGTAAAACAGAGCGAAAACTATATTTGGGTACGACAACACAAGCCCGACGCCTGCCAATAAGGAACAGTCATGCCGTGCACAATTACGTTATTAAGAAGCATTTTTGCGAAATAAGCTGTCATTGCCGTGGTCCTTTCAAAAAATATTGTGGTTAGTATAGCATAGATTGAAATGATTGTCAAGTGGTGGTCTTAATTCCTGCTAACAGATATTTTATTGTCTTTAATAAAACGATATATTTCGTCATTGAGAATGGTTCCGTTCGTTGTCATACTAAAGTGAAACTTCTTACCAATGTCTTGCTCAAGACTCTTGCAGTAATCAAAAGCTCCCTTCACAACATCGAAGTTAATTAAAGGCTCGCCACCAAAGAAAATTACCAACAGTTCTTCTAAACCTTCGCTGTTTGCCACCATAAGGTCTATGGCTTTTTTAGCAGTTTCTAGCGTCATCAATTCGCGTTTGCGTCCATAGGATCCACCATCACCATAGCAATAGATACAATTCAAATTACAGTCGTTTGCAATCTGTAAAACAGTATTAGTAATTGGAGGATTTGTCTGCTCTTCTTGGTTGACCTTTTGAGATAATTCGTAGTGCGATTTAATTACATCCCATTGGGGTTTATCAGATTCATAAATTATTCCTGCCTCAAGGAAATCATCATCAATTACGTCTATAGGAATTTGTGTTCCAAATGTGTCTGACATTTTTTTAAGCTTCTTATATGTATCACCATCCACTTCAAATAATTGCAAATTGCATGGCAGAAACACAAAAAATGTACCTTCTTTTTCAAACATATGTATTTCTGCTAAATAATACTTTTTTTCATTAGAATCCATAGTTTTTGCGCTCCTTTATCATGGTTAAATACTTTATCTTTTTATCTAGCTCATTTTTGTAAGCAATATATTTTTGATTAATTACTAATTGGTTTCTTAAAATGTGAAATATGATGCAATATAGAGGATTTCCTGCGAAATGATGCCATAGAGTGATTGCGACGGAAAAAATAAAAATATCAAGCATTTGAACAATAGCTATGTTTTTTCTAATGTGTATTGCGAAGAAAACAAGTGAAGTTATACATATCGAGATTACAGCACTATTGGTCAGTGTGTATAGTGCATTTTGAATAAACCACCTGTATAATAGTTCTTCATATGTTGAACTGAAAATATTGTGTAAACTTTCTCGGGCAAATGATTGCTTTATTCTTCCCTTATAGCCGAAACATTTTATAGGGAATATATATTCACTCGAAAGCTTAGTACCTACAATAATTAAAGATATAACATAAAGAACATAGGATAGTGCAATACACATCAGAAACAGCAATATGTTAAATGATGTGAGTTTTGTCACCTCATAATATACTGTCCAAACGATTATTAACGCTATTGAACATCCCAAAAGCACTTTTTTCCAAATCTGATTTTTGACTATAAATCTACTAAAAAGATATATAGCAATATGCGATAATATACAAAGTAATGCAAACATATCTACCTCAATCTAATAAATCCTGCAGGCTTTGACGGATAGAATGTATCGCTTTTTACAATTTCAAACCGTATATTGGGCAACCCATATGATTTGAAAATATCTAAAAATAGTTTTTCAAAATTTATTTCTTGTTGAAAATTTTTATAAATATGTATTTTATACTCATCCAAACGCCGTATTTCTATATTAAATAATATATCATCACTTTGAACCTCATACAGTTTCATTCCAGCATTTATAGGACTGATAATTTGTGCTTTTTCATATACTGAAATATCATCCAGTATGATGAATTCGGGCATACGAGCAGCTTCAATATGTATAATCGGATTAGTGTTTCCGCACTGACACTTTGGATTATCATACATGCGAGCGATATCATTAAGTCTATAACGTATCATTGGCATACCGGTATTATGCAAACCTGTAACACAAACATATCCAGGGTTCCCGTTCTTAATAGGGTTGCCTTCCTCATTCACAATTTCAACATAAACATTTTCAGAAATAATATGATTATTTCCGCAGGGGCATTCATATGAAATACCGTTTGTTTCAACACAGCCATACATATTGGATGTTTTTGCAACTATTTCCTTTGCGATTTCTCTACGATAGTATTCACATAGAGGCTCCCCCATATATTCTATGTATTTGATTGATTTGGGGAAGGTCAATCCCATCTTTTTTGCAGCACGAACCAAAACATACAAAATACTGTTTTGAATAAACATCCAATCTGGTTCATATTTGTTTATCACCTCAAATATCTGCGGCATTGTTTCAGTATTTAGTTCTCTAATACTAAAAGTTAGCTGATTTCCTTTGATATAATAGATATTGTTGCCCGGAATATGTTTAGATGTCGTACACAACCGTGAACTAGGATCAATATTAAAATGTTGTTTGCGGTATTTCCAATGATTGATTATTGATGAGTAGTAATTTGCCGCATCCCATAAAATATGCATAGGGATGCCAGTGGTTCCAGATGTTCTTTCCAATCTAACATTTCGACTTGAGATTGGTAAATATTTATCGTCTAAGTAACTGCCTGATACAAAGTTTTCCCATCCTATTTCACGAATTGTCTGCTTAGTGAATATAGGAAGCCTTGGTAGTAAATCAGCTGTTAATTCATCATCGTCTTTGATATGATCGTTAATAATATTGTTGAAATATGGCACTTCATCGTATGCTCGATTTAGAATTCGTTCAACACGTTTTTTGGTGTACATTTCTTTTGTCATTTGTATCATTTGCTGCTCCTATGCAGTTTTTAATTTCACATAATTTGCAACATCTTTTACCGTTTTCAACATTTCAAAGCTAATATATTCATCATCAAAAGAGAATCCATATGTCGATTCAAGCATAACAACCATATTCACAAATGCTATAGAATCAAATTTTAAATCTTCAGTCAGAGACATTTCATCCTTAAGTTCTTCCTCTGTAATTTTGTTTTGCATAATCTTAACAATAATCGTTTTATATCTGTTATCCATCGTCTACACTCTCTTTCTATCAATTTTTCCGTTGTAAGTTCGTTTTAGCGATTCAACAAATATTATTTTGTTTGGAACCTTGTGCGAAGCCAATCTTTCTTCGCAAAATGCTATTAGTTCTTCTTCTGACATACTGCCTGGTGTATGTAAAACCACTTCTGCTATTGGTATTTCTCCGTATATTTCATTTGATATTCCATATACTAAAGCTTCCTCAACTTTGCGATTTTGACATATAACATTTTCAACATCCTCCGGATAAATATTCATTCCAGAAAAAATAATGGTATTCTTCTTTCTACCAGTGATATAGATATATCCATCATTGTCGATATAGCCCAAATCTCCGGTTGCTAACCATCCATTAATTATCGGAGAGTATTTTTCTTTGTAGTAGCCCACCATGACATTGTCACCTTTAACACATATTTCGCCATTTTTACCGTCATATTCGGTTTCATCAATTGTAACTTTAACATCTTTTAGTGGACGTCCAACAGAAGGAAGTTTGCCTTTATCATTGAAAAGATGTAGATGAGAAATACGCGGAGAAGCTTCTGTTTGTCCATACATTTGAACAAACTTGTCGCAAAGTGGATGGTTCAGCAGTTTATTCAATGTCGCTTTATCAGTAGGTCCACCGCCAAAACAAATTGTCTTTAAAGTCTTTGCTTGGTGAGAATAATCTTTTGGCGAGTCGAGAATTGACTTGAGTATAGAAGGGACAATAGTTGTTGATGTTATTTGATACTTCTCAATAAATTGGAATATTAATCTCGGGTGAATAATGTCATTGAAAATATATAATGTTGATCCCAAAACTAAAGAAACCAATAATTGTGATGTGTTCCCAGAAGCCATTGTTAATGGAAGAACTGACATAAACTTTTCGTCACTTGTATAATTTAGAGAATCTATGATTCCTCCAACATTCGACATGAGATTATTATTCGTTAATTCGACTCGTTTAGGAGTGCTCGTGCTACCAGAAGTACCGACCATAATAACAGTGTCATCATTACTCTGAACAATAGGTTGATTTGTTATTTTGCCAACTTGTTCTATTTCGAATGACTCAATATCCATGATGAAAACTATATGCTCTAATTTCTTACTTATAATCCTGCTTTTATTCTCTCTATCTGTAATCACCAATCCCACGTCGCAGAAATTTATGTTATTATAGATCTCTTCATCAGTTGATTTGTAATAGATTGGCACTATTACGTGCTCGGATAAAAGTATAGAACAATATGCAACTACATAGGAAATAGAGTCTGGCAGTAAAATTGCTATGTGACTACGCATAGATAGTACTTGTTTGAATTTGATATGACAAGTACTAGCCCAATTATACAGTTCACTATACCTAATGAATTTATCGTTATGAACAACTGCAATTCTGTTGCTGTCTGAGTGTTCCTCAAATAGTTTCTTAAGTGACATATGATCCTCACTAATTTTTAAAATCCAGTATTATTGTCTTGCCTCACTCTTACCTCTATATAGGAAATAAACAAATAATATGTATTTCCTGTAAATAATATATTATGACAAAATATTTATTTAACAATAAGAACATCTGCTATGTTAAGATGTGAAAAATGTCTGTTTTTACCCTTATACATATATATACAAATCATTTTCTCTAATTATTTCCACATTTCATAAAATTCAGCTCCACCATTTCTGAGAACGTGGAGCTGATGTTATCTTTCTATTCTTTTCATATTCTCTCTATATAATCTTCAACAATATCATTCAAATGAATAGGGTCAAGCTGTAATCTGCAGCATAAATCAACAATATGTTCTATCGCACATTTATCAGATGTAATATCCGTAACGGACTGGAGTATTGTGACAACTCCATCTGAAACACATACATATGCAATTCCGTATGATTTTCGAGATACTGCATCGCAAATGTAGTTGCACTCAACGACAATATATTTATGTTCCATATTCCCTCCTCTCTCAAATTGTCATTATTGATTTTACTGCAACATCAATGCAACTGCAGGAAGACAAACGTTAAAGTCTCCCATATCCATCTGCAAAACTACAGCAATTCGAAACACCGTTGAACACTTTGGATCAACATCTCCAAGTTCAATTTCCTCAAGCCCGCGGATACTAATATTACATTCATGAGCTACCTTCCGCTGAGTCATACCTAAATCAAGTCTTCGTTCTCGAATAACTCGACCGATATGCTGAGTTTCCGACATAATATCACCTCCTTCCCGGTACAGTTTAGGAGAAAATATATGTTTTTAGAATGAAGCGCAGTTCGCCTTGTATGAACGGAATGTTAATCTTGTACTCATATCAAAGAACTGCCGGAGTAATCCGACAGTTCTTTGATTGTGTTGTGAGAAGAGGAAAAAACGGTGATATTCATTTATTTTCACTAATATCGCCATTAATTGGTATATTGATCAGACTTTGCTGACAAAACCGTAAGTCCTCATTGATTTTTTGAATTGTAGAAGTTTTCGAATTTTCCGTGTATGAAATAGCATTGTCATCGCTATATAAGTAATCAAAGTCAAAGTCGAAACAATTCAAGGTAACAGTCTTTCCCGGATATTCAATAGTTGTAATATCAGATATCAGTGCTTTAACATTAGATTTGCTTATTCCTGTTTCTCGAACAAAATCAGCAACGCTCCAGTTAATAAGATCTAAAGTATTATTTTCGCAATGACTATCAAAAAACGACCTCATTTTTTCGTCTGTTGATGACATAGCGTGATACAATATCCCGTACTTAATATCTCCGAGTGAAGCTAATCTCTCCCTGTAATCCTCTCTTTCGCTGTGTGATGTATAATATTGATTTATAGCTGAAAAGTCGTTTCCGTATAATAAATCCACATTGTAGTCAAAATAATAGTAATTTGCTGTTTCATAACATAATGCTTCAAAATCATTTTTAGGAATATCGAAATAATATATAAATCTGTATATATTGGGATAATAAGGACAGCCTTCTATGCCTGATTCTTTCTCCATATTAGCGTCATGCCAAGCTATGAATTGCTCTTGACCGCCGACATAGTCAATCATTTCACCAGTATAGTTGTGAAATTCAATTGAATGTATTGGGCAAAGATTTGCGCCACCAATTGCGCCACTGTCGGTATCTGCAGGCTGCTCTGTTTCGATCGGCTCGATTTGTTCATCGGTTTGTACGCTGTGCTCATTCGATGGAACAATATTGTTACACGACATCATTAATAGCGTTAAGGAAAGCATAAACATAAGTAGCGTAAGTCGTTTCATAGTAATCTCCTTTGCGGTATAATATATTTCAACTTAGAAGTTATTCAAAAGGTAAAAAAGCCAATGGGTCTAAGTAACTTCTTGCGCTTATTTGAATCGTTTGTTCCGTACCTACACTAATGTGCAGGTGATAATCATTTGTCTCAGTGTTTCCTACAGTACCAACTTGAGTTCTCTCCGTGAATATTTGGCCAGCAGACATAAGTTTTGTATCCATATGTAAGTACGCAATATAGTAGGAACCAGATTGAATAATCACATAATTACCCGCTCCTGTTGCATAAGAACTTATCTTAACCGTGCCACTATTAGTAACAGTATATAAATTTGTCCCTCTTATCTTTCCTATATCCACACCGGTATGATAATCAATATCTTCAACAAGATATCTCCATCCCCAATGTTGATTAGCACTCATACTTGGCGTAGTACACTCTTCATTAGAGTCAAATGGGCTGTTAAAGTCTGGATAAGAATCTTTGCTAACTAAAGCAATATTTTGTCTTTCTGTACCTGAAAATACGTATTGAGGTGAAGTATACTGTGCATAACCGGGAGCTTTAATAATTATTCCATATCCACCCGTGTAGTCTTGATCATAAAACGGCAATATGGTCTTGCTAAAATATACTTCACCGGATAAGTTAGTAATTTGAGCAGTAGGAACAGGGTAAGAATCATAATATGTCTTGGGTCTGTATGCATAAACACTTGCACCGGGGATTGGTTCTAACGTATCCGCGTCGTATACATAAAATCCGAATTCATCACTACCTATATTTCTATAATTCTTCGCCCTGAACAAATATGCACTACTATTAGAAAACTCGTCGTATGTATTAATTTTCACATAGTATTTCACTCCAGCCTCAACACTATATTGAATCAATTCCGAAACACCATGAAAATTTTGTGAAGTAGCCAGATAATCAGAATCTCCCGTTGAGTATTCATCATATAAATATAAATCATAATCACACTCATATGGAATGTTGCCAAGCCAGAAATTCGCCATACCGCCTTCATCAAATTCTATCTTCCACCAGTCAACATCATTCAGGGAAGAAATATAGCCATAATTATCATAGTCATCGTATGTTATGTCTGCATTAGACATAACATTATTGTTTTCCGACTCCCACACTGTTCCTGCCGCCCTCATGCCTGCCAATGAATTCGAATTTATCATTTCCGACGTAATGTCACCTGCGTAAGTAATATTCTTCACCACATTTGTCGGTGTAACCGTAATTTCATCATCTTCATTTGTTTTAACTATAAGCGTGCCATTGTATACGGTCATCTCATCGCCTACAGTATATGTATAAACAAAAGCGTACTCCACATCGGCTTCAACAATATACTGGGTGCGGTTAATTTTTAATATCTCTGTTTTCTCACCTTTAACACCGAGATAGAATGTATAACCGGAGCTGAATCCAGGCACGAACGAGATAGTCGCCTCGTTCTCTTCCGTTGAAGCAACGACAAACTCAAAAGGATACGGAGCCTCTACCATGCTCATTCGTTCAACATTACTTACTGTCGCTGTCTCAGCGGTGCCAATAGTATTAACTGCGTATGCAGTAATAACGGACAGCATCACCATCAGCGCGCTTAATGCCAGACTGGTAATTCTAGACAATCTTTTCATTTTCTTACCTTCCTTTGCTTTTATTATTCTTTATCTCAACACTCCGCAGTCGCACTTGCCGAGATTGATTCTGCATAACCATTCTTAGTTACTGTTCCTGTTAACTCTACTTTGTACTGTCTGCCAGATTTTCCTGTAAAGGATTCGCTTGCAGACAAATAAGACTGATTAACATTGTATGACCACTCCTCACCAGATTCAACCCAAATGCCAAGCCAATTTTTATGGTATAGCGTAGCAGTTGCCGTTATATTTGATATTTCACTATTTCCATAAATATGAACATCAATCATTCCAGATGTATTAATAAAATATACATCAACGCTCACACTTAAAGAATTATCCCACCTAGGTGTAATATCTGTCGACGATATCACTAATGGCATAATACAAGACATCAAACAAAACATTGCAACAAGAAAAGAAATAAACTTTATTTTCATAATTTTTTCTCCTTAATAAAAAGTCTAATTAAAAGATACCCAATTGGTTTTTAGCACATTGGTAGCTCCTCCTATTGTTTCATCTCCTTACTGGTATAAACAAAGCATATATAGTAATTATTTCCAAAAAACAAAAAAATTCCATACAGTTGTTTTTTCTCAACTATATGGAATCTATCTTATTCAACTGATTCAGCCATTTTTATTATCAGGCTTGAATCAAGTAGGCCATAATTACTGCTAAAACAATAGAAATATTTATCGTCATGCCAACACAAAGTTATCAAACCATTATGATATTCAAACAATTTTGCCTGATAACCTCTTATCTCAATTTCTTTTATCTCACAATCTGTACTATCCAGTTGAAGCGTTGCACCTTTGTGCATAAGACGTTGAGTAAATGAAATGTTCCTCTGTTCATCAACATTATAGTAAATAATATAATTTACTGGCGACTGTAGCATAATCTGTCTCTCGAATCCATCAGGAACAAATGACGGTTCTTTGTATTCTTCTATCACGTTAGCAACAGCACCGTTGTTTTCAAAGTGTATCTCAACATATTCTTCATACCAATCAATAATGGTATTCCAAATTTCTGTTCTGATTGCTTCTACACTCAAGCAGAATACAAAGGAGATTGAACAAATGATAAGAAAAACAGCTGCAATGCGGCGCACGTAGATATATGCTTTGGGCATCTCCGACTTCTTGTCATAGTTCCTTATTTTGCGTAAGATCTTACGGTGAACACGGGGCGGAACTTCAACGTCATCTTCTGCTGGTATCATCATTTCAAGATCTTCATCAATCAACGATTTCGCAGACAACGTAATAAGGGCATCAATATTGCTGTTACGTTCAGATTCGTTCACTAAACTCACCTCCTACCATATTTATCAGCTTATTCTTTGCTTTGAACAAACGCAGTGCCACTGCATTGGGCGTTACATGCAATATCTTTGCAGCTTCCTTGTTTGAATAACCGCACACATAAACAAGTTTTATTGTGTCTCTGTACTCAACCGGGAGCCGATGCAGATATTGATCCATAATTTCTATTGCTTCCTTGCTTATAACAATCTCCTCAATATAAGATGTTTCATCTACTATGTCCACATCTATATTAACACCTTCATCGGAAAGGTAAGTATATGGGACTTCACGTTTTGATCTACGTGCGTTTTTATTGTAAAGATTGATTGCTTCGTTCCTGGTATATATGACAATTTGGGCTTCAATAATATTCCTGCTTTGACCTAAAAATTTATCAATATTCTCAATAACGTTTATCATAACCTTGTCGAGAGTATCTTCGGCATCGTGATGATTCTTCAAGATCCGCAACGCTATGTTGTATATTCTCTTCTCATATTTAATAAATATATCTTCTGCACAGCTTCGTTCATCGTCCGCCAAGGTTGCTAAAGCAATATAAAACATCATATTTGAACACCCTCCTTTCAACAAATTACTTCAAGCGTTGTAGTATTATACCATATTTCAAAATATCCGTCAACAAGCATTATAATATGTTCTCCTTTTATTCAGCGCGTATTTTATTCACGCTTTATATAACGATATTAACTGACAACTGTCTCACAAATTCCTCAAAAAATGCTATATCTCAACATAATCCGTGAAAAAACACACAAAAAATCTGCTGTCGCAGATACGTTTTTATTACGCATCCGGGACAGCAGATATGTAGGCATTATTTAGTTGGCTGTAGTAATGGGACAGTATTCGTATGCAGTTTTTGTTTCAGATTCATTCACTCCGTTGATTGTAACCGTAACATTCAAAACAGATTTATAATACTCCCCAGGAATTCCAGTAAAATTGATGGTCATAGATAAATATAGAGAAGTCGAAGAACCACTTGTACTGTCAACTTCTTCCCAGCCATTACTGGTCTGTACATACACAGTCAAAGTTCCCGTTATTCTTGTTGTCCCGGATTTGCCAAATACCATGGTATCCGCAATCCCTGAAGTACCATTGAATACCAAGTCATTGCTCATTTGTCTTATGTTGACCCACATAGGAGCAATTGTTTCAGGTAATGCAGCGAATGTGTTTGTTGCAAAGCAAAAAAGAGTTGCAGCAATAAGAATTAGTGTAAGTAGTTTTTTCATAATCCAATCCTTCTTTTTTTTGTAGTTGCAGGGTTTAATAGTTAATACGCTTCTAAATCGCAGTTGTCTCATTATAAACGAAAAATGCCGATTTTTTTCGACATTCTCCATTTTATACTAATTTATTCCATTGACAATTCTCATCAAGGCATCTCTTGAAATATCGTAGCCTAACACTTCAAATACATATTTACTCTTAAATGTTACGCTAATGCTTCCGTCATCTAAAGTTAACAATATTGCATTTATTCCATTGTCTAAAATTATGTTCTCTATTATACTATTATCATCGAACCACTCTTCTTCATCAGAATAAACGCTTTGACTATAAATTACCTGTTCGCCATTCGGTCCAAGCAATATACACGAATAGTTGATGTCATTTGACTTTATGACCTCACAAATCCAACCATCCGGCACAACCGGAGTTATCTGCTCCTCAATGGTCGTAGGCATTTCTTCCTCCGGCTCAAAGAGTACAGCAACATAGTCTTCATACCACGTTACGATAGCGTTCCAGAAGGCAGCTCGTACAGGCTGAATGCTCATACACACGCCAAATCCAATGGTGATAACTGCCATACAAGCAACAGCTACTCTCTTGAATGCTGTAAGAGCTACTGAATCCTTTAGCGTTTCTTTGCGCAATGCTCTATAGAACCTTCTTCTTGCTCTATCACTAACCGGTTCTTCGGGAACTTCGAGTTCGTCGAAGAATTTCATATCTTTTTCTATACTTTTGGCCGCAGCCAGTCTTAGCAAAATTTCGAATTCTGTGCCCTTATTCATTCGCATACTCCTCCATTTCCACCTTCAATTTTGCCACGGTTCTCGATATTATTGTGCTAATCGTTGAGGGATTGATTCCGAGAAGCTCGGCTATCTCAACATTACTATGATCTTCCCAAAACTTCAATTGGATAATTTCCTTTGCTGGATGCTTCAAACGCTCAACCGCCATTCTTATGCTGTCTTGAGCTTCACCGGAAATTATGTCACGAAGTATATCTATATTATCAGACAATTCCAAATCATAATTATTTCCATGTTCGTCCTCATACACATTATTATACGAAATAAATTGGAACTTATCTCTCTTTTTGATGAAATCCCACGCAGAACATTTGGTATAAAGATATATTAACGCCTTTACTTTTTCTTTGCTCGCGCCGACAAACTTGTGACGATATTTGATAACTTTCAGAAATACGTTAGCAGATCAATTTGTTCTACCCTTTCAACGATTACAAGCCGCTTACCTTCATGATCCAACTGCTCAATTGCACAGTTAATGAGTGTTTCTTTTCCTTCTGGAATATAGATAATATCAAATTCCGTGGAATCTGCAAAAAACATAATTTTCACCGGAAATTCACCGATGCAATTATACTCCGCTCTATCTGCAAAATCAGCATATACCCACAGTGCTGTCAACATCTCCTTATCTATCTGACATTCAGCGTTATCAAAAAAAACATCTGCTGTGTTTGGACTAGTATAGATACGTCCTTGCCGCAGCAGATATTTAAGCAGATTATCGACTTGCCTTTCCTTGTCCGGATAGATTCGCCGGAGATGTTTCCGATCGATGCAGTGGTATGTAGTGATGAACCTGAGAATTTCCGTTGCTTCCTTTCCGTAGATTTGCTCTCGTGTGATCATGGCTACACCTCCCCTTGACATAATTTTGAGCATACCTATTATATCATATGTTAAAGGTGGCTGCAAGGAAATGAGTGGGTAATATAATATATAAAAAAGCAAATAATTGATGTGTTCGTTTCACCAAACGTAACAAATTCGAACTATTTCGCAAATCGAAATTAGTTCGAATTTGTTTTTTACTATTAATTCTCTATTACGAACCTCTCCATCAGTTAATGTCGGAGAGGTTCGTTGTTTTCTTTAATTATCAAGCCATAAAACACATTCTTGCTTAAAGTAATTTGCACCGCAAATAGTCACGCTATCTTTGAGTATTTTTTTGACAATGTGGGTATCAAAACAATATTCGTTTTTATTGAATAACATTTGTGTCAATGCAGAATTGTTTATTCCAGTCTCGATAAATGCATGCAACAACTGCTCTTTCATCATTGGTATTAATACATAATTTAGCCAATACAGATCCTTCATCATTGTATCACCCGAGATATCACCTGATGATGAAAGTACAATCAGATACAAATTCAATAAATCTTTGAAATTAGCCTCTACGGTTGCGCCGATATAGCATGCAGCTTGTAACAAACTATCATTTTTTTGATGATAGTCGTGACCTTTTGAAACGAGCTGTTTGGCATTATTCTTTTGAATAGCCAACTCCATAATTTCTAACCAAGCATCCCACCTTTCTTTTAAGTCCGAAGCTATGCTTATTTCCTTCAATTCTTCTACAAATGCTTCTATAATATCAAGATTTCCAATTATAAAAAATGTTAATCTAATAATAGTATGATCTATTAAAGTTCTGTTTGGAAATTCTTCTTGTGAATAGTGGCTCAAAATGTTGCTTATAACTTTGCATGCCAAGACATACTCTTTTATTTCAAGCAACTTATACAAACCATACCCACTAAAAAACACTTGCAGACTAAGTGATGAAAATTGAGTATCGCTGGAATGCGCTTCCCATCCATGTAGCAGATAATCATGGCATCTTTCTTGTCTACCAAAGTGATCGAGCAATTGCGCTGATACTATATTAATCATGGGTACTTTGGTTTTGCTTAATTGCTTCTTAAACTCATCAGTGTTGCTTTGGTTAAGAATAATTCCGCAATAAGGAGCCATGTATTCTTCGTCACCTAAATGTTTGGGCGGATTATGTTGTAATAAATCAGCTTGAATATATGTCAAGCAATGGCATGTGATTGAAATAAAATGTTCGTTCCCGTCTGTTTGATTGTCTATTAAGTAATCGTTAATATACTCAAGTGAATCCAAGGAATCATCAAAATCTTTTGAAAGATATAAGCAAATTAATCTTTCAAAATGTATTTTAAATAGCAACTCCTCATGCAATGTAGGTTCGATATTTTTTGCCGTTATTGTCAAGGCAAGCGCTTGGTTGATAGCCGCCTTTGCTTCCAATAACATAGATAATTTGGAAAATGCAATATAACAATTTGCACAGCAAAATATTTTATCCAAATCATCCAATCCTTTATGCGAACTACTTGCGTCGCACAAGCATTTTAATGCAAAGGAATAATCCTTATGATCTACAGCCAATAGTCCTACACAATATTTCGCATTAGCAATAAAAATGTGATTATCATTTTGCGCGCAATACTTTTCGTACAGCTTCTTTGCTTTATCATAATCATGTTGATTTTCGCTTGCTAATCTAATAAGCGTTGTAGCACACCCTGACGCAAGATATATCCACGAACAAGATAACGCATAGTTGAAGATTTCTTCAATCAGTAAAAGGAAATCGTTGACTTTTGAAGGATTTATGCCAAGACGTGCTCTTTCAAATCCGTGACGAAATAGCGTTGCATCATCAGATTTTTCAAGTCCCACAATCGCCTCATTAGACAAATTTCCCTTAACCATAGTGAACCACGTAGAAATATCGTCTATATCTTCAGCAGTCATAAATGTCAATTTAATTATTGCCTCAAGGGGGTTCAATCCGGTTTCTTCTATCAAATCAAACTCATTTGGTATTCCTTGTTCATTTGAAGCATTTATTAATTTCATTGCTATTTCATGATTCTTCTGTATTAACAACGCACCGCCTGCAATCAAAAGTTCATGGATCTTCTCGTCCCGCTTAGATATCTCAATTAAATCATCCGCAAAATAATTGCAATTCTCTCCACATTGAGTAAAATATAAAACCTGAACAAGCCGGATAGTTGCTTTAATAGAGTCATCCATTCCATCGGGCAATGGCATAGTGTGCCACATTTTTGCGAACAAAAATGACTCATTATACTCAACATTGGATTTCCATAAGGATTGCATAGCTAAAATATAGATTCTTCCAGCCTCATTTATACGTTGAGCAGCCATTAAATGGCAAATTACATTGCTTATGTCTATCTGGTCCAATACGCGTTTAGATAAGACAGAATCAGCCATCTTATCGTGTATAGATAATTTTGTTGTGCTGTTCAAATTACTGCCGGAAATGTTTCTTAAAAGACCGTTTGCTTTTATAAAATTATCACCTGTAACCCAAATTCCCTTTAATGAATCAAGCCGCTCTCCTACCAAGTTAATTGAAGGTTCAACATTAGCGATAGTTTCCAACTCGTGGCGATTTATTTCGTGCCCCACCAAAGATATTCTATATAATAATTCCCTTGTTTTCTCATCTTCTATGGATGTGCATACAATATTTTGAATCTCGTGCGTTAATTCATCAATGTTCAAAGTGAAAATATTCAAGAATTTATCAGAATAGATATCCCAATTGCTCGAATTCAAATAATGCAACATTATTTGAATTGCAGCAGGCTTCTTCCCGGCTAATTCTAAAAAGAACTCGCTTGTTCGATCTGACATTAAATAATTTGGAGCCTTGAAAATTTTCATCAATTCAACAACATCATCTATAGAAAAATCGGGCAACAAACCAGAATCAAGTTCGATTCCATATTGTTCAGAAATGTGGTTTGAAATAAAATCTGAAATGGTATAGGATCCAAATGAAATAATTTTGTGGCCGTTTTTCTTTACACCACATATAAGTCCGCAAAAAACATTCAGAAAAGCATCACCCATATGCATGTCGGGTAAATTATCTATTATGATCGTATATGACTCTTCAGAAGAAAGTAGATTCTTAAAATAACATTCAAAAGCTTTTATTATGCTTATCGGTTCTCCATATGAAAAATCGATCCATAAACACTTGTTCAATTCCTGCATAACCAATAGTGCTGTGGTGGTTTTTCCAGACCAAGCACTTCCGCTAATATGTAACCAATCAATTAGGCGTATGTTTTCAGTAATGTTGGATATTACCGTTTGACGCGCACACAACTTTTGCTTATTGATTTCGGCAGGTACAAATGGAACAGAAACAACAGACGATGCAAACTCTACATTTGAATCAATTCCTTTTTTTATATTCTGATCCATATAATCTATAATTGCTTGGGTGTTACTATCAGATTTTTTACTCAAATCATCTATTTTCTCGCTTACATTATGGATACTTTTTTCAATTACCAAACTATGTTCTTTTAAAACACAAACGACATGCTTTAAATCTTCGTTATCAATTGTATTAAGTTCATCGAATATTAAAACAAACAGTTTTTTCAACATTCCGATAATTGAACTTCTGTATGCTAAAAAGCGAGGATTCCCCGTAATGAAATGGTCAATTCTGATATTTACAAAAGAATCAATATCTTGACTATCATGAACACCGGTAGAAATTGAATTTTGAATAAAGTTTGATACAATTTTATTTACAGATAAATATTTGTCAAATTCATTATAATAAACTTCATTTTTAAATTCGGATAATATTTGATTACTTAATTTGCGTGTTATTTTTTTTAACTTTCGTTTAATTCTAATCTTATCAATACATTTCGATATATGGGGTTTGAGAATGCTCCATAATTCATTATACAACCACTCCATAATATCTCCTTTCAAATTTCATTAAGTATTTATTCTTCCGCTTGTCCGTTATTAACCCACTCGTCGATTTCCGACATACTATATACCTCGTAATCGTTTTCTTTTATTATATCACAAATCCCATATTCTGTAAAGTATTGTCGGATACTGTACGATTCTCATTAACCTTGTATATGTGCATTTTAATTGGGCGCCACTTCGGTGGCCCCGCTAATTTTTAATCAGTTCACACATTTTTTTGAAAAAGTTATAACAAACGGAATCGAAAGAGGAAATGACACTCTTCGCTAAACAGATGTAAAAGGCGATACAGCAGTCTTGTATCATCATTTACTTATTACGCGTTTCTTTATGTTCCACTGTAGTATGAGTTTGAATTTCTTTGGCTTTCTTCCATTCCTCAAATTCTTTCTGACCCTGTTCCGGTTCACAGTATGCAATGATATCTGGTAGGAGGCAACGGACAATCTCCATGCGGATCTTTTAGGGATTTCGGGTATATGGCTCTCTACGCGCGTATCCCAGAAGACAAATTGGAGTCGCAAAAGATAACTCTCAAACCAACCTGCCCATAAATATTCCTCGCGCAGGAAAAGGAGCAAGAATCTCTTGCTCCTTTTCCTGCCGTTCTGCTTATTATTCACACTGCTTACACTCAACTTATTCACACACCTTGATTCCTTCTCCCTAAGAGAAGACGGCACGGTCATCATAAAGTAGTATATTCAAATACATTAATATAAGCCTATATCATGTTCTAAATTTTATAACAAGATAACTCAGTGATTATTTAAGATAAAATTTATTGATTCTGGATTTTTTCTAATATGACATATCCAAGATAGTAAAGTGAATTATTAACAGACTCTTGTGGGCGAATAGTTTTATCACAGAAAAAATAGAAAGAAAAGCCGCAAAGAATACTTTAGTATATCCGCGGCTTTAAGTATATATATTTATCAAAGAGTAGATAGCAGTACGTGTCTATTGGTTTACAGTCACGTGGGTTCAATACAATACCACGCAACTTACTTGTGTTCAATTTACCTCTTATTGCTCGTAGGTTTTTGGGGGAAACAAAGAGAAAATCCTTCAAATTCTTAATGATTACTCATAAAACTTGAAGGATTATAAACTCCCCCAACTGGACTTGAACCAGTGACACCCTGATTAACAGTCAGGTGCTCTACCGACTGAGCTATGGAGGATTATGAAATCTTGCACAAATTTCAGCACAAGATTTGTTTGATATTCCACCGCTTTTGTCCTTGTAACACGCTACACGCGCACTACCGACTGAGCTATGGAGGAATGTCGAAAGGTTAGACTTTTAGATCTAACCTCTCTGGTGTTGGCGTATACCTATCTTTCCGAGCCGTCGCCAGCTAAGTATTTTCGGCACGACAGAGCTTAACTTCTGTGTTCGGAATGGGAACAGGTGGACCCTCTGCGTAAATCACACCAACTATTTCTTAAGCTTAACAATGAATGTTCATTGAAAACCAAACAAGAGATCAGTGACACAACAATCTGTATATTTGTAAGAACCTTTGTAGTTCAAGCCCTCGGTCTATTAGTATCGGTCAGCTGAACACATTACTGTGCTTACACCTCCGACC
>SVSJ01000011.1 GCA_015064355.1 Oscillospiraceae bacterium | reverse complement strand
GTTACGGCCGAGATCTGCGTTCATCTTAGCAAGAGTCTTCTTGTCGAGGTTGTAAATGATACCAACACCAACGAACTGAAGAATTGCGGAGAAGAGGTAGAGACCTGCTACGAGCCAGCACATGTTGTGAGATGTCTGGAAGGACTGACCCTCTGTACCGAGCTCGGAAACATAACCGAGAACGCCCATGAGAAGGAGTACGATGGAGGGACCAACGCCCTGAGCCAGCTTACGGAAGAAGGAGTGAAGTGCATATACTGTACCTTCTTCTCTTGTACCGAACTTCCATTCAGCATAGTCGATAGCGTCTGCCATAAGAGCCCAGGATACACAAGTGTAAACACCCATGCCGAGGCCGAAGAATACGAGACCAACCATGTAAACGATGAGAGCAGTGTCAACGTTCTTAATGAGGGGGAATACGAGCATGATAACGCCGCCAAGGAGAGATACAAGCATACCTGCTACGCTTGCTTCCTTCTTACCGTACTTATCAACAAGCTTCTTAATGAAGGGGATGAAGAGGAACATAGGAAGGAATCCTACGAGCATTACAACGCCGGAAAGCTGAGCCTTGCCGAAGTATGTAGCAAACATAACTGTGGTAGCGGAGGTAGCAGACTGCATACCGAGGAACATACCCATGGCAGCGAGTGTTGCACCAACTGCGGGACGGTTCTTCATGAAGTTCCCCATTGCCTTGAATACATTGAACTTCTGTCCGCCTTCACCTGTCTTAACGGAATATTCGTCAACACGGATCGTGATCTTCTTGATCATGAACATGAAGAATGCGAAGCCGATAATACCCATGATAAGAGCTGCGATGAATACTCTGTCACCGAGAAGTGTCTGAACCTGCTTACCTGTTTCTTCATTGATAACAGGGTTGCCTGCTTCGTCAACAACGTTTTCCCAAATAAGGAAGGGGAGAATGATGCTGGGGAGCATATTACCAACCATAGAGCCGATGGATCTCCATGTGGAGAGCTGTGCTCTTTCGGAGGGATTGTCAGTTACGAGAGAAAGCATGGAGCCGTAAGGAACGTTTGCCATTGTATATGCTGCGTCCCAAATTACATAGCCGAGGATAAAGAGGATAGCCTTAACAACAACGGATGCGTTCGGGAAAGGAAGGAATACTGCCGCGCCGCCAATAATAAGACCGAGAGCACCGATGAAGATGTAGGTCTTGAATTTACCCATCTTGTATTTTCTCTTGTCAGCGTCGATTATTGCGCCGATGATCGGGTCGTTAACAGCGTCCCAGATCTGAACGAGAAGAAGGAGAGCGGAAAGGAGACCGGTCTCAATTGTCATGTAGATAAGCCAGAAGGTCTGAACAGTGCCCTTGAGGCCGAAGCTCATGTTGCAGCCGATGTCGCCTGCAGCATATGCAAGCTTGTCCATCATACCGAACTTGCGCTTGCCATTTGCATCGAGTTTGATTTCTTTTGCCATGATGCGTGTTTACCTCTTTTCTTGAAATTTATGTAAATTTTATAAAATTACCGCGCTGGGTAATTAAAAGACCGTTAAAATGTCGAATCTACAAATTAAGTATAAAGGATTTTTGTTTTTTTCGTGAGGAATATTTTAAGTTGTTTTTGTAAAATTTTTATAAAAACACCTCCATACCGTTGAAATATATATAATTGTGTATTATAATGGTAATAAATCATCACTTGTTTGGTAGAATATTTTGTGAATTAACACAAATTTCGAGTCAAAATGTTACAAAATGATTGATTTTTTTGGTAAAATTTTAAGGTGGAGGTGCGGGCGTGTTTTACGAGGCAGAGCTCGATATTTTCAGAGCTGTTCTGAAGAAGTGCAGAATCAATACTATGCTTATTAATTCAGTCGGTACTATTGAAGACCCCATTGGGGATTTCGGGAAAGAGCTTCTCACCAAAAGAGACGTGGTGTTCTTGCAAAGCTACTCTCAAAATTTTAAAGGAAACACGATCTATAAGCTCACAGACTCCCTTTCTCTGTCATTTGTGTTCATGGTTCTTCCCGGGGATGTGGAGTCCGACGAAAAGAAGATACTTGTTGTCGGACCGTATTCACAAAGGGAGATGACCGACAAGACGATCAGCGAGATATCGAGAAAATACACCGGAGACAAAAGCCGGCGGGAAATCGAGAATCTGCTTTTGAGCGTTCCGTATGTTCAGGTGGGAAGCCATATTTATGCAATGCTTGAGACGCTGGCTGAGCGGATCTGGGGTGAGGGGAACTTTTCGACGGTTGATCTTAACTATGAGATGTCCGGCGGATTCAGCCCGATACAGATCAGGAGAGACCCAACCGACCAGGAAAAAGCAACTCTCAACATGAAGATAATGGAGCAGAGATACGCTTTTGAAAACGAGCTGATGCAGGCAGTTGCCCAGGGTCAGCTTCAAAAGACGGAGCTTATTATGTCCACATTCTCTTCAATGCATTTTGAAGAAAGAACTGCCGACCCTGTTCGCAACGCAAAGAATTACAGTATAATAATGAACACGCTTCTTCGCAAGGCAGCGGAAAGCGGTGGCGTTCACCCGGTGTACCTTGACAGCATCTCCTCGGGATTTGCGTTCAAGATCGAGGCTCTCACAACCCTTGCGGAGGCGGAGGAGCTAATGGGTGAAATGTTCCGTTCCTACTGCAGACTGGTGCGGAAGCATTCAATGAAGAATTATTCGCCGCCCATTCAGAAGGTGATCGCCACTATTGACTTTGACCTTACGGCAAACCTTACTCTGAGTGCCTTGGCAACAATGCAGAACATCAGCCCCAGCTATCTTTCGGCTTTGTTTAAGCAGGAAGTGGGCGAGACCTTGACTGAATACGTTAACGGCAAGAGGATCAAGAGGGCTATGCAGCTTCTGGAAACCACAAAAATGCAGGTGCAGACCATTGCCCAGAATTGCGGCATACTGGACGTGCACTATTTCTCGAAAATATTTAAGAAGACCACGGGCATGACCCCCAAGGAATACAGAGAATCATTTTTTGAGCGATAAATTCCACAACGAAAACTAATTATGATAATAATCGGAGGATAAATGTATGAGTATCAAACTTTCATTTCGCTGGTATGGAGAGGGGGACCCCGTTTCTCTCGAATACATTTCCCAGATTCCCGGTATGCGTTCCGTGGTATCTGCGGTTTATGACGTAAAGCCCGGTGAGGTATGGCCCGAAGAAAGCCTGGCAAAAATGAAGAAGCAGTGTGAGGAACACGGTCTCATCTTCGATATCGTTGAGTCTATCCCCGTTCACGAGGATATCAAGCTTGGCAGAAACAATGTAGACGAGCTCCTTGAAGTGTACTGCGAGAACATCCGCCGCTGCGCAAAGTGCGGTGTAAAGTGCGTGACATACAACTTCATGCCCGTTTTCGACTGGACCCGTACACAGCTTGACAAAAAGGCACCCGACGGATCCACCAGCCTTGTAATGTACTGGGATCAGATGCGCGGCCTCGACCCCCTCAAGGACGATATCCACCTTCCCGGTTGGGACTCCAGCTATACACAGGAAGAAGTACGCGAGCTGATCACTGCTTACGGCGAGATCGGTGAAGAGGGACTTTGGGCAAATCTTGAAAAGTTCCTTAAGAAGGTTATTCCCGTTGCTGAAGAGTGCGGTGTAAGAATGGCGATCCACCCCGATGATCCGCCGTACCCCATTTTCGGTCTCCCCCGCATTATCACTTGCGAAGAGAATCTTGACAGATTCCTTAAGCTTTACGATTCCCCCGCAAACAGCCTCTGCCTCTGCACAGGTAGCCTTGGCTGCGCGGCAAGCAACGATATTCCCGCAATGGTACGCAAGTACGCTGAATGGGATCGCATCGCGTTTATGCACATCCGTAACGTAAAGATCATGGAAGACGGCTCCTTTGAAGAAAGAGCACATCTTTCTTCCTGCGGCTCCCTCGATGTATACGACATCGTAAAGGCACTGGTTGACAACGGATTCGACGGATATGTTCGTCCTGACCACGGCAGAATGATCTGGGGCGAAACCGGTAAGCCCGGCTATGGGCTGTTCGACAGAGCGCTTGGCGCAACATACATCAACGGTATGTTCGAGGCTTGCGAAAAGGCAGCAAAGAAATAATACAATAAGGAGAGAAAAATTATGAACAAGAATGTTTTGAATACAGATCTTACAGGTAAGGTTGCAGTCGTAACAGGTGCGGGCGGAGTGCTTTGCTCTGCATTTGCCGCAACTCTTGCAAGAGCGGGCGCAAAGGTAGCGCTTCTCGACCTTAACGAAGAAGCAGCAAAGATTTACGCAGATCAGATCACCGCAGAGGGCGGCATCGCAAAGGCATACGCTTGCAACGTCCTTGACAAGGAGATCTGCTATGCTGTAGCTGAACAGGTGCGTTTTGATCTGGGTCCCTGCGATATTCTCATTAACGGTGCAGGCGGCAACAACCCCAAGGCAACAACCGATAAGGAATACTTCGAGATCGGTGATATCGACGCTGACACAAAGTCCTTCTTTGACCTTGACGCATCCGGCGTTGGCTTCGTGTTCAACCTTAACTTCCTCGGCACACTGATCCCCACACAGGCATTTGCCCGCCAGATGGTTGGCAGAGAGGGATGCAACATAATAAACATCTCCTCAATGAACGCATATACTCCCCTTACAAAGATCCCTGCGTACTCCGGTGCTAAGGCTGCTATCTCCAACTTCACACAGTGGCTGGCAGTTCACTTCTCCAAGGTGGGTATCCGCGTTAACGCAATCGCTCCCGGCTTCTTCTCCACCAAGCAGAACGCAAAGCTTCTCTGGAACGATGACGGCACACCCACAGCACGTACAGGCAAGATCCTGGCTGCAACTCCCATGGGCAGATTTGGCGAATCCACAGAGCTTGACGGAGGACTTCTCTTCCTTATCAACAACGAAGCGGCAAGCTTTATCACCGGCGTGGTTCTTCCCATCGACGGCGGCTTCTCTGCTTACTCCGGTGTATAACTGAAACGAAATCAAAAAACCTCGGATCGCTCCGGGGTTTTGTTTTTTGCGCCAAATGAGTATAAATAATTATTTTGTTTGCTTTGTGAAAAGATAAACTTATAGGGTCTGGGTTTTTTTGCAATCCATAATGACTGAACAAATAAAGCGGTCGATCTCTAGTTACATACAGAATTTGTGTTATTTGTAACGTTTTTTCTCATTTGTTTCGCCCAGGAGATAGTCGATGCTGGTGTCATAAAAACGTGCTAATTTGATAAGAATTGCTGTGGGAATATCGTTTTCCCCTGTTTCATATTTTGAGTACCCGGTTTGCGACATTCCAAGCATTTTTGCCACTTGTGTTTGGTTAAGATCCCGATCTTCGCGCAAGTCTCTTATTCTGCGGTACATATATGATTTTCCCCCATTCGTTATGTAAATATTATAGATTAATCTGTATCAGGGTATTGACTTTTAACCTGAAATAGGTTAAAATAGTTTGGGACCTTACAAGGTTTACATAAACTAAAGCATTATTATGGAGGAGTAATAATATGTTTTGCAGACAGTGCGGCGCAAATATTGGGGATGGGGCAAGATTTTGCCCGTCATGTGGAGCTTCTCAAGACGATGTTCCTGCACCGGTGCAGGTTCAAAAATCGGAAAGATGGGAGTCTACTTCTCTGAAGATCCACCCGGATGAAGAGCAGGCTACTATAGATAACTATGAGGCGTTTGGATGGGAGTTTGTTTCATCTCAAACAATCGATACAGCCGATTCTCATCTCGAGAGAGAGTTCGGCGGTTTTGGTGATCTTGTTAGCATTACAGAAACAACCAATTATGTTAAGCTGGCTTTTCGCCGAAATAAAAACATTGCACATTATGATGAAATCACTAAACTTGAGGATGAATACTTTACCCTGTATAAAAGGTATAAATCAAAGTCTTGGGTACCGTCGGGAGGGCCCAAGAAACCTAAGAAACCCGTGGATTACAACACCGAATTCTTGCCTGAATCTGTTGTAAATATTGCGTATGCGCTCAATCCATTGGCAAAATTTACAAACAAAAAGCATATGGAGAAAAAGAACAAGGATTACGAAAAGGACTATGCTGTTTGGAAAGAATGGAAAACTGAAAAGTATGATCCTGCCGAGAGAGCAATAACGAACAGACTGGATGAGCTTAAGAGAAAGGCCGATGAGCTCCTTTCAGTAAACTAAAAATTATTTTCACAACAGGAGATATATCTATGTATAAAGGTACTGTAGGTGTGTTTTTATCGGGATTTGTAAAACTGACATTAACAGTAATGATAATGCTTCTTGTATTATGGGGATGCAGTTTAATAGGATATTATGATGCTCCCGAATTGGCACTGGGTGCGGGAAGCTTTGAAACGCTGGTTAATAATGTACTTGGTGCAGATTATGGTTATTATGGAATTGAAGTCGTTAGCGGCTGGGGCATTTTTGGCACGATATTCAGTGTAGGTATGGAATTGATCTGCAAGATCAGTTCTGTAGAGTATTCCCCTGATATGTTCACAAGTGCGGTTGCAGTAAACCTGATATTGACCGCCGTGATGGCATCTATATCCGTTTCCGTACCGATGAAATTGTATTTGGCAATGGCCAGAAATATGAACAGAAAAGTCTCAGGGATATTTGGAAAAGGTTTTAGTTGGTTAATAGACATAATTGCTGTAGCATTAATAGCATTTTGTGGCGTTTTGTCGGCAGCCGGCCTTACAAGAAGAGTTAGCATTCTTACAGCGGGGCTTCCGTCATGGCTGAATTTCATTGTATACATAGCTATACTTATCGGAATATCTGCTGTGCTTGCTTTGATAGATGGTAGGCTTAGAAATTGCAGTGGTAAATTCTTTAAAGGTTTTCTTCAGATCAGCGGAGAGCTGCTTTATAGTGTTTTGGTTGCAGCCGAATCCCTTTGCATTCTTGCAACCTTCTTGATTTTTAAGTCTGCCGGTGATAATGCGGGAACAGCAGAGTATAATATATTGGGCGTTGGCGTAGTGCTGATAATAATTCTTATCGCGACAGTGCTTATATCCAACCGTAAGAAATAAACGAAATCAAAAAACCTCGGATCGCTCCGGGGTTTTGTTTTTTGCAAAAATACACAGAAAATGCGCGAAATATTCAAGTTTTTTCAATTATCTATTGCATAATTAATCAAACGGTGTTATAATTATTCCAACTCTTACAAATTTTTGGAGGACATTATGACAAAAACAAAGAAGATCACCCTTGCTGTTGCAATAGTGATCATAATTGCAGCCATGGTTTACGCCGGTGTAACAGGTGCGGCAAACGGCACAGTTACCTGTCCCGACTGCGGCACGGCTGCTGATCTCTCTTGTGAAACCTGCGGCGGCGAAGGTGTTGTTCGCGGTACTCTCTGGGCTATTCTTCCGCCTGTTATCGCTATCGGCTTGGCTCTTATTACAAAGGAAGTTTACAGCTCTCTCTTCATCGGTATTCTTGCCGGTGGTCTTATGAGCGCAAGCTTCTCCTTTACAGGAACCATAGACAGCGTTATTAACGACGGTCTCATTTCCGCTGTATCCGGCACAGCAGGTATTTTCATCTTCCTCGTTGAGCTTGGTATCATCGTTGCTCTTATCAATAAGGCCGGCGGATCCGCTGCATTCGGTAACTGGGCAAAGACTCACATCAAGTCCCGTGTTGGCGCAATGCTCGCTACATTCCTTCTTGGTGTTCTGATCTTCGTTGACGACTATTTCAACTGTCTCACAGTAGGCTCCGTTATGCGTCCGGTAACAGACTCCAAGAAGATCTCCCGTGCAAAGCTCGCTTACATAATCGACGCAACCGCTGCTCCTGTTTGTATGATCGCTCCCATTTCCTCTTGGGCTGCTGCAGTTGCAAGCTATGCTGAAGACGGTCAGGGTCTTGCTCTCTTTATTAAGGCTATTCCTTACAATTTCTACTCCCTTCTGACACTCGTATTCATCGTTGCTATCTGCCTTATGAAGTTCGACTACGGCCCCATGAAGCTTCACGAGCTCAACGCGCTCCAGAACGGTGACCTTTACACAAGCGGCGACAAGAACGAAGCTGCTCAGGTTATTCCTTCCACAAAGGGCAGAGTTATCGACCTTGTTATCCCGATCATTCTCCTTATCGGCTTCTGCCTCCTCGGCCTCGTTTACGTTGGCGGTATCTTCGACGGTGCTAACTTCGTTGACGCTTTCGCTAACACCGACGCAACTGTTGGTCTCCCTTGGGGCTGCCTTATCGCTCTCGCTCTTATTATCGTTTATTTGCTCATCCGTGGTGTTGTTTCTCTTAAGGAAGCTATGGAATGCGTTCCCCAGGGCTTTATCGCAATGGTTCCCGCGATCCTTATCCTTACATTCGCAACATCTCTTAAGAATATGACATCTCTTCTCGGTGCGAAGTACTACGTTGGTGACCTTATGGCAGGTAACGCTGAAACTCTCGGCGCATTCCTCCCCGCAATCATCTTCCTGGTTGCTTGCGTTCTCGCATTTGCAACAGGTACATCCTGGGGTACATTCGGTATTCTTATCCCCATCGTTACAGCTATCTTCCCCGTAGGCAGCGAGCTTCTCATTATCGGTATGTCCGCGTGCCTCGCAGGTGCTGTTTGCGGTGACCACTGCTCCCCCATCTCCGACACGACCATTATGTCCTCTGCCGGCGGCCAGTGCAACCACCTCAACCACGTATCTACACAGATGCCTTACGCGATTACCGTTGCAGGAATTTCTTTCGTAATGTTCGCAATCTCCGGATTTGTTCAGAACATCTGGATCTGCCTGCCCCTCGGTATCGTGCTCACGATCGCGACCCTCTTCGTTATCAAGGCAATTACAAACAAGAAGACCGCGTAAAGCTTAACTGAAACATATAAACAAAACTCCCTTCGGGGAGTTTTTTGTTATTGGTTGAAATTCTGCCGCGGGTGGTGTATAATAAGGAAAATACCCATCGAAAGGAATAAAAATGAAACAAAAGCTAAAGCTGTGTTGGCAGCTTTTTATTACGTTTTTCAAGATCGGTGCGTTCACCTTTGGTGGCGGATACGCAATGATCTCCCTGATCCAGAAGGAAACTGTTGAAAACAAAAAGTGGATAACAGACGACGATATTCTCGAGATCATTGCTATCGCTGAATCTACCCCCGGCCCTATCGCTATAAATTCCGCTACCTTCGTCGGATACCGCACAGCCGGATTCTTCGGCGCGTTTTGTGCAACTCTGGGCGTTGTTGTTCCGTCATTCTGCATCATCCTTGCCATCTCTTACTTGCTCCGTGAGTTTAACCATATCGCTGTAGTCCGCTACGCATTCAACGGCATCCGCGCAGGTGTCCTTGCCTTGGTGCTGAAAGCCCTTGTTACAATGTATAAAAAAGCTCCTAAAGGGCTTGTGGCGTATATTATTATGGCTCTCGCATTCGTAATCACCGCGTTCTTTGATATTAACGTACTTTACGTTATTATTCTGTGCGCTGTAATCGGACTTGTGTCCTCTCTTGTTGTATCTGATCGCGAGAAGAAAGGAGAGAGCAAATGATTTATCTTGAACTGTTTTTCACATTCCTGAAAATCGGCGCCTTCACCTTTGGGGGCGGATATGCAATGCTGCCTCTCATTATAGATGCGGTTATCTCAAAGGGTTGGATGAGCGAGGCTCAGATCATTGACTTCGTTGCGGTTAGTGAGTCTACCCCGGGTCCCTTTGCCATAAACATCGCAACCTATATCGGCTCTGAAATGGGCGGTGTTTTCGGCTCATTCTGCGCGACCCTCGGTGTGGTTCTCCCTTCATTCGTAATAATTCTGATCGTGGCAAAGTGCTACGAAAAATTCAAGGAAAACAAGTGGGTCAAGGGCTGCATGTCCGGACTCAAGCCGGCGGTTGTTGGGCTTATCGCCGCTGCACTTCTCTCAATGGCGGCAACGGTGTTCGTTCCAAACGGCCCAACACTTGAGATCTTCAAGGACGTGTCCCTGTACCTGTCTGCCGGAATCCTTGCACTTTCAACTGTACTTGCATTCAAGAAGGTGCATCCCATTCTTATAATCTGCCTCTCCGCAGTAATAGGAATTGCCGGCGGATATTTACTCTGATAAAAACAAAGACTCCCGACGCGAAGCCTGCTTCATCGGGAGTTTTTTATTATCGTCCGCGGTATTCCTGCTTAAGAATTTCCGCGATCTCCTCGGGAGATTCCTCGCATCCGCCTGCAAGCCACAGCTTGATTATAGCGTTAAGGCCGTTGCGGAAAAATTCAATGTGATATTTTATATTCTTGTCGCCGAAGTCACGTCTTGCACGTTCTGTGTCATAGTTGTAGATCGTGTGCTTTTCATCGTAATTCAGCTTGAAATATGTCTTGAAGAACAGCTGGTTCTCCTTTATATGAGTGAACATGATCACAGCCCCGTCCTTTTCGTTGGGCTTGTGGTCGAACAGCTCAAAGAACTCCCCTTCGATCTTTTCTATAACCTTGTCGGCAAGATCGTATACGTCCAGATAATTTGAGTAAAACGTGCTGCGGTTCAGCCCCGTCTCTTTGCAAATATCGGTTACGGAAATGTCCTTGAGTTCCTTTGTCTGAAGCAGCTCAATAAATGCCCGTTCGATCTTTTCCACGGAATCACGGCGGCGCCTGTTGTTTTTTGTGTTCATACGTATCCTTCCTTTATCCCAACACTTGTTCCGAAATTGATGGTATCAAAAACACATTATTCCAACACTTGTTGCGAAATTGATTATTGTTTTTGTCCTCGAAAAATATTATACTATATTTGCAATAAAAAAACAAGTGTTGCGATAATGAAAGGAGATAATTATGAAAAAAAGCAGCTTTGTAGCAATGACTCTCGGAACAGTAAGCGGAGTTCTCTTAGCTCTCGGTATGTGTATGGCCCTTCTTCCCGAGTGGAACGCATTTATGGAGGGTGTTATCTTCGGTGCAGTTGGTATCGTGCTCGGTCTTATCACCGTTCTCGTGTGGAGAAAGATGGAGAACAAGGCTCCCATTAAGTTCAAGCTGAAAAACGTGCTGTTCACTTTGTTTGGTGTAGTTGGCGCCCTTGCTCTCGGTGTTGGAATGTGCTTCTGCATGGTTTGGTCCAATATGATCCTCGGTGTAGTGATCGGACTTGTCGGCATTATTATGCTCATGTCTCTCATTCCTCTCATCAAGGGAATCAAATAAATGAAACAAAACAGAACGCTGAAGGTTGCCCTCGGCAGCTTTCTTGCGAATCTTGCGTACGCTTTGTATAACGGGTATATCGGCTTGGCAAACGGATCCTGGTGGTTTGTTACGGCCTGCGCCTATTATACCGTTCTCAGCGTTATGCGATTTGCGGTGCTGAAAACTGCAAACCGCGGGAAAGACGGCAGGTGGGTAATGAGATTCACCGGTGGGATGTTTCTCTTCCTTGCGATTGTACTTGCGGGCACTGCTTATCTGGCAGTTGAGGTTGAGGAGGGCATACGCCACGGGGAGATCGTTATGATAACCATGGCGGCTTATGCTTTCACGAAGATAACCCTTGCAATAATCAAACTGGTCAAAGCGGGCAGACTTAACGCACCTGTAATAAAGACCCTGCGAAGCATATCCCTTGCTGACGGCCTTGTGTCAATATTCTCCCTGCAGAGATCAATGCTTGTTTCCTTTGAAGGAATGAGCGCAGGCGGGATACAGCTTATGAACCTGCTGACCGGCACGGGAGTATATTTGATCGTGGCGATCCTTGGAATCGACCTTATAGGAGGTAAGAAAATAGAAATGGCAAAATCAAAAATTGTCCGGACAAACGAAAAAATTGCTGACGGCGTTGTCAGTGGATATAAGAAGATCGAGCGTGGCGTAGTCGACGGCTACAAGAAAATTGAACGTGGAGTTGTTGACGGATACACAAAGCTTGAGGACAAATTCGTCGAGAAATATCTTACTCGCGACGGTGAGACCGTTGAAGAGGCAAAGGAAAGACTGAAAAAGACCGACGACAAAGAAGAATAAACAAACAACTCAAAGCAGGCAGAGGTAATACTCTTGTCTGTTTTTTCATATTTATTATAGACGGGGCGTGTTTTTTGCGAAAAAACTCAAAAATTTTCGAAAAGATATAGCGCTGTGGGGCAGAGTATGATATAATAATAAAAATAGTTCGAAAATTCGCATTATTTCGGGCCGGGATCACATAGGTAAGGCGGTGATTGAGTGAGCAGGAAAAACAAGAAAAAATGGATACTCCCACGTCACAGGTTTGCGAGAAACCTTCTTGCAGCAACCCTTGGGGTTTATACAAGAATCAGATATAACATAAAGATCGAACGATTCCGAGAGCAGGGAGACCGTCAGTACCTTATTCTCATGAATCACCAGACAGGCTTTGACCAGTTCTACGTTGGACTTGCCTTCCGCGGCGCCGTGTACTACCTTGCCAGCGAGGACTTGTTTTCAAACGGCTGGACCTCTGCGGTGATCAAATACTTGGTTGCGCCCATTCCTATAAGAAAGCAGACAACTGACGTAAAAGCGGTGCTCAACTGTATCCGTGTTGCCAAGGAGGGGGGCACTATTGCAATCGCTCCCGAGGGAAACCGTACATACAGCGGAAAGACCGAGTATATGAGTCCCTCTATCGTTCCCCTTGCGAAGAAGCTTGGCTTGCCCATCGCTTTGTTCCGTATTGAAGGTGGCTACGGTGTTCACCCACGATGGAGTGACGTTGTGCGCCGTGGTAAGATGAGAGGATATGTGTCCGAGGTCATCGAGCCCCTTGAATACAAGGATATGACCGACGAGGCTTTGTTTGAACGGATCGAGAAAGGGCTTTACGTCAACGAAGCAGTTGCCGACGGGGAATTCAAGCACAAGAAGCTGGCGGAATACCTTGAGAGAGCAATGTACGTTTGCCCGGATTGCGGCCTTTCGGAGTTTGAAAGTAACTGCGACATAATCACGTGCAAAAAGTGCGGCAAAAAGATCAGATACACAACCAAAAAAGAGCTTTGCGGCGTGGGATTTGATTTCCCCTTCCGCTTTGTAAACGACTGGTACGATTATCAGAGCAAGTATATACGCGGCTATGATCTGACCCAGCACAAGGATGAACCCTTGTATAAGGAAACGGTGTCCTTGTCCGAGGTTATCGTGTTTGAAAAGAAGATACACCTGGCTGACGGAGTGGGACTGTCCCTTTACGGCGACCGCATTACTGCCGAAATGGGAGACGAGGTGCTGGATCTTCACTTTGACGACGTAACGGCGGTGGTGGTTCTCGGCAAGAACAAGCTGAATATTTACCACTGCGGCAAGCTTTACCAGGTCAAAGGCTCAAAGAGATTTAACGCGCTGAAATACGTGCACTTCTATTACAGATACAAGAATATTATGAGCGGAGACGAAAACGCTGAATTCTTGGGTCTGTAAACCTATCTCGATAGTTGACTTCACAGAAAAGGAGTTCAAAATTTTATGGATACTACAGCAAGTTGGGATTTTACCCTATCCAACTATGATGCCGTTTGGGGATTTTTAGTACAGCTTGGTCTGCTTCTTATGTTTTTGATGCTCGGCAACATTCTCAGAAGAGTTATTCCCCTTTTCAGAAGATGCCTGATCCCGTCAGCACTTCTGGGTGGTACACTTCTCCTTATTGCTAATATTGTCTGCAAGCAGTTTGGCTTTGTCCTTGTTGATAACAGACTGATGCAGGTTATTACATATCACTGCCTGGCTGTCGGTTTTGCTTCAATGACCCTTAAAACCGAAAAGAGTAACCACAAGACTAATCCCGCACAGGTGGTTGAGTTCGGTGCGCTCCAGGGCGGTACTTATATGCTCCAGGCTTTCGTTGGCCTTGGTATTACGATCCTTATGTTCTTCCTTACAAAGAACGGCCCGAAGATTATTTCCTATATCTGTGGCTTGATCCTGCCTCTGGCTTTCGGTCAGGGCCCCGGAAACGCCCTGAGCTGGGATATTAATTTCACCAATACTGCCGCGACCCAGTTTGCCGGCAATGGCAGCTTTGGTCTTTCTCTCGCATCTATCGGATTTGTGGTTGCGTCTGTGTTCGGTGTGCTGTATATCAATATCAACAAGAAGCGCAGCAACCTTTATATCCGCAAAGGAACCCCTGCCGCTGAATCTGCAAGCCAGACAGGCGGCGAGGAGATCCCCGACAACGAATCTGTTGACAAGTTCTCCCTCCAGGTTGGATTTGTAGCTCTTACATACGCGCTCTCCTTCGGATTTATGTGCCTCCTCGGTGCCATCTCCGACTTCACAAACAGTATCGCCTGGGGATTCAACTTCCTGCGGGCATCTCTGGCGGCAATGCTGATCAAGTTTGTGGTAAAGCAGCTTCGCAAGCGCAATATCATGCACAGAGATTACATCAACAATTATCAGATGGACAGAATCTCCGGCTTCTCATTCGACCTTATGATCGTTGCTGGTGTTGCGGCTATTGAGATCAACGACATCAAGAATTACATTCTCCCCATAGTTATCCTGAGCGTTGTGGGCGCGGCGATCACATTCGTTTACATCCGCAAGGTTTCAAAGGAATGCTTCAAGGGCTTTGAACACGAGTTCTTCCTTATGAGCTTCGGTACTCTCACAGGTACTGCGTCAAACGGTATGATCCTTATGAAAGAGATCGACCCAGGTCTCAGAACACCTACCTCCAGCCTGTATATCCTCTCGAATTTCCCGGCTATGGTTATGATCGCTCCCCTGCTCCTCTTCCTTAACTTTGCGGGCAGCTCTCTGACAAATGCAATTATCGCCTGCGCACTTTTCTTCGTGCTGTGGCTGGCTTACACCACTTTCCTCTTCCGAAGACGCATCTTCAAAAAAAAGTACAAGGACACCCCTCCGGTCGTCTGGTCAGAGGAAACCGAGGAATGACACATAATTGAAAAAAACGCACCCTGAATGATCATTTGGGGTGCTTTTGTTTTGCTACCGCCCACTTCAGTTGACAAAAAAATATATATGAGGTATAATACAAAGTGGTGAAATCGAAAAATAAAGATAAACGAGGAATATATATGAACTATGACGTTATAATAATCGGCGCAGGCCCGGGAGGAATATTCTCCGCTTATGAGCTGATTCAGAACAAGCCGGAATTTAAGATCGCGGTGTTTGAAGCGGGACACGCTCTCGACAAGCGTCACTGCCCCATCGACGGAGTAAAGGTGAAATCCTGCATCAAGTGCAAGAGCTGCTCCATTATGAGCGGATTCGGCGGTGCCGGCGCATTCTCTGACGGTAAGTATAATATTACCAACGATTTCGGCGGTACCCTTCACGAATACATCGGCAAAAAGGAAGCCCTTGACCTTATGCACTACGTTGACGAGATCAACATGCGCTACGGTGGAGAGGGAACAAAGCTTTACACAACCACCGGCTCCAAATTCAAGAAAGAGTGCATCCAGAACGACCTGCATCTTCTTGACGCATCTGTACGCCACCTCGGTACTGACATAAACTATGTTGTTCTTGAGAACATTTACGACTATCTCAAGGATAAGGTTGAGTTTTTCTTTGATACACCGGTTGACAAGGTTGGCGTGACCGACGGCGGATACGAAATACAGACCAAGGACGGCAGCTATACCTGCAAGAACTGCATTATTTCCGTAGGCCGAATCGGCAGTAAGTGGATGGAATCCGTTTGCAAGGAGCTGGACATTCCCACAAGTTCAAACCGTGTTGACATCGGCGTGCGCGTTGAACTTCCCATGGAGGTGTTCTCCCACCTTACAGACGAGCTTTACGAAAGCAAGATCGTTTACCGCACCGAGACCTACGGCGACAGAGTGAGAACATTCTGTATGAACCCCAAGGGGGCTGTTGTTAACGAAAATACAAACGGTATCATCACAGTAAACGGACACAGCTATGAAGATCCTGCAAAGCAGACGGAAAACACCAACTTCGCCCTCCTTGTGGCAAAGCATTTCTCCGAGCCCTTCAAGGATTCAAACGGATACGGCGAATCAATAGCAAGACTCAGCAATATGCTTGGCGGCGGCGTTATCGTACAGCGCTTCGGGGACTTGATCCGCGGACGTCGTTCCACACAGAGCCGCATTGACGAGGCTTATATCACCCCCACACTTAAGGCGACCCCCGGCGACCTCAGCCTTGTACTTCCCAAGAGAATCCTCGACGGAATTATTGAGATGATCTACGCTCTTGACAAGATCGCCCCAGGCACAGCAAACGACGATACACTCCTCTATGGCGTTGAGGTCAAGTTCTATAATATGGAGGTGGAGGTTGACGAAAATCTCCAGTCCAGATACAAGGGACTTTACATAATCGGAGACGGAAGCGGCATTACTCACTCCCTGTCCCACGCATCTGCCAGCGGTGTTCACGTTGCAAGAAGTATTGCAGGAGAAACAGAAGCGTAACTTCAGGAGAACCCCATGTTTAGTTTGGAACATTTTATTTGGTTGGGCATTTGTGCCGTTTTCGTTGCGGGAATGCTTGTTTTCAGTGTAAAAAAGAAGCTTTCCCTCAAGCACGCAGGATACATTATGACAGCCATTTGCGCTTTCAGCGAGATAAGCAAAATGATGTGCGAAATGGTTGAAAGCGAAAAAGGCGGAATGCACCTTGATCCTACGGCACTTCCGTTTCATTTGTGCAGTCTGATGCTGTTTGGAGTGCTGTTTATCACCTTCGGCAAGGACGGGCCTCTCAAGCAGACTGTTATGGACTTTTTGGCAGTAGGAGGAACCATAGGCAGCTTCTTTGCCCTGCTTATTCCCACAAACGGAGTTGACTTCGGAAACATCCTTTCCTATCAGTGCTTCGTTTACCACGCGGGACTCATGTGGTTTGCCTTTTATCTGATAGCTGCAAAGCATGCAAAGCTTGGTGTAAAGGCATTTGTGAAAAATCTGGCGATCCTTGTTTCCCTGGTGCTTATTATGATCTACGTAAACAGCGTTTTGTCTGAGTACAACACTAACTTTATGTATCTCGTAAGACCCCCGATGGAAGACCTGCCATACCTTAATCTGAATGGTGGATGGTACGTTTACTTCCTGCGTCTGGTGGCTCTCGGCAGCGCAATAGTGTTTTTATTCCACCTGCCCTTTATCATTTCCGAAAAGAAAAAGAAATAAATCAAAAAAGCCTTACAATTAAGTAAGGCTTTTCTTTTACTCATCTTATAATATTTTCCCAGTTGATGCTGCGTGAATGGTAGTGACCGTTGTCAATGACCTCGCAACCAAGGAATACCTCTCCCTCGCCGAGTCGGTAAACGATCTTGTGGGAGGGGATAAGAAAGAGGTAGTCCGCGTAGAACTGAACGGTTACGTAGGTCGTGCCGCCGTCTTCCTTTACGTCAATGAAGCGGTATATTGCAGGGAATGCCCGCGTGTCAGTGTAGTAAACCATACCTGTGTCTGCGTTGTACTCCCAGCGATGCGTTGAACAGCTTTCATCGGGCTTCTCTATAGTGATACCGAATTTCTCGGACAGAAGTTTCTGCATTTCATCGAAGCTTATCGCGGAGTTGTTTCCGTAGTACGTGCAGATGTAAGGGTAGGGAATGTCGTCAGGCCATTCACCAAAGGAGTAGGGCTCCGAGTAATTATAGTGACACAGATACTCGTGTATAGCCTGAACAGCAGTATAGTCGCCGAATTTGTCGAGACCGCGATTTTCATTATAGCTTTCAAGATATGAATCGGGTATTTTTTCATCGTACATACTCAAGCCCACACCGTCTTGAAGGATCTTCGTATACGTTCCGGGCGGCAGAGTTTCGGGGAGAGAATTACCTGTTACCGTAAAGGTGAAGCGCAGGGTGGCCTCGCTTGAGTCGTTACTAAGGAGAGTGATTGAATAATCCTCAATTCCAAGGTCCTTTAGCTCGGAATAGGATGAATCTCCGATCACCAGGTCTTCTCCGCTCACCATATCGTAAATGAAATTATACGCAGACTGCGCGCGCTTTCTGTAATCGTAGGGTTTTTCCACCCACGGCAGGGTGTCCCAGTCTGCAATGTCGGTAATTGTTACTTTTTCGTGATATTCAACTGAGAAAGATTCGACCACGGGGATAACCACGTCATTGAAGAAGTCAACTCCAACGTCGTACTCCGGCTGGCTCCAGACCTCAAGGATATACATCTCGCGTTCAGTGACTACGCTGAATATATACCGATCGCAGCCATCAACCGTTTGGCAAATACCCTTGTACTCGTGCCCGCCTACAGTTGTTCCCAAGAAAACCGCGTCTCCAATTGGGTTGGTGTCACCTGCCAGGTCTGCCAGTATTGTATCAAAATCCCGATCTGTTTTGAAAAACAGGGCGCGCTTCATGTTGAGGGAGCGAGGATAAATGTTGAGAATATCTTCCTCATAAAAATATGCGTTGCCATTTCCGTGGTAATCTAACTCCCAGTATGAGGGGAGAGCGAGTGACACATTCACTCCCACTTGCAAATAAAGGCCGTGGGTAACAAACTCAAGGGTTCTGTCACCGAGGACGCGGGTGAATTCTTCTTCCGTGGTTCTCCTTACAGAGCTTAAAACGTAAAGTCCACTGCCCTTGTTGGCTGTCATTGTATAATCAAGGAAGAACTTTTTGCCAAAATATTCCGCTTCGACGATAAACCGTAAGCCGTCGCTTGTCGCACCGCCGCTTGTGGTTTCCGCCTTGTGGATCTTACCGTTTGAATAGCCGTCTGGCAGAGTTAGGGTGAGTTTGTAGTTCGCCGTAGTTTCTCCGGAATAATCGACGCGGTAGAATTCAAGGGTGTCCGCTCCGCTTGGGAAGTAGTAATAATCGCCACGGGCGCCGGAAAACCACGCCTTGATCATTGCTGCTCCGATACTGTCGGGCAGACCGTCTACTTCCTCCTCGAGGATGATGGGGAGTGTATCTATGACGGGCGGGGTGGTGTCATATTCTACGGAGAAGGACTCAACCACGGGGATAACCACGTCATCAAGGAAGTTTAGGTCAGTGTCGTACTTACGCCACTCCCAGACTTCAAAAATATAGCTCTCGTGCTCGGTTGTCACACAGAAAATGTATCTGAACGCATCTCTGAAATCTCCGCGCACGCCTGCATATTCGTGACCTGCGGAGGTGGTTCCCGAGATGACCGAATCAAAGTTATATGGGTTGCTGCCACCTTTAAGCTCCCCGATCATCTTGTCAAAGTCAGTATCCGTTTTGATGACGAGAACTCGCTTCAGATACTTGTCATACGGGAGAACGTTTAGGATATCCTCCTCGTCGAGATAGGCGTTTGAGTTGTCCGTGTAGCTCAATTCCCACCAATACGGCACTTCAAAGGATACGGTGGTGCCAACACCCATCGTAAAAGTGTGATTCACAAACTCAAGGGGTCTTTCCACGAGGATCGGTGGCAAGTCTTCCTCTGTGATCTCCGTGACGGACTCGAGAACGTACAACTCGAGGTCAAAGTCTGCACCCAGAATGTACTCGAGATACACGTCTTCTCCATCACGTGTGGCCTCAACGACAAACCGTATGTTCTCACTTTCCAGAGCACCGCGGGGGATGATTTCCGTCTTGTGTATCCTGCCGTTTGAATAGCCGCTGGGCAGGGTGAGAGTAAGCTTGTAGTAGGCGTAAGTTTCCCCGGAACGATCCATGCGGTAGAAGTCAAGGGTGTCAGCTCCTCTTGTAGGGTAATAAGTGGAACGCCACGCTACGAACAGCGCCTCTCCGACACTGTTGGGCAGACCGTCTACTTCCTCCTCGAGGATGATGGGGAGGGGATCTATGACGGGCGGGGTGGTGTCAACGCTACCGACTGTCTCCTCAGCCTCTGTTGCGGGCGGGGCGGTGTCAATGTTACCGACTGTGTCCAAAGTCTCCGGTAAATCAACTTTCGGCGTTTCGTTGTTACAGCCCACAAGGAGAGTGAGGGAAATAATAACAGCAATAAAGAGGGCAAAATATTTACGCATAGCTGATCCTTTCTGAAAAACGTCGCAGGGTGGTTAACTTATAGTATCATTATATATTATTAGACGAAAAAAGAATAGCATTTGTTCCGCAAAAAATGAAAAAATTTCAAATGCTTTGCCAATGAAAGTCCGGTTGAAAAAAGCCTCCTTGTTGTTTTAGAAGAAAACGGAGGGAGGAAGGCTTCGCAAACCGCCCATTTATGGTTATCAAACAAAATAGTCCACCACAAGTATACTAAAGTATTTTTAATTTGTCAATATTAAATATACAATAATATATAAATAATTATTGTGTGGTGGACTTATGACAAATGCATTAAATGATAACATAAGAATGTTAAGACAGCAAAACGGCCTAAACCAAGTTGAATTCGCGAGAATAATGAATGTTACAAAGCAATGTGTGTCAAACTGGGAAAACGACAATGTTGTTCCGTCTGTTGATATGCTATTAAAACTTGCGGAGTATTTCAGAGTTTCTACCGATTATCTTTTAGGGCTCGAAAAAGAGAAAATAATAAATGCAACCGGGCTGACCGACGAACAATTCGCTCACGTTTCTATGCTTGTCAGAGATCTTGAGATTGCAAACAAGAAATAAGGTGTGGCAAATGACTAAAACAATCCCCCACCGCCAATGGCGGAGCCCCCTTTACACAAAGGGGCCTTTAAGCCAGATCATTTGATCCTGCTACTTCGAACAGGGGTTTTATCACTAAACCTACAATCAAAAAAAGCCTTACCGATGAAGTAAGGCTTTTTGTTTTGTGATTTACGCTTCTGCCATCCACTTTTTGAGAAGGTCTCTTGCCATGGCGATATCAGCTTTCTGCTGCTCCCCTGAGATCTCGCGCTCGATTGTAAGAGTACCGGTGTAGCCAAGCTCCCCAAGCTTTTTGATAACAGCGGGAAGATTGGCCTTGCCCTGACCTGCGGGAGTCTCGGCACCAAGCTCTAATCCGTCTGTGGGATAGAGGCCGTCCTTGATGTGAGTTTCCATAACATACTGGCCGAAAACGTCAAGTGCGTCAAGGGTGTTTGCCTTTCCGTAGAGGATCAAGTTTGCAGTGTCGAAGTTGATACCCACGTTGCCTGTGCCGATAGCCTGGATGGTGCGGAGCATTGTAACAGGTGTTTCCTGGCCGGTTTCAAGAAGGAAATGCTGGCCTTTCGCACCCATAAAGCGGCAAAGATCGCGAAGTGCCGCAACGGTGCCTGTGAAGTTGGGATCGTCCGGGTTTTCCGGAATGAATCCGACGTGTGTTACCACCTTGTTAACTCCGATCATTTCTGCAAATTCGGAGGCTCTCTTCAGTGCATTCAGACGTGCGAATCTGTATGCGGGAGGAACAAGGCCGATCGTTGCGGGGCCACCTGTGAAGTTCCATTCGCAGGGACCGTCCCAGCCTGCCCAAAGGGTAGTGATCTCAAATCCCGTAGCCGCAACCGCATCGTTTACTGCCTTGGCATAGTCAGCTGTGAACATTGATTCATTCCAGATGCAAAGCTGGCAGGAGCAGATGTCCATATCCAACGCGTTTTTGAAGGCTGCTACAAGGTCAACACCTTTATTGTAGTTAACCTGTACGCCGATTCTGTTGTTCATCATAATAGTGTACCTCTTATATTAATGTAATTTTTAACCAATAAATTGCTCTTACAGAGTAACAGCAGATGCTTCACCAACAGTACCCCCGGCAACTACAGTTCCGTCGGACAGGCGCACGGTGTAGCTGTCCTTTTCTACGAGAACGTCAAAGACGCCGCCGTGTGCGTGAATGCCCGTCATATAGAGATGATCCACACCGTCGGGAAGGGTCGGGCATAGGGTAAATGAACGGAGTCCTGTAGGCTCAAGCTTGAGGAGACCTTCTGTGAATATCTTGCAGTAGAGGGCGGATTCGCCGGACAAATGACGGCGGCCTCCCTCGGGATATGCTTCAACCGGATAGGGAACTCTCTCGCCGAGAAGTCGGTTTTCGCTGTAAATGTGCAGGCATTCCGAGGCTTTTGTACTCTCGCCTGCTATGTAAAGACCGCGGAGAGCGTACAGGGTGGATCTGTCCCAGATGGTGTTGTTTTCTTCAGTGGTCAGCATTCCTTCGGGGCGGAACAGGTAGCCGGATGTCAGCGCTGCCGCCGTTCCCTCTGCACGATTTGTAAGTCCTGCGCAAAGGGGCATACAGATCCAGGAGCGAAGCACCTCGCAGCCCTCGTGGTATGCGTAAGTGTCGTAGCCGTGGATATTCTTGCCAAAGACCTGATCAATGGCAATGGCAAGGTCGTCCGCTGCGGCTTTGTATTCGTCAGCACAGTCGCAAAGACCAAGCTCGCGGCAGAGAATTGATGCATAACGGTAGCCCGCCAGAGCCAGGCAGGAGGTGTTCAGATTCATCTTACCGCTGGAGAAGCGATTTTCAAGCTCGTCTGTGTCAGATTCGATAACTCCAAGCTCGTTCTTTTTTCTGCGGCAGTATTCAGCGCACCACTGAATTGCAGGAAGCAGTTCACGCGCCCAGTCTTCTCTGCCACAGGTGAGGACGAAACGGGATGCGCCGTAGAGGTACATTGCTGCGTCTCCTCGGTCGCCAACTCCGTTCCAGTAGTCCAGACCTTCCGCAATAACGGAGCTGGGAATGGGAGAGTAGGAATCGCTCATAAAGGGGATGTACATACGGTACGCGTTCATGCTTGCTTCAAGTAATGCCGGGTCGCCTGTGTAAGCGAAGTACGGTCCTGCGTATTCAACTTGGTCGTTGCACCAGGTTGCCGCGTAGTATGAATATCCGCCGGGGGAGTGGACCTTGCCGAATTTTGTGTCAAACACAGACTCGCCTGCTCTCAGCTTTGCAAAATGGAATAGGGTATCGTAAACCCGGTCACCTGTGCTCATTGTCATAGGCGCGGTAAGTTCTTTGTACCGTGCGATTCGGGCTTCAAGATCCGCGTCGGCTGTGTTTTCGGGGGTCGGCTCGTTTGCGTATCTGCCGCTGTACATTACGTTGAACTTTGACGTGGTGTCGCCGGGCTCGGCTTCAAAGCTCAGCTCAGCAATGCACACACCCATAGGGCCCATAAGCTCGTCAACCTTGCCGAGAGCAGGGTGGTGAACAGTGACCTTGCATCCGGACGGGTGATCTACAGTGATCTGCTCGTATGATGCTCTTTTTTTAGCGGAGGGGAAGAAACGGCGAGTGATGGAGAGGTTGCCACTCTTTGTGTAAATAGTCAGAAAACCGCCGCCTATCGTCACTTTATCCACAGTCTCGGGAGCCTCTTCTCCGTCAACGTAAACAGACAGGGCGGGTATATCAAGCTGGAAGGATGCGTGTGTATCGTTGGGACGGCGGCGCAGGGTGGGGAATACCGGGTGATGAGTGAGTATCAGCTCGCCGGCTTCGTCTGTACCGTAAGTGACAATGTCAGAGCAGCCGTATCCGGAAAATTCGACATCGTCAACGTGAGCCTCACCCGGAGTTGGAATCCACTTGATCTGTTCCTTTGCTTTTTCAATCATCCAGCGCGCCATAGCAAACCTCCGCTGATTTTTTGGTTTTATTGTCGCTTGTATTATATCACGGTAAAGCGGTAAATGCAAGTGGAAAGCGGAAAGGTGGAGGAGAAAAAACCCCTCATTTCTCCAAATCCCCTTGACTTTGCGACGATGATTGTAGTATAGTTTAAATAGTTAGTTCAGATGGCTTCAGATAGGAGAAAACTATGAGGATCGGATTTGGCACAGCAGATATAACCCCTGCGGGCAAGGTAGCCCTCCAGGGACAGTTTAACGTGCGCATCGCTGACGGAATTCACTCAAGATTATATGTGGCGGCAATGGCAGTGGAAACAGAGGGCAGGATCACCGTGTGGGCGTCCGTGGATCTGCTCCACATTATGCCCCCTGTGCCTGATATGGCTGCTGGGAGAATAGCTGAAAAGATCCCCGGATTTACGTCAGACGACCTTGCAATCTCCGCAACCCACACCCACACCGCTCCCTACGTTGGGCGTGAGCAGGAGTGCATGCTTTGCTCATTCAAGGCAGAAGAAAAGCTGTATAACGACCTGACCACCCCTGAAGAATACGCTGATTTTGTTGCGGACAGGATCGCTGAAGCGGCAATTTCTGCGGCTCTTTCAATGGAAGAATGCTACACCGAGGTGGCGGTATCCCGAATGATGACCTCCTACTCCCGCCGTACCGTTTACAAAGAGGGATACGCGGTAATGTACGGCTCCACCCGGGAGGAAAACTTCCTCAAGATGGAAAATCACGACGGCGGCCCCTCAAATTTCCTATACGCGAGACGGGTCAGCGACGGTGGACTTGTCGGAATCGTTGCAAACGTTCCATGTCCCGCCCAGGTTATCGAAAACATGTGCGTTGTCTCCTCGGACTATTGGGGATACACCCGTGATTACATAAAGGCAAATCTCGGCGACGTGCCCCTGTTATCCCTTGCGGGATGTGCGGGAGATCTCTCCCCCCGTGACCTTTTCCGCAACGCCCCCGGTGAGATCAGTATGTGGGAGGAATCCGGCTGCCGTGATCTTGGCGAGAAGATCGGCGCGGAGATCATCGCCCACCTGGACAAGCCCCTCTACCGCCACGAGGGCGAAGCGCAGCATATGGTTAAGCACGTGCCCCTGCCAATCTGGAATCCAACGGACGAGGAACACGAAAAAGCAAAGCGAGATATGGCCGGCTTTATGAAGAAGTACTCCAAGGAAGAAGGCGAGATCATAATCTTCGAGGAGACTGACGGCACCGATGTGTTCGAGCTTTGCAGTGCGGATACCATAATCGGCAGACGGAGACGTGGTCGCGAAACCGTTGACGGACAAATACATCTTTTGAGGCTTGGTCAGACAGTTCTTATTTCAAATCCATACGAGCTGTTTGTTGAGTACGCTGACAGGATCAAAGCCGCTTGTCCCGACGCCCACATTTTCGACGTGCAGATGACAAACGATGACTTAAACTATCTCCCCACTCCCGAGGCAATGGAGCGAGGCGGTTACAGCGCGGTGATATTCGCTTGCCAGTGCGCCGCAGATGCGGGAGAAGTACTTGTGCGAGAGAGCATTGACCTCGTGCGTGAGATAATTAAGAAATAACCCATAAGGAGAACTGCTATGTCAAGATATATTCCATTTCCAGCAAACCCAAATGACGCGCCCTTTGATATAAGCTTTATTTTCGACGGTGAAAAGCCCGCAGGTAAGCACGGCTTCCTTAAGGCTGTCGGTGATAAGCTGGTTTTCGAGGACGGAACCGTGGCTCGCTTCTGGGGTACTAACGTAAACAGCGGCCACAATTTCCCCGACTACGATTACGCGGAAAACTTCGCAAAGCGCCTCTCTAAGATCGGATGCAACATTGTCAGACTCCACCAGCTTGACGCGGAGTGGGCAACGCCGAACATTTTTCAGTTCACCAAAGGCCCTCACCAGAAGAACACCCAGTCCTTTGACCCGGAAAGCATGAGACGCCTTGACTACCTTATCTACTGTCTCAAGGAAGAGGGTATCTATACTTACATGGATATGTATACCTACCGTAAGTTCAAGACAGGTGACGGGGTAGAGAACGCGTTTATTCTCAAGGACGGCGCAAAGCCCTACAACTATTTCGCACCCAGAATCGTGGAGCTTCAGAAGCAGCTTGCCAGAGACCTGTGGAATCACGTTAACGAGTTCACCGGAGTTGCATACAAGGACGAGCCCGCGATCGTTATGGCGGAGATCGTCAACGAAAGCGACTTCTCAATTTACAAGATCGACATCGAGCCCTACGTTACCATTTACCGCGACCTGCTTGCAGATTGGGTGAAGGAAACGGGAGCGGAGCTTGATCCCTATACCTGCAATATCAACGATTTCGACGATCCCGTGCAGTCCGCGTTCCGTGTCAAGCTCCAGGAGGATCACTATATTGATATGATAAACTGCCTCCGTGAGATCGGAGTGAAGATACCCATCTGCGGCACAAACTGGGCAGTTACCAACGAGCAGAGAAAGCCCAACAACGTGTGTGATTTCAACGACAGCCACTTCTACTTCTACGATTGGCGTTGGAATCCGGGAGATCAGCGATTCCTCAACACAGCCTTGACTCAGGCGCCTGACGGATTTTTGCACCATATGGCGGCGGCTCGCTCCTTCGGCAGACCTATGTTCTGCTCCGAGTGGGATATGCCATGGCCTAACGAATACAGAGCGGAATCCCCGATTCTCTTTGCGGCGGCGGGACTTCTCCAGGGCTGGTCGGGATTTGCGATCCACACCTACGCATATTCCTCTCATCTTGAGAATATGAAAATGCTCGGCAAGGAGATCAGCGCGGAATCCATCGGCGGCACAGCATACAGAGAGGGTATTTTCTCCACCTGGAACGACCCTGCAAAGTTCGGCCTCTTCTACCATGCGGCACTTATGACCCGCCGTGGCGACGTAAAGGAATCCCCGAACACCACTGCAATGAAGGCGCTGACTATGAACACTTGCCCCTTTGACGAGCTTGCTGCAGTTTCCGAGTACACCAAGATCGGTATGGAATACGACGATGGCCCCTCTACTGCTGACCGTGTGATCGACGAAAAGACCGCTCTTGTGGATCTTTCAAAGAAGGAGGTTCGTTCCGATACAGGCGAGCTATACCGCAACTGGGATAAGAATTACGGCACCATCTATACCCCTCGTTCCAAGTGCATTTACGGCTTCCTTGAGAAAAACGGCAAGATCGAAATCGACGGACTTGCAGTCGAGGGTAAGACTGACTTTGCGGTAGTTGCTCTGTCCTCTCTTTCTGACGAGCCCCTTGACAAGTGCGACAACATTCTCCTTACAACTGTAGGACGCGCAAAGAACACAGGAGCCAAGTTCGACGGAGACCTGATGCTGGAATACGGCACAGCTCCCATTACTATTGAAGTGATCGAAGCGGACATTGAGCTTCGCACATCCTGCCCCACAATGAAGGTGTGGGCTGTGAGCGCGGAGGGCTTCTACATAGGTGCGCTTCCCACAACATACGAGGACGGTGTCCTCCGATTCACTGTAGGTAAGTCGTTCCCCACAATGTATTATCACATAAGAGAAGAATAAAAACAAAAAGCCCTGCTAGGCGTGATACTCTTAACGGAGTATCACGCCAGTTCTATTCGCCTGTGGCGAGTGGTATTGCTTCGCAGTGATATTCAGCTTACGCCGAGTGATATTTGCTACGCAAGTTATAGGCGAATAGAATACCACTGAAGCCGTAAGGCTTCAATATCACTATTGCAACAGCAATAATATCACTCTTTGCGAAAGCAAAGAATATCACTAAAAAAGCAGAAAAACAGAGAGAACTAAGTGGTTTCTACTCCACATTGTTCTCTCTTTCTGTTTTTTTTTTGCAAGTTTCGCATTTGTTTAACAAATGCACAGAGCTATGCCCATACTGTAATTTCTCCGATAAGGACATCACCCTTACCACAGTAGGGCTTTTTTGCGCGAAAAACAGTTCTTACTGATTTTTAAAACGAAAAATTAATATTTTTGGAATTTAATACACAGTTTGTTTACAATTTGGAAACAAAAAACGTTTGCAAAAAAGTTTGACAAGAGGTAGTATAATTGTGTATTACTATATTTATCCCAAGGAGAAAGATTGTGAAAAAGACTCTGCTTGTTTTGACGTGTTTGATTTTGACGATCAGCCTTTTGATGATTCCTGTTATAGCCAGCGAATCCAGCTCATTCAGCGTATCAGATTCGGCTGTGACTGTGGGAGATACTTTTGACGTAACAGTAAGTATCAGCCGCACAGAAAACGTTGGAAGAATAGGTATCATTCCTACTTTTGACAAAAATACCTTTGAATTTGTAAGTGGCTGTTGGCTCGTTGATGGAGCTCTCAGTGATGCGGACATCTCAAAGACGGGAGCGGCGCTTCTGGCATTTGAGGGAACAGAAACTGTTGACGGAGCTGTTTACTCATTCACATTAAAGGTTAAAGATACAGCGGCTGTTGGCTCATACGAGATCGGTGGAACGGTTAACACCGGTGAATCGATCCCTGTAACATCTGCGGGTGTTATGGTTGTGTCTGAGGGAACAGCTGTTGCCGGAAAAGTTACCTCATATAACCCCACAAATGATACACTTGTTGAGCTTTGTCTGGACGGCGTGACAGTAGCAAGCACTACAATCCCTGCGGCTGAGGGAGAAGGTGCTGTAACACAACCCTTTGTGATCTCCGACATTGCCCCCGGAACGTATGATCTCAAGATAACAAAGGACTGTCATCTTGAATACCTTATTACCGGAGTTGTGGTTGAGAGCGGGATTTTGGACCTTACCCAAAACGATGATCCCGAGATCGCGAACATCACACTTCTTGCGGGGAATGTGAACGGAGACCTGGTTATCGACATCAAGGACGTAATCCTTCTCACATCATCTCTTACATATTCTCAGTCATATGAAGACGGAGAAACAAAGACAGCGGATATTAACGGTGACAAATGCTTTGACATCAAGGACCTTGTGATCATTACCTCCGATGTGAACTACAACAAGGGAAAAAAGACTGTTGCATACGTACCGAACAAAGTGCCGATTGATTCCGGTGAGTGCGGTGACAACCTCACCTGGACCTTGTATGAAGACGGTGAGCTTGCTATCGGCGGTACTGGTGAAATGTGGGATTATAATTGGGAATATGATTCCAAACTGTACCAATTTGTCACAACTGCACCTTGGGGCAAATATTATAGTGTTGTGACAAAACTTACGATTGCAGAAGGCGTAACATCGATCGGTAACGCTGCATTCATCAGCTGCAGTGGTTTCACAGGCAACCTTGTAATCCCGGATAGTGTTACAACGATTGGTGATCGTGCATTCTCATCGTGCGAAGCATTTTCAGGCGACCTTGTAATTCCTGACAGCTTAACGACTATTGGTGAAAATGCTTTCGAATTCTGCACCGGTTTTACAGGGAATCTTGTAATAGGCAATGGCATAACTACGATTAGTCAATATGCATTCTTTGGTTGTAGCGGTTTTGTAGGTAACCTTATGATTTCGGAGAGCGTAAAAGAGATTGGTGAGTGCGCATTCGCCAGCTGCAGTGGCTTCACAGGCAACCTTGTAATCCCGGATAGTGTTACAACGATTGGTGATCGTGCATTCTCATCGTGCGAAGCATTTTCAGGCGACCTTATAATCCCCGATAGCGTAACATCGATTGGTGGCGGTGCATTCGATCACTGTAGCGGATTTACAGGAAAACTTGTAATAAGCAATAACGTAACAAGGATTAAGGGCGGTACATTCAATTTTTGCAGCGGGCTCACAGGCGAGCTTGTTATTCCCGACAGCGTAACAGAAATTGGTGCGCGTGCATTCGCCGACTGCAGTGGCTTTACGGGCGACTTAATAATCTCTGACAACGTAGCTCGAATTGACACCCAAGCATTCTCTGGGTGCAGCGGCTTAAGCAAAATTGTTGTTCACGCTACAAACGCAAATTTCAGCGTGAATGTGTTTGATGACACCGGATCTGCTTTTGAAATCCATGGCTACGCAGGCTCTACTGCTGAAACTTATGCAAATAAGAACGGACATAAGTTTGTAGTTATTAGCGTATCAGCAGCGGATGTTAACGGCGACAAATGATTTGACATCAAGGACCTTGTGATCATTACCTCTGATGTGAACTACAACAAGGGTTCTGTTGTCAAGGAATATTGATAAAGATGAATTAATCGGCACCTGACCGTAGCGAAGAAAAAGAGATAAGTACGAACAATATGATAAAAACAACAAAGGAGACAAGTGAACTATGAAGAAAGCAGGCATAAAGATAATTTTTGCTTTGTTTTTTGCTGTTTGTCTGACACTTCAACTCAGCACGGGCATTTTTGCTGCCAGAGATGCTGTTGGCGACTTGGACGGAAACGGATTTATCAACAAGGATGACGCCATTCACCTGCTGGGAAACACAATTTTCTCAGAGCTTTATCCCGTAGACCAGCCTTGCGACTACAACAAGGACGGGAAAATAGATAAGGACGACGCAATCTATCTGCTTGGACACACCCTTTTCTCTGACATGTATTATATATGTCAGCACGAAGATGAGAAGTGGGGAGTGCTTGAAGTAGTAGAACCCACTTGCGGCGAGCAGGGATACACAATTATTGCCTGCGAATGCGGCGAGACAGATATAGTTGACTACACACCTATAAATACAGATCTGCACGAGTGGAAAGTCAAGGATGACACAAACGCAGCAACCTGTCTTGAAAACGGATTTGTAGTAATGGCCTGCGACGTGTGCGGCTTGGAAGAAACCCGTGAAGACCTGGCGTTCGGCCACGAGTACGAAGTTTCTTGTACCGAGGACGGAGTATGCTTTGTTTGCGGAACAGTAATTCCTGCAAAGGGCCACTCATTTGACGAAGAAAAGACTGAAGTATTCGAGGCAACTTGTACCGAGGACGGCTACACTGTATACAGCTGCGAATACTGTGACTATACATACACCGAGATCACCGCTCCCGCGACCGGTCATACAGCTCTTGACTCTGCATGGTCTGAACCTGAAATGGAGGCAGTGGCGGACAAGACCTGCGTGTACGTTTGGGTGGAAACTGCAGCTTGTGAAACTTGCGGTGCGGCTATGGAAAGAGTATCCGACGAGTTTGAGCATCACGCCGAGTACGTTACAGTTACTGAGGCAACCTGCAGCGCGCCCGGTGCAAAGACAGTAACCTGCCGGACCTGCTCCGAAGTGCTGTCAGAAACCGAGATCCCCGTAAATCCCGACGCTCACGCTTGGACAGAGGGCGCTACTGAAGGTAACACAACAACCTATGTTTGCTCCCTTTGCGAAACAACAAAGAAGACCACAGCAACCGTATCCGGCGAGCTGACTTCTCTTGGAGATGCTGACGAGATTCTCGTAAATGACATTACGATCGCTCCCGATGCTATCACATCAGAGCAGCTTTCCGGCTTGGATATTTATGTTTCCGCTGATATGCGCGACGTTGACGACATGGATAATATCAGCGATGAGATCGCGGAAAGACTCAGCGAATCAGAAGTTTACAGCCTGACTATCAAAGATGAAAACCAGGACGAGATCACAAACTTCGACGGCATGGTAACCGTGTCCATTCCTTACGCTCTCGCAAACGGTGAGGACCCTGACACGATCATGGTATGGTACATTGATGAAGAAGGCAACGTTACCGTAATTGAAGACGTTGAATACCGTGACGGATATATTGTATTTAAGACAAATCACTTCTCTGATTACGGCGTGATCCGTATGACTGTGGCTGAAATCTGCGAAGCATACGGCCACAATTACATCGACAGCTCTGCTCCCGCAACTTGTATGAGCGGTGGATACGTTGGAATCCGTTGCTCCAGATGCGGATACGAGCAGATCACCGAAAAGATTGAGGCTCTTGGCCACAATTGGGAATTGATCTCCGAAACAGCTCCCACTTGTGATGCTCCCGGCGAGTCTCAGTATTCCTGTGACCTTTGCCGTAACACATATACTACAACAAAGGCTGCTCTCGGCCATGATTATAAGAGTGACGAGACCCGCTATAAGGCGCCTACTTGTGCAGAAGTCGGTAAAGAATATATGGTTTGCTCCAAGTGCGGAAACGAGTACTTTGAGGAGCTTCCCAGCACAGAACACGATGACGAAATAACTGTTGTAGAGCCCGATTGCGTAACCGGTGGATACACCAAGTATATCTGTAAGGTTTGCGAAAGCGAGCGCGTAACTGACAGCACTCTGCCTCTCGGACATAACTACGAGGGCGGCAAGTGTACAAGATGCGAACACGAATGCGAACACGATTTCTACTATGGCGAATGCAGAATTTGCGGCGAAGAGAAGAAGAGCAACGTTCCCGTAGAGCCTGACGTTCCCGTAGAGCCTGATATCCCCGAAGATCACGAGCACGAATACAACAGAGTAACCGTTGATGGCTGCGACCATCACAACGTACTCATTTTCAAGTGTGACTGCGGCGCGATTTCAAATGAGGAATTCTTTGCGGATTACTCCTCATTCACAGACGTCTTTGGTGACGGTCACTATACATACACCTGCCCAATGTGCGATATCCAGATTCACGAATATTACACAGAGAGCGAAAAGGACGAAAACTGTGTAATTACATGCACTTGGACTTCTAAGCTGTATTTGCTCGATACTCTCCTTGTTGAGACTGAATTGAACGAAACCGAAATACGCCACGACGATGTTATTACTGCTGAGTATGCGACAGAAGATGCACAGAGCTGTAAGGACGGCGTAATCCTTACAATTACTTGCTCCGACTGCGGCAGAGTGGAAACAGAATCCGGCAGATATCACTATCTCCTCAGCACTCCGATGGACTTGGGATGCGAGAAACACCATCTCGCTCAGCAAGGATGCTTGTGCGAGGAATTCACCACTCTCCTCTTTGTCTACGATTCTTTCGACGCTGTTGAAGATGGTGATAGAATAGAACTGTCCTGCCCCGACTGTGACGTATTCATTGAAGCTACCAGCGAATCCGGCGAAAAGGACGAAAACTGCAAAGTTGAAATAACTGAATACATAAATCTTTTCTGGGGCTCTGAGATTGTAAGAGAATATGTTGATACATATACTCGCACGGAGCATGACATCGAAAAGCGCGAGATAGCCGTAGGCTGCGCTGACCACGATATCATACTGTCCGAATGCCATTGCGGAGCTGCCGGTGTTGATGTCAATGATTCCACATTTGATCATTCATACGACGAAGTGGAAGGCAAGGAGACGTACTCCTGTCCCGTATGCGACATCTGTGTTGAAATATACACGGTAACAAGCGAAAAGGACGAAAACTGCACCGTAACAGAAACATGGTATTGCGATGTTTACTTTGAAGAAGAACTGGTTGACAGAATAACAAAGACATCCACTGACGCAGAACACAACTATTGCGTAACCTCTACGGTTCTTGCGGAAGGTTCCGAAAGCTGCCTTGACGGTGTAATTGTTACCAGAAACTGCACCGACTGCGGATATGTGGAAACAGCAACTTTCTACTATCACGCTCGTGTTGAGGAATACATAACCGAAGGCTGTGCCGACCACAATATATATTACGGCGCATGTGCTTGCGGTAAGAACAGCGGACTGTGGTATGAATACGAGACATTTGAAGAGACCCGAGTAAACGATAAGTGGGTATACACCTGTGATGAATGTGGTCTGAGAATTGAAGAGGGATACACTCAAGGCGAAAAGCACGAAGACTGTTCGGTTGACGTTATCCTTGATTATGTAATCAGCTTGAACGGAGAGATCATCAAAGAGCTGACATTCAATACTACCGGCACAAACCATAATGCTATCACAACCTCTGCGGTTCTTGCGGATGGATCCAAGAGCTGCCTTGACGGTGTTATCATCACCAGAACCTGCCCTGACTGCGGAGTAGAAGAAACATATACTTCATACTATCACGCCCGTGTTGAAACATACATAACCAAAGGCTGTGCTGACCACAACGTACGCTATGGCTCATGTGCTTGCGGAGAAGCTGGTGGAATATGGTTTGACAGAAGTACGTTTAATGTTTCTTCCATTATGGGTGCTCGCACATATTCTTGTCTCGAGTGTGACTTGAAGATATGGCAGATGGAGAGCGTAGGCGAAAAGGATGAAAACTGCTACGCTACAGTAGACCTGTGCTATCAAATCAGCTACGGTGAAGAGCTTATTGAATATCTGGAGTTCAAGAGTGTTCAGGAACTTCACGACGCATTAGTAACATCCGTATCCCTTATGGAAGGCTCTGAAACCTGTGTGGACGGTATCTCCTTTACAGAGACTTGTGTGGACTGCGGACACGTGGGAACATATGAGGCATATTACCACCTTACTACCACCGAGCCTGTAACAGTCGGCTGCGAGGACCACAACATAAGCTACGGCGCGTGCGCTTGCGGTGCAGAGAGCGGCGTATGGTTTGACTATGACACATTTACAGAGACCTACGAAAAGAATAAATGGACATACTCCTGCTCCGAGTGCGGTATCGTACTTGAAGAGAGCCGTATTTCCGAAACGGATATAGGAGACTGTAAAAAAGAAGTCGAATGGCGCTATGTTGCAACATTTGACGGAGAGGTTGTTCTCGACAAGACAACAAAGACCATTCAGACGAGTCACAAATATGTGATCACCGAGGCAGTGCTTATTGACGGTGCAACAAGCTGCGAGGACGGTGTTGTTGTTACCAGAGCTTGCTCCGAATGCGGCAAAACCTCAACATATCAGGATAGATATCACGCTCGTGTTGAAGAATACGTAACGGAAGGCTGTGCTGACCACAACGTACGCTACGGCTCATGCGCTTGCGGTGAATACGGCGGTGTAAGTTTTGACTATGGCACATTCGACTGGAGCAAAGAAAACGACAAAGAAATCTACTCTTGCTCCGAATGTAGCATGAGAATTGAGATAACTCAGATAGTTGGCGAAAGAGACGAAAACTGTAATGTCAAGATTATCAACAGCTATGTTCTCTACTACAATGGGGAAGAAATCAAGTCTATGTCAAGCGAAACCCAAGGAACAAGACACAATGAAGTAATAGTTTCCACAGCCCTCATGGAGGGATCTGAAACCTGCGAAGACGGTGTTGTTTACACCAGAGTTTGTTCTGTTTGCGGTGTAAGCAAGACATATCAGGTCAGCTATCACGTACAAGTTGAAGAATACGTAACGGAAGGCTGTGCTGACCACAACGTACGCTACGGCTCATGTGCTTGCGGCGAATCCGGCGGTGTAAGTTTTGACTATGGCACATTCGACGCAGAGTATGAAAATGACAAAGACATTTACACATGTACTGAATGTGACCTGAGAATTGAACGAACATATACACGGGGCGAAAAGGACGAAAACTGCTGTTATACCAATACAACCACCTACAAGGTTTACTTTGGAGAAGAGTTTATTTGTGAAGAGTCACTTGTAAAGGTTAACGAGTCACATCCCAATGAATTGAAGCGTATTCCCGATGAGTGCAGTGATGTAACCGAAGCTGACGGCACACGCACAGTTGTTGAAACAAGCGAAGTAAGCTGCGCGGACTGCTTCAGAGTATTCGGAAAGCGTCAGACAATTTCCAAGTATGATGCAACAGGACTTCTTATTAGCGAGGAAGCAAAGGAATACGAGTACGTTGTTGAAGACCTGGAAGAAACCAAAGTGGTACTTACTTTCACCTCCGTTGAGGAATACTGTTATTTCGAGCTTGACGGCTTTGATGAGCCCATCACACGAGTTAAGTACAGATATAACGAGCACCTGAATTATAACGGCGAGGTTGAGCACTGGGAAGAATACACTTACACCTATGACGAAGAAGATCCCTGCCTTGTAACGGCAGAGCGCGTGGCACAAAACTCGTCTGCTTCAACGGAAACTTATACTCAGCATCCTAAGTTCACCAGCGAGTATGTTCTCAGCGAGGGCAGCGAAACCTGCTACGACGGCGTTGACATAATCTGGTACTGCGCACTCTGTGGCGAAGAGACCAAAAGAACATTTGCAGGTACAGGACATCACAGAAACTCCAGACCTGAGCAGGTAATCGACCTGACCGAATACGGTTCCGTATGCGAAGAAAAGCTTGAGCTTTATACCTGTCCTTGCGGCGGAATTATGGAATTCAATTGGCCCGAAAATTCCGACTACCAGACACGTTGGTTCTATGAGAACGATCGCGAATACAGAGTACGCACCTGTGCTGTTACCGATCCTGCATGCGGATTCGTTTGGGTAGAAGAAGTATACAGCGCTATAGACGATAACTGCAACAGCGTTACATACAAGAACTTCTATTTCGGTGTTGACGTAGAAGCAAAAACCTATAAGAAACAGTATTCTTTCGCTTTGGATAGCGGCAGAAAGCAGCATATCGAGAAATCTGAGAAGGTTTACAGCGAGTCCGGATACACCGAAACCCTCACTTGTGAAAACTGCGGACAGTTGATATATACTCATGAGTATGCTGTCGAAAATCGCTATGTCACAGAAACATGGATGCAATACGACAACATGACCGGCACATATTGCACCGACAAGGAAGTGCGCACTTACTATGCTGTTCTGGGAATTGAAGAACTCGCTCCCATTTCCTTCTATTATGAAGATTACGACAAAGACGGAAACGCATACTACTGGGAAAAGCATGAGTTCACATATCCCGGTGCTGAATCCGGCGACTACTGCCACGTAATACATGTTACCGCAAACAGCAACGGCGGTACAGTGACAGGAGAATATACTGAACACATCACTTTGTATTCAACCACTTCTTCCTACACTTGTGCTGAGAGCATATGGACCTCGGTCTGCATGGCTTGCGGTACGACAGAAATCAATCGCTCAGCCAATTATGACGGTCACAGCTTCTACTTCGACAGCACCAAGGGCGTTTACGTTTGTAACAAGTGCCATGTTGAAAACGAAACCGGTGCCAACGGCAATCTGGTACTCACTGACGTAAGCTATGAAGGCGACGGAACAAGCTACATTGTAAACTATTACAACTATTATGATGTTGACTATGTTCATAGTATCAGCCTTGCAGCAGACAGCCTTGAGGCTCCTGTAAAGCTTGATAATTCCCTTATCACAGAAGACCGGGATAATTACAGACTTTACATCGACGCAGCAGGAGTAGCTGCAGTAGCAAAAGAACTTGGCCTTGACGCTTGCACATACAAGCTCAGAGTCGAATTCATCCCCACCGGTGAAACAACCCTGGTATACTACATCGCTATGGACTCTCACATCTATCTCTACGATGAGAATAACAGCGTGATTCCCGAGGATGGTTGCCGGAACAATGACGGCGTGACAATCGTTCACACCTGCGTATTCTGCGGAGACAGTCGTAGTGCGAACTATTATGAACACAATTATTCCAGGAATGATGTGGGAGTAGAAAAGTTCGTAGATGAAGACGGCAACACAATTGTTACCCTTGCTACCACAGATGAGTGTGAGAATTGCGGCCACAGCTACAATCTTACAGAGGTTTACACCTACTCTCCCGAGGGATACATGATCGCAAGTGACTTCTACAATATTGACGGAGATCTGTACAGCAGAACATATATTTGGCGCGGAGATGTGCGTTATGAGACAAGCTTGGCAACTAAATACGGTATTGAAACCTACGAATATGATTTCGAGGCGGATATTCGCGTGACCACTGAGGAATGTTATGGTTCTTATACAAGAATAGAAAAGAGAACCATTACCACAGATCTGTTACTGTATGAGAAGTTCGTGAGCGCCGATGGTTTGTGGCATGAAGAGAGCTATATTTGGCACGACGGCAACAGTTATACTGAAATGTACAGTTGCGACGAATACACGCAAACATACGAGTACGACTTCGAGAACGACATTGTGATTATTAATGTAACACTTAAGAGCGGCGAGCAGTATTCGTACAAGCAGATCATCTCTACCGGCGAGACCATTGAATGATCCGGAAAAACCAATAACAAAAAAGCCTTACTACAAAGTAAGGCTTTTGTTGTATGCAGAAAACCACGCGATAGTCGCGTGGTTCGGTCAAGGCTTAGCCGATAAGGAAGAAATAAAAACTCCTTTGTAGTATAATGTAAGTGCGGTCGGCCAACTGCACGAGAAATACAACAAAGGAGGTCATTTGGGAATGAGTATAAATGACATAAACAGTTTATCACACACGAAGTGGAATTGCAAGTATCATATAGTGTTTGCGCCGAAATATAGACGCAAAGTATTCTATGGAGAAAAGCGGAAAGAAGTAGGAAAGATATTAAGACAACTGTGCGAGTGGAAAGGAGTAAAGATAGTAGAAGCGGAAGTATGTCCGGATCACGTGCATATGTTGTTAGAAATACCGCCGAAAATCAGTGTGTCAAGTTTCATGGGATATCTAAAGGGGAAAAGCAGCACGATGCTGTATGAGCAATTCGGCGAGTTGAAGTATAAATATCGAAGCAGAGAATTTTGGTGCAAAGGGTACTATGTAGATACAGCTGGAAAGAATACGAGCCGAATTGCGGAGTACATCGCCAACCAATTAAAAGAGGATAAGCTGGGCGAGCAGCTCGCAATAAATGAAAACAGCCCGTTCACGGGCAGCAAGTAACAATCCTACGCAGTTGGCAGAACGTGTAAGTGTGTTTACACACACGCGAGGAACAGAGGGCTATGCCCGCATAAGAAAAACCACCCGTTTTACGGGTGGATTCTTTTTTATTGTATAATGTTTTCTGATTAGGTGTTCTTCATAATAATGGAGCCTACGCAGTCACTAACGTGCTCGCAAGCGTCAGCACATTCTTCGAAGCAGTCGAAGATCTTGTACCAGCTCAGCTTCTCAAGTGTGTCAGAGGAGTTCTTGGTGATCGCACGTACAGTAGAGAGATAAAGCTTGTCACATTCTTCTTCAACGTCGTTACATTCAACGATGAGAGCGTGGATCTTCTTGGACTTCTTGAAGTTTTCAAACTCGCCCATAATGGAGCAAAGGAGGTCACAGCTGCGAACAAGATTCTTGGCATACTCAACTGCGGAAGCTTCGATAGTCTTGATGTCGTAGATGTACAGCTTCTGGAGAACTTCCTCCATAATATCGAGAACATTGTCAAGCTGGTGGCTCATCAAGTCAAGGTCTTCGCGGTCAACGGGGGTTACAAAAGCTTTAGCAAGAGCTTCGCTCATCTCGTGCTTCTTCTTGTCTGCGCTGTGCTCAAAGGAATGCATTGTGTCAAGCATTTCTTCGATCTTGTCTGCATCGAAGTTTTCGAGGCAGGAAACAAGGTATTCCGCAGCCTGCTTTGAAAGAGATGCACACTCCATAAAATTATCAAAATAGAACTTATCGCCTTTAGCCATTGTTAGTATTCCTTTCCGTTATATAGTATATTTAAGCAAATATGAGTATAAACAGCTTTGTCATTAAGAAGCCTATCAAACCGCAGCCGGGGAAGGTCAGCACCCAAGTGAGTACCATTTCTTTTACCACGCCGAAATTGATTGCGGAAACGCGCTTTACCGCGCCAACGCCCATGATGGATGTAGTCTTGGCGTGTGTGGTGGAAACGGGAAGGCTGAGCAGAGAACAAATAAGGAGGGATGTGGACGCGGCAAGGTCAGCGGAGAAGCCCTGATATTTTTCCAGCTTAACCATGTCCATACCAACCGACTTGATGATCTTCTTACCACCCATTGCTGTGCCGGCGGCCATAACGACTGAGCAAAGGATCATGATCCAATAAGCGGGCTGCATATTCTGGGGGAGAGGTTCGCCATTTGACATATACAGACAGAGAATGATGATACCCATAAACTTCTGACCGTCCTGGGCACCGTGCATAAATGCGGAATAAGCAGCACCTGCGATCTGTGCACCGCGGAAGAAAGGTTCTGTCTTCGGGCGGTTTGCATTTCTGAAGAGAAGTGTTGTCAGCTTGCAGGTGATCCAACCAAGGCCGAAGCCAAGTACTACGGAAATCACGATTCCGTAAACTACCTTGACCCATTCGGCGGGGTTTACACCCTGTAAGCTGCTGTTTATTGCGATTGCACTACCGGTGAGGCCTGCGATAAGAGCGTGGCTTTCACTGGTGGGGATACCGAACACCCAAGCGAGGGTTGCCCAAAGTACGATTGCAAAGAGGGCGGCGCTGAGGGCGATAACAGCCAGATCCGGGTCATCACCGAAGTCAACCATTTTTGTGATCGTTTCGGCAACTGTTGCGTTTAGCATTGTCATTACAAAAACGCCGAGGAAATTGAACAGAGCTGCCATAAGAATTGCCGCTCTTGGTGACATACATCTTGTAACAACGCAGGTCGCAATGGCGTTTGGTGCATCTGTCCAACCGTTTACGAGAATAACGCCGAGGGTCAGCATTACTGCGATAAACAGGAGGGGATTTGCTGTCATTTGATTCCAAAAAGATAAGATATCCATATAAAACCTTCCCTGAAAATCAATTTATACTATGAGGTGGGGATTTCCCCTTCGATAATTATTTGGAGAACAGGTAGTTTATCAGGCTGATTGCCAGGATGATGATGCTGATTACTGTGAAGATAACCAGCATACCGATTCCCATATATTTCAGGTTATAGATGAAGTTGCCCGGATCAAAGGTAATGTCAGGGAGGACTTCGTTTGTTGCAGAAAGTAAAATATTATATAAGAAATTCATATGTTTACACTCTCACTTTCCGATAAATTATGAGAACAGGTTGAGGATGATACCGCCTGCAATAACAGAGGCGATCTGACCTGAAACGTTAACGCCGATAGAGTGCATAAGCAGGAAGTTCTGGGGGTCTTCTTCAAGTCCCATTTTGTGAACGATACGTCCGGACATAGGGAACGCGGAAATACCTGCGGCACCGATCATGGGGTTGATCTTCTTCTTTGCGAACAGGTTGATGAGCTTTGCAAACAGCACACCGCCTGCAGTGTCTACTACAAATGCGACGAGGCCGAGACCGAGAATGAGAAGGGTGTCAAGCTTAAGGAACTGCTCGGATGTCATGTTGAAGGCAACGGAGATACCGAGGAAAATGGTAATAAGGTTTGCCAGCACCTTCTGAGCTGTGTCGGAGAGAGAATCAAGCACACCGCACTCACGGATAAGGTTACCGAACATAAGGAATCCGATAAGGGCTGTTGCCTGAGGAATAACAGCGGAGGCAACGATGGTGATGATAATGGGGAACATGATTCTTGTAAGCTTGCTTACAGACTTCTGCTCGTAGGGCATACGGATCTTGCGTTCTGCCTTTGTTGTGAGAAGCTTGATAACCGGCGGCTGAATAATAGGTACGAGAGCCATATAGGAGTAAGCCGCAACGGTGATAGCACCAACATACTGGGAACCGAGGGTGTTTGCAACAGCAATGGAGGTAGGACCGTCTGCCGCACCGATGATAGCGATGGAGGCTGCGTCGATTTCAGGGAAGAACATACTTGCCATACACAGGGTAAAGAAGATACCGAACTGTGCCGCCGCGCCGAATAGCATCAGCTTAGGGTTGGTAAGCAGGGGACCGAAGTCGATCATTGCACCGATACCGATGAACAAAAGGAGGGGGAAGAGCTCATTTGCAATACCTGCGTGATAGAGCTCGGAGATGGGACCAACCAGTGCATCGGAGAAAGGGATATTTACCAGAATGGTACCAAATCCCATAGGGAGGAGGAGTGAGGGCTCCATCTCCTTGCCGATAGCAAGATATATAAGGAGACAACCTATGGCAATCATTACAATGTCTTGCCACGAGAACTCCAGTAAGTTTTTGTAGAGTATATCCATAACTGAAAATGTCCTTTCGCTTATTTAATAACAACCAGTACGGCGTCAGTCTCAACAGACGAGCCCTTTTGAGCAACGATCTGAGTTACGGTGCCGGACTTAGGAGAGGTTACTTCGTTTTCCATCTTCATTGCCTCAATAACAACGAGGACATCGCCTTCTTTTACAGCCTGTCCGACGGTTACGTTAACATTCACGATAGTTCCGGGCATGGGCGCTTTGATAGGTTCGCCGTCGCCGGATACTGCGGGAGCTGCGCTTGCTTGAGGTGCAGCAGGTGCAGTTGCTTCTGCGACAGGTGCAGGGGCGTTTACGGGAGCGGCTTCAACGACGGGGACTTCAGCTGTGTATTCGCTGAGAGTCATAGGCTCTATGGTCTCAACTTCAATTTCGTAATTCTTACCGTTTAATGTGATTTTGAATTTCATGGTTATTTGATCTCCTTAACGGAAATAAAGCGAAGCTCGTTGAGGGGCTTGTCAAGCTTGTTAGCTACGATAGCCATAAGAAGCGCTGCTGTCTTGGGGGACACGTCATTCAGCTTCAGAGAGCCTGCGGAACCGGGAGCCAGTTCAATGGGGGCTGCCTGTTCAGAGGCTTTTTCTTCTACGACAAAGGCATCTGCGGGCTTTTTTGATGCGAGATGCTTACGAATGACCATGACCACAACAACGATCAGCATAAGGGCTACTAATGCGAGTGCAATGTAGTCAGGTTGCTTGGCTGTATCAACTGCCGCGGAAGCTAAAATATTCATAGCATTATCTCCTTTTGCTGTTTTTTGATGTATGATAATATATATTTTTTTTGAAGATTTGGCGAGGCAAAATAATCAAGATTATGCCAAAACTCACCAAATATCATTATATAATATTATCCCTCTAAAGTCAAGATAAAAAGCCTATTTTCACGCTGTTATCTTGACCATTAGAAAGTGGACGGGGAAAATAAAAACGATTGCTTTATTATGTGATGTTTAGTGGATAAAGGTTGATTCGGAGGTTTTTGAAACGAAAAATTAATATTCTCATAACACCGGTACACAGTTTGTTTACAGTTTAGACATAAAATGCATTTGCAAAAAAGTTTGACAAGAGGTAGTATAATTGTGTATTACTATATTTATCCCAAGGAGAAAGATTGTGAAAAAGACTCTGCTTGTTTTGACGTGTTTGATCGCAACGATAGGCATTTTGACTCTTCCGGTTTTTGCTGCAGAGCACGGAACATTTAGCTTGAAAGAAGAAAATGTTGACGTTGGAGCAACTTTTGAGGTGCTTGTAAGCATAATCGGCGGGGAAGATATAGAAAACATCGGAATCATTCCTTCTTATGATAAAAATGTATTTGAATACGTAACCGGGCAGTGGCTGATTTCCGGTGCGCTTGAAGAACCGGACGTTACAAAAAACGGAGCAGCTCTTTTGGCTTTCAGAGGAAAAGAAACAGTAAACGGACCGGTTTATTCCTTTATCCTGAAAGTAAAAGACGGAGCTGGCTCGGGTTCATACACGATCGACGGTACTGTTAGCGTGGGATATATTATCTCTACATCATCCGCTACAGTATACGTTGGTAGAGGTGATGTAATCGAGCACAGCTACACAGAGCAAGTAGTGTCTGACATATACAAGAAAAGCGACGCAACGTGCACCCGCCCTGCGGAATATTACTATTCGTGTAAATGCTGCGGTGGTGCCAGTGCAACCGAAACCTTCACCTATGGTGAGGCTAACGGCCACCGCTACAGCGAAAGAGTAGCAGAGCCTGAGTACCTTGTGAGCGACGGCGGTTGCGAAGAACCTGCGGAGTACTATTTCTCCTGCGAATGCGGTGAAAAAGGAACAGATACATTTATGTACGGAAATCCGACCGGGCACAGAGGCGGAAGCGCAACCTGTACAACTCCGGCAATTTGCGACAAATGCGGGGAAGAATACGGTACGGCACGAGGCCATGATTTCACCAGAGAGGTAAAATCCAACAGATACAAGGCTTCTGACGCAACCTGCACAGAAAAGGCAACCTACTATTTGTCATGTGAATGCGGGGCAGCAGGAAGCGAAACATTCACCGACGGATATCCCATCGGACACAGTTTTGATCGAGAATGGAAAGTTGATGACGATTATCATTGGAGATCCTGCATCAGATGTAACGAGAAGGCTGAAGAGGAGAGACACGTTCCCGGCCCTGCAGCTGACGAAAATAACGCTCAAGTCTGTCTTGTGTGTGCCTATGTGATGGAAGCTCCTCTTGGACATACGCACAACTATTCTGCAGATAAGTGGGACAGCGATTCCACCCATCACTGGAATACTTGCTCTTGCGAAAAAATCTTTAATTCAGAGGAACACAATTGGGACTCCGGAACTGTTATTAAAGAAGCGACAACTGCTGACTATGGATTGATAGAATATATTTGCAGAGTTTGTTATAAGAGTAAAACCGAAGCTATAGATAAGCTCATCCCGGAAACCGAAAGACCTGTAGAGTATCCAACGGACAAACCCACAGACGATCCGGCAAAGGATCCTACGGACAAGCCTGCGGATGATCCGACGAAGGATCCCACAGACAAACCCGCGGACGATCCGGCAAAGGATCCTACGGATAAACCCGCAGACGACCCGGCGAAGGATCCCACAGACAAACCCGCGGACGACCCGGCAAAGGATCACACAGACAATCCCGCGGACGATCCGGCAAAGGATCCTACGGATAAACCCGCAGACGACCCGGCAAAGGATCCTACAGACAAACCCACTGACGATCCGGCAAAGGGTCCCACAGACAAGCCAACAGAACCCAATGATGATTCAACTTCTTTGCCCAAATGGGCTCTCGCACTGATAATCATAATTGGTGTGGCTGTCATTGGCATAGTTGCCATTCTGACCGTAGCGAAGAAAAAGAGATAATATTTACTATTTGACAACGCGCAGTCAATAAATACCAATAACATCCCCTCCTATGGTAAGACGACCGAGCCGTAGGAGGGGATTTTTTGAAGTAGAAAAAATTGCAATAATATTGTTTCACTACTTGAAAAATTGTTCCGGCATAGCTATAATATAGTTGTAGTGTCATCAGTTAATTATCGGAGGAGTTATGAAAAAGATTATTGGATTGCTTATTGCGGTCGCGACTGTTTTGTCCCTTGCGCTTGTTGTAAGCGGAGCGGCGTCAGGTGTAAGCATTCTCGGAAGTGTAACAAGCTACAATCCGGGGAACCCTGTGACAATCGAGCTCAAAGAGGGGGATTTGGTAAAGTATACGGCTACTATCCCCGCGGAAGAGGGCGACAACCTTGTAACACAGCAGTTTGAGATTAAGAATGTGGCTGCCGGCACGTATGACCTTGTGGTGACAAAGGCAGGCCATCTCAAGTACACGATTGAAGACGTTGTGGTGGGCAGAACAAAGGTTGATCTGCGCGAACACAGCAACGAAGAGATATCCGATATCCGCCTTATTTCCGGAGACATCAACAACGATGGCAGCGTGGATGTGAAAGACGTGATCATCCTTACTTCTGACACGGTTTACGGCAAGGGATATGAAGAAGTCCTGACGAAATCCGCGGATGTTAACGGGGATAAATGCTTCGAGATTAAGGATCTGATTATAGTTACATCTGATCTGAACTACAATAAGGGCAAAAAGACCGTTGTGTATGAGCAGGAAGAAGTGCCTTGTGTTCGCTATTCCGACTTTGGTGCTGTAGGTGACGGTGTAACAAATGACTTTGACGCCATCATTGCCGCTCACGCTTATGCAAACGCTAATGGACTTCCCGTGTTTGCCGACGAAGGTGCTACTTATTATATTGGCAAAACAGAAAATTGTGCAGTGATCCGCACAGATACAACATGGACAGGTGCAACCTTTATTATAGATGACAAAAATCTTAATCCCTGGCAGAACAACAATATTCTCTTCCTTGTTGACGGAGACGAGTACGTAGATGATTTTGAGATCACTTCCCTTAGAAAGGGGCAGAAGCACTTGGGCTTCGCTCCGGGTCAGGATCTTCTCGTTACCGTTGAAAACGATAACATTCGTCAGTACTTCCGCCGCTACGTTAATTACGACGCCAGCACGCCAATGTCTGACACGTTTATTGTTGACGCAGAGGGAAACATTCTTTCCGATATCATATGGAACTTTGACGAGATAACCTCCTGCAAAGCAAAGGAGATAAACGATCCCCTGGTAATTGAAGGCGGCACATTCCTTCACAAGGTCAACCGTTATGACAGCCAGGGCTATTTCTACCGTAACATTAAGATCGTTCGTTCCAATACTACCGTACAGAATCTCACAATGAAAATCACCAGTGAGGGTAGTAAAGGCTCTCCTTATTCCGGATTCATTACTGTTATTGAAACTGCATACGTAAATCTCAAGAACCTTAAGCTTGATGCATACAATTCATTTGGCGGTACAATGGGTACATACGGTATGCAGATCAACTACAGCGCAAACACAACTCTGGATAATGTAATTCAAACAAACGATATTCTTGACGAGAGCAGATGGGGTATCATGAACACCAACTTCTGCAAGGACTTTGTGGTTAAGAATTGTCGGCTCAACCGTTACGACTCACACATGGGCGTTACAAACTGCACTATTGAAAACTCCACCATCGGCCGAAACGGTGTTAACCTTATCGGTCACGGAGACTTCATTCTGAAAGACTCAACTGTTTACAATGACTGTCTTTTCATTCTCCGTGCAGACTACGGTGCTACATGGGACGGTGACATTTATGTCGAAAACGTAGACTGGTATCATTCAAGTAGCTGTCCTTCAATTATTTACGCCCGCAACGACAGCCAGCATGATTTCGGTTACACCTGCTATCAGCCCCATAACGTGTATATAGACGGACTGAATATTTACGAATACAACGCTCCCGCCGGTAATAACTACCCGAGAATTCTCTGTTACTACGTAAGGGGTGAAACTATCGGCACCCTGTCGCCTTACGTTCTCTGCGAGAGAGTTGTTGCAAAAGGTGTTTACACAGAATCCGGAATCCCCACCTATCTTTCCTTCAATAAAGGAGATTACCCCAATACAAAATGGGAGATCTCAGACTCTAATATAGTAAAAGGATACCTGCCTCGAGCAGATTAACTTGTGAATAAACCAAATAAAAAAACAAAGCGGAGGATAAAACCTTCGCTTTTTGTTGTCCTGTCAATAATTTTCTTCACAATAGTATATACCCCCCTTGAAAATAACGCTGAATAAAGCTATAATATAGTTATAGTTTACTATTAAGCGTGATAATTTGTGGGAGGAATCATGAAAAAGCTAATTGGACTGCTTGTTTCAGTTGTTACCCTTTTATCCCTTGTACTTGTTGTAAACGGCGCATCGGTTGCCGATTGTAAAAAAGATTCGGGCTGCCCGGCAGCCTTTTACACTGACTTGAATTTATCAGGGTGGTATCACGACGGTATCCACTTTTGTGTTGAAGAGGGTATGATGATCGGGGAGGGCAACAAGTTTGAACCCGATACCGAGGCAACACGAGAGGAGATCGTATACGCAATTTGGGTGGCTGCCGGAAAACCCGCCGCAGAGCGTGAAGTTACCTTTACCGACGTAGACAAAAGCAGCAAATACGCTCCGGCTATTTCCTGGGCGGCAAGCATTTACGTTGTAACAGGTCACGGAGACGGCACCTTTGCTCCAAAGGACAACGTAACCCGAGAGCAGCTTGCCACTATGCTCTACAGATTCGCAAAGACAAAGCCGTCTTATATCCCGGCTTACGGATTCTCTCTTAACTTTTCCGACAATAACAAAGTCAGCACTTGGGCGAGGGACTCCCTTACTTGGTGTGTTAGAAAAGGAATTATGAACGGCGTGGGTGGAGGTAAGCTGGATCCCCAGGGCACAGCACTCCGGTCCCACGTTGCCGCAATGCTCCAGCGATACTGCCAGCAGATCTTGATGAACGAATCGATCTGCGTCCGCTATTCCGACTTCGGCGCTGTTGGTGACGGGGTTACAGATGACTTTTCCGCCATTGTTATGGCTCACAATTACGCAAACACCCACGGACTCCCGGTTTATGCTGACGATGGTGCTACATATTATATAGGCGAAGCGCGTGGTACAGCGGCTATCCGCACAAACACTACCTGGACCGGGGCGACGTTTATTATTGACGACAGAAACCTTGTCCCCTTCAGAAGCAGTATCAACACACTATTCTCGGTCACCGGCGACCAGTATGTAAACATTCCTGAGATCACCTCCCTGAAAAAATGGCAAAAGCATTTAGGCTTTGCTCCCGGAGAAGATTTGCTTGTTACCGTTGAAAACAATAAAATTACGCATTACATCCGCAGCGGACGAAACGCAAACAGCGGCACACCAATGTCCGACACCTTCATCGTTGATGCGGAGGGCAACATCCTTACTGATATAGTCTGGAACTTTGACAACATTTCGTCGTGCTGGGCAAAGAAACTGGCTGAACCCCTTGTAATTGAGGGTGGTACCTTCCACATTATGGTAAGCCGTCACCAAAGTCACTCCTATTTCTCCCGTAATATCAAGGTTTCCCGCTCCAACACCACCATCCGTAATCTCACTATGGAGATCATCGACGAGGGCGACACCGGCTCTCCTTATGCGGGATTTATCACTGTAACCAACGCTGCAAACGTAAAGCTCGAGAATCTGAAGCTCGATGCGTTTAATCCCTTCAATGGCGGCTACGGCACATATGCCATGCAGCTCAACTACTGTGTGAACATTACTCTTGATAACGTAGTGCAGGGAAACGATATCCACGACACCGACAGATGGGGTATAATGTGCACTAACTTCTGCAAGGACTTCTATTTGAAGAATTGCCGACTCAACCGTTACGATTCTCACATGGGCGTTGCAAATTGCACCATTGAAAATTCCACAATCGGCGGCAGCGGCGTTAACATAATCGGCCACGGAAAATTCGTTTTGAGAAACTCCACTGTATACCAGGACAATCTCGTAATCCTCCGTTCAGACTACGGCTCCACCTGGGACGGTGACGTTTATATCGAAAACGTGGAATGGTATCCCGAAAGCCGTGCCCCTTCGATCATCCGCGTTGAAAACAACGGTATTCACGATTACGGATACACCTGCTATATGCCTCACAACGTGTATATAGACGGACTTCGCATTGTTGATACTGAAAACAAGGATCCCGAATATAACGGCCCGCGAATCCTTAGCTACTACAGTCTGGCGAGAAAGCATGGCACGATTTCCCCGTATATCCTTTGCGAAAGGGTAGTTGCGAAGAATGTTTATACAGATTCGGGAAAGCCCGTTTACCTTTCATTCTTTGAGAAGGATTACCCCAACGTGAAATGGGAGATCTCGGATTCGGGTATAGTTGAAGAATTCCTGCCCATTCCCGAACAAGAGGCATGGCTGGAGCAGGAAGGCTATATGGAAAGCGACCCATAATTAATATTATCGGAGTGGTTATGAAAAAGATCATCGGACTTATTATTGCTATAGTGGCCGCTTTGTTGATCGTGTTTATAGTAAGCGGAGCTATAGCTAATAAAAATGAAGAAAAACCAATCCTCACCCCCTCTGATTCCACGGAGGAGGAAGAGAATTTGCCTGAATGGTACGATGAGGGAATCGACTTTTGCCTTGAAGGTGGCATGATGGGTGTGGACGGGGACAATTTTGATCCTACATCCGAGGCCACAAAGCAAGAGATCGCTTATGCCCTCTGGGTCCTTGAGGGAAAGCCTGCAGCTGACTCGAAAGTCGCCTTTACTGATGTAGACGCAAACAGCAAGTATGCCCCCGCTATTTCCTGGGCGGCAAATGCCGGTTTTATGTCTGTCCCGGGAAGTGACATTTTTACACCGGAAGAAAGCGTAACAAGAGAACAGCTTGCATCTGTGCTTTACAAATACGCTCAATCAAAAAAACATTTTATTCCGGCATACGGAGCCCCCATTGATTTTGAGGATAAGTATGAGGCAGGCTTTTGGGCAAGGGATGCACTTGGTTGGTGTGTTAAAAACGATATTATGATCGGCCACAATGATGGCAGGCTTGACCCTCTGGGTGCAGCACTCCGCTCTCACGTGGCTGTAATGCTCAAGCGCTACTGCGATATGGTTTCAAGAGAGGATGTGGCTTGTGTCCGCTATTCGGATTTTGGCGCAGTTGGTGACGGCGTTACCGATGACTTTGATGCCATCGTTGCCACTCACGCTTATGCAAATGAACGTGGGCTTCCCGTTTTTGCCGACGAAGGAGCTACATACTATATCGGCGAATCAAGTAAATGTGCTGTGATCCGCACAAACACCACCTGGACAGGTGCGACGTTTATTGTAGACGACAGCAACCTTGTTCCTCACCAAAGCAAGATCAACATACTTTTCCTTGTTGACGGAGACGAATATGTGAGAGGCTTTCACATTGATTCCCTTGAGAAAGGTCAGAAGCATCTGGGCTTCGCTCCGGGGGAAGAGCTCCTTGTTAGTATTGAGAACAGGCATATCAAACAGTATATAAGAAGCGGCGACAACGCCAACCAAGGCTCATCAATGTCTGATACCTTTATTGTTGATGCAGACGGTAACATTCTCTCTGACATCATATGGGATTTTGATGTGATCACGTCCTGCAAAGCTAAAAGGATACACAAGCCTCTCGTAATTGACGGCGGAACCTTCCTGTGTAAAGTAAACCGTCATCCCAGCCGCGCTTATTTCTACCGCAACATCAAGATCATTCGTTCCAATACTACCGTGCAGAATCTAACTATGAAGATCATCGACGAGGGTAAGTCGGGGTCTCCTTATTCGGGATTTATCACCGTCATCGAGACTGCACACGTAAAACTCAAGAACCTGACCCTTGATGCCTATAATGCATTTTCGGGTGATATCGGTACATACGCCCTCCAGCTCAACTACTGTGCTGACATAACCCTCGATAACGTGATTCAAGGAAACGATATTCACGACCGCACCAGGTGGGGCATTATGTGTACCAACTTCTGCAAGGATTTTGTGGTCAAGAACTCAAAAATCAACCGCTTCGACACCCACATGGGCATTACAAACTGCACCATTGAGGATTCTGTAATAGGCTACCACGGCATTAACCTTATCGGTCACGGGGATTTTGTTTTGAGAAATTCAGCCGTACATAATGATATTCTCATATCTCTCCGCGCAGATTACGGTGCAAGCTGGGACGGTGACGTATATATCGAAAACGTTGACTGGTATCATTCCAGCAGCTGTCCTTCGGTTATTTACGCGCGTAACACCGGTACACATAATTACGGATATACCTGCTACCAGCCTCACAACGTGTATATAGACGGACTGCACGTAATTGAAAACGATGACGTCCCCGAGAAATACAACGGGCTTCGCCTCCTTAGCTACTATAGCTTGGCGGAAAATGACGGAGCATCGTACCCATACGTTCTTTGCGAGAGGGTCGTTGCCAAAAACGTTTGGTCAGAATCGGGAATCCCCGGCTGCCTTTCCTTTAATGCAGACCATTATCCCGACGTAATATGGGAGATTGTTGACTCTAATATCGTCAGAGAATTCTTGCCTCGTCCATAATGGCTTGGCGGTAGACAGACAAAAACCAATACAACAAAACAAAGCGGGAGGTAAAACTTCCGCTTTTGTTGCAGTAATAAAGCTTTGTAATTCCTTTAACCCTTGAAAAAGTCTAAAAATTGAGTTATAATATTTGCGAATCATTTTTAGTTTATGTTTTTTGGAGGAATTATGAAAAAGTTAATTGCGATTCTCCTTGCCGCACTTATGCTGACAGCATGTGTGGGTGAGCAGAATTACGATGAAGACCCGGCAAACCCAACCGATACTGTAGTTGAGACAGAAGCGCCCGCGACAGAAGCGCCCGCGACAGAAGCACCTGCAACAGAAGCGCCCGCGACAGAGGCACCTGCAACAGAAGCACCTGCAACAGAAGCGCCCGCGACAGAAGCGCCTGCAACAGAAGCGCCCGCGACAGAAGCGCCTGTAACAGAAGCTCCCACAACAGAAGCGCCTGTAACAGAAGCGCCTGTAACAGAAGCACCTGCAACAGAAGCGCCTGTAACAGAAGCTCCCACAACAGAAGCACCTGTAACAGAAGCACCTGCGACAGAAGCGCCCGAGCCTGAGGTGAATTGCGTTCGCTATTCCGATTTTGGTGCAGTAGGTGACGGCGTAACAGATGACTATGACGCTATCGTTGCCGCTCACGCTTATGCAAACGAGCAGGGACTTCCCGTTTTTGCTGACGAGGGAGCTACTTACTATATTGGTGAATCCGACAAGTGTGCAATAATTCGCACGAATACCACCTGGACCGGGGCTACCTTTATTATTGATGACAGGAGCCTCATTCCCTGGAGGAGTGATATTAACACACTCTTCCTTGTTGACGGAGACGAGTACGTAGATGATTTTGAAATTGATACCCTCAAAAAGGGACAGAAGAAATTAGGCTTTGCTCCCGGAGAAAAGCTCCTTGTTACCGTTGAAAACGATAACATTCGTCAGTACTTCCGCCGCTACGTTGATTACGACGCCAGCACAGCAATGTCTGACACGTTTATTGTTGACGCAGAGGGTAACATTCTTTCCGACATCATATGGAACTTTGACGAGATAACAAAGACGACTGCTAAGAGAATTGGCGAGCCTCTCGTAATTGAAGGCGGCACATTCCTTCATATGGTCAACCGTCACGACAGCCAGTCCTATTTCTCCCGTAACATTAAGATCATTCGTTCCAATACTACTGTACAGAATCTCACAATGAAAGTTGCTGAAGAAGGGGACGTTGGTTCTCCTTACATGGGATTCCTTATGGTTATTGAAACCGCATACGTAAATCTCAAAAATCTCCAGCTTGATGCGTACAATTCATTTGGCGGGACAATGGGAACTTATGCTATGCAGATCAACTACAGCGCAAACACAACTCTGGATAACGTAGTTCAGACAAACGATATTCTCGACGAGAGCATATGGGGAATTATGAACACCAATTTCTGCAAGGACTTTGTGGTTAAGAATTGCCGACTCAACCGTTACGACTCACATATGGGTGTAACAAACTGCACTATTGAAAACTCCATTATCGGTACAAATGGCGTCAACCTTATCGGCCACGGAGACTTCATTCTGAAAGACTCAACCGTTTACAATGACTGTCTTTTCATACTTCGTGCAGACTACGGTGCAACGTGGGACGGTGACATTTATGTCGAAAACGTAACCTGGCATTACAATAGCAGCGCCCCTGCAGTTATTTACGCACGAAACGACAGTTCACACGATTTCGGATACACCTGTTATCAGCCCCATAACGTGTATATAGACGGCCTTTACATTATCGATGACGAAGCTCCCGAAAACTACGGAGGACCTCGTATTCTCTGCTACTACGTTAAGGATGAACCGATTGGAGACGTTTCGCCTTACATTCTCTGCGAGAAGGTTGTCGCAAATAACGTCAGAACAAAATCCGGAAAGCCCACTTACCTTTCCTTCAATGAAGGAGATTACCCGGACACAGAATGGGAAATCTCAGACTCCAATATAGTTATGGAATACTTGCCAAAATCTTAACAGATTGAGAAGTTAGCTGAGTAAACTGAATACAACAAAAAAAGCGGAAGTTTGATCTTCCGCTTTTTGTTGTATCACGAAAACCACGGGATAGTCGCGTGGTTCAGAGGGGGATATTGCCGGTAAGCAGAAAATTGACGAGCAAATTTGGACAGAAAAAGGCTCCATCCGGGAGGGAGCTGTCACCGTAGGTGACTGAGGGAGAGTGCGGAACAATAAAAATAATCCAAACCTAAAGTAACGCCTGCTCCTTCCGTCAGACTACGTCTGCCACCTTCCTCCCGGAGGAAGGCTTAGAAAGCAGCCCGTTTACGGGTAGCAAGTAAAAAATGCATGACTGACAGGTCCAAAAACAGCGTACTTGTACGCAGCCAGTTTAGATAGGGCTATGCCCGAAAATGAAAAACCACCCGCTATGCGAGTGGATATTTGTTTTAAATATTATCTTTCTCAAAGGCTTCGATTATGTATCCGAAGCGGAAGACTGTTGCGTCTTCAGTTGCGTTTGCGATCTCGAACTTGATCTGCTTCTTTCCCTTGGGCAGATCGATCCACGGGCCTGTGTAGTTCATACCGTGCCAGGGAGAGCTGCAAGTGGTAACGCCGACGGGTTGACCGTTTGCGTAAACCTTGGCATCGAGTCCTGCTTTTGCAGATATGTGTGGCATACAGATCCTGTCAGCCTCGGTTTCAAAGGAGAAGGATGCGCCCGTGGGCATCTCAGTCTGCATTATTCCTTCCGGGAACTGGTGTGGCAGAGTATATCTGTCTGCATTGATCGTTGCTCCAGGGTTGTCAGTTATAAATGGAGCTTCCGACGTGTAGAGGGTCCAATTTCCTTGGTAGGTGATTCGGTCTGAAGCTGCGGGAATATTGGAATATCTCAGGTTAACCTCTCTGTCGAATGCCTTGCAATAAGGCTCGGGCTGCATTTTGAAAGGACGCAAATAACGCTCGGGATCTCTGGTCAGTGCGTTTATGATGGACATTGCGAAGAGCATATAACCGCTTCCGAAGGGATGAACGTTGAACGTGCCGTCAGCATACTGCTCGTAGTACTGACTGAGGAAACGTTCCCGTGTCCAGGTGGGGTCAGAACTGCGCAGTGTTTCAAACTCATGCATTACGTCTGCCATTGCATCAATGGTGCCGATCTCGTAATGATCCAGCACCTCCTGCTTGAACTGGCAACCTTTTCTGAAAAGGCGCATAATACTCTCTTCATAAGGAACCGGAACGTGTACGTATACAACAGCAGGAACTTTGTCAGCCGCCATGCATTGACGGATCATACTTTCAAGCCAGATCTGCCTGTCATTCTTTCCGTCTTCGTTGCATTCTTCCTCAAGCATGGGGGAATCGTTGCAGGAGAATTCGATGAAGATAAGATCAGGATTATATGAAAGCACATTACGAGAAAAACGGGCAGCACCGTATTGGCTGCCTGTTCCGCCAAGGCCGGCATTTACAGCTTTGATGGGGCGGAAAGGGAATAGCCCTGAAAGGAAACCTACAAGGACGTTTGCCCACTTCAAGTTGGGGTTGGATAATGAAGTTCCTTCATAGTCCACTTCCCCTTCTGTGAGGGAACCGCCTATGAATGCTACCGTCAGCGGCTCGGTAGAAGAAACATCAAGCTTTCCACCCGGGGTGAAAAAAGAGTCTCCGGCAAATGTTTTTAAGCTTTCTTTCATTTTGTTTTCCTCCTATGTGGAACGGGATATTCGTAAATGTTTTTACTGAATCATTATATCATAAAGCTTTTTGTATTTCAACCTTAAAATTGCATTTCTGAAGACGCAAAGCTGACGTAATTTTGTGAGAAACACGCTTTTTTAGAGTAAAATTTTGGTTTTTCAGGCATAGTTCCAAATTAGTTTTTGTGTTAACAAATATTATTAATTTTTCACAAAAAATACATAATAGTTTTAGTAATAATGTTGACAATGTGTGGGGTTAGTGATAAAATAGAACATATAAGTCAAATTATATCATTTTGCTGATAGGCAAATGCATAAAATGAGCGTTTATTCGGCATAACAAAGGCCTTTATTTCGATTATTTAGTGATGAAGTGGAACAATGAACGACAGAGATTTAAGACGATTAAGCAGGAAACAGCTTCTTGAGCTTCTCTTGCAGCTTACCGAGAAATCGGAGGAGTTGCAGAGGCAGCTTCACGAGGCAAACGAAAAACTGAAAAGCAGACTTGTAATCAAGTCGGAAGCAGGTTCGATCGCTGAGGCTGCCCTAAAGCTCAACGGCGTTTTTGAGGCTGCCGAAAATGCAGCAGAGCAATATCTCTACAACATCAAGAAGTTCAATGATAATCAAGAAGCTCTGAAAAAACGCTTTGAAGAAGAGTGCTTGAAAAGAGCAAAGGCTATGCTTGCCGAAACAACTCGTCTTTGCAAAGAGCGTGAAAATTCAAGCCGGGAAAAGGCAAAGGCAATAATTGCCGAGGCAAAGAAAGAAGCCAGGGAAACAGAGGCCGAAGCCGCCAAAAAGCTTGCCGAAATAGAACGGCTTTACAAATATGTGAAAAACGAAAAAAGAAAGCTTCAAAAAGCTAATTCTGATCAGAATAAAAACCACGGATGATTATGAACGAGAATAAAAGAACGACTCTTTCCGTCGATCAGATCAAGACGGAGCTGAAAAGAGAGAGGAACAAGATCCGCTTTAAGCGAATACTGAAAAACACGGTTTACACCCTTGTAATAGTTGCGGCAATAGCGGTGCTGATCACGACCCTTATTCTCCCGGTTTTGCAGATTGCGGGTACCAGTATGGAGCCCACCCTTGACAACGGGGATATTGTGGTCCTTCTGAAAACCTCGAAACTTAAATATGGGGATCTGTGCGGATTCTCATACTCAAATAAAATACTGATAAAGAGGGTAATCGGCTTACCGGGAGACGTTATCGTCATCGACCATGACGGCAACGTATATGTCAACGGATATATGCTTGACGAGCCCTATATCAGCGAAAAGGGACTGGGAGAGTGCGATATCGAATTCCCCTTTACAGTTCCGGAAAACACTTATTTTTTGATGGGAGACCACAGGTCCACATCAATCGACAGCAGAAGCACAGTTATTGGATGTATTCCAACGGAGCAAATTGTCGGCAAGCTTTTCTTTAAGGTTTGGCCGCTTTCCGATATGGAAATTTTGAACTGATATAATATGTATCCCTGAGGAAAGGGGGTGGCATAGTGGATAAAGACATAAAAAGTAATCTTGAAATAATAAAACAATCAAAAACCTGGAAACAGCGTCTTGGCGCTATGCTTCCTCTTGCTTCTTTGATCGTGGTTATTGCAGTATTCTGGACGCTGAAGCTGACTGGAATCACAATGGCAGGAGAGGCATTCTGCGGATACGATGAGCATTCGCACAGCAGTGAATGTATAGCCTCAGAGCTTGTTTGCACGGAGCCTGAGTCAGAGGAGGAAGACTCCCACCGACACACAGACGACTGCTACAGCATAACGTACACCTGCGGTATGGAAGAGCACGTGCACGAAAGCCTGTGTTACTCAAACATCAAGGCAGACATTGAAACACCGGATGTCTGGGAGGGAACGTTGCCAAGTATTCCCGAAGAATTCTCGGTGGCACAGCGCGTTACTGAGGTGGCAAGATCCCAGCTTGGTTATACCGAAAGTGAGCAGAACTTTGAAATTGATTCTGACGGTGTTCGTCGGGGATACACCAGATACGGCGAATGGTACGGAAACCCATACGGCAAATGGTCTGTGATGTTTGTTTCCTTCTGCCTCAAATATGCCGGACTTGATGAGGTGTATTTAAGTGCCGGAGCTGAGGCAATGCTTGTTCGGTGGGAATCAGACGGACGGTATAAAGACCGCAACGCATATACCCCCATCCCGGGAGACGTGGTATTCCTCGACAAGAACGAAAACGGCTCTCCCGACTCTGCGGCAATCGTTGTCGAAGTGGGAAACGATGCAATTACCGTTATAGAAGGTGACTGCAACGATGCGGTCGCTGAAGTTGAGTACGGACTTGATGATCCGCTTATCGTTGGATACGGATTGTCATCTCCCGGAAACAGTTTGATAATTGTTGAAGAGCAGCCCGAAACGGAGCCGCCAATCGAAACGGAGCCGCCAATTGAGTCGGAGCCGCCAATCGAAACGGAGCCGCCAATCGAGACGGAGCGGCCAATCGAGACGGAGCCGCCAATTGAGACAGAGCTGCCAATTGAGACTGAGCCGCCAATCGAAACGGAGCCGCCAATCGAAACGGAGCCGCCAATTGAGACTGAACCGCCAATCGAAACTGAACCGCCAATCGAGACGGAACCGCCAATTGAGACAGAGCCGCCAATTGAGACAGAGCCGCCAATTGAAACGGAACCGCCAATTGAGACGGAGCCGCCAATTGAGACGGAACCGCCAATCGAGACGGAACCGCCAATTGAGACGGAACCGCCCATCGAGACAGAGCCGCCAATTGAGACGGAACCTGAGTATGAAATAAAAACCGATATCGGAGCAAACGCGGCACTCGAATCGGATGATATAAGCCCATACGCTTTGCAAAAGGCCGCGAAGGTCATGGACTTTGACCACAACTTGTTCGTTGACACAAACAGCATCGTTGTTTATACAGAAAGCAATGGATCTTATTACGCATTCGACGGAAACGGAAATGCGGTGCAGATCTATATTGACGATGATGGCAATATAATGACAGATGTTGACCCGAACCTGATCCTCTGGACCTTTACACAGTCCGGTGGAGAAACCTCATATCTTATCAGGAACCTGTCAACGGGAAGATATATGCACGCCTACCCCAATAACGGAACGGGTGTTACAACCTCGGGTGCATATACAAGTACCCTTGTGTCATACGGAAATGATGTAAAGATCAGAAGTAATAACGAATATGCAAGACTGAGCGTTGGCGACGGAGAGTTCGTGATGACTCAGAGTATTGCAGATGCCGCCGCATATCAGTTTGGTGTATCAGCAAGCTGCGCTGTGTGGCTTGACGGATCAAACGGCGGTCTGAAGATCTACCGCGACTCACCAAATCAGCGTTATCTGGTAGAGCTTGGAGAAACAGTCCAGCTCCCCACGGAGTGGCAGTCCTCTTCCAAGTACAGCTACGCGCTCCGCGGATGGTACGACGTAACAAACGGTGTGTATTACCGCCCCGGCGAGGAGATCACGGTTACAGGAAACATGGTCCTCTATGCCGACTGGGTACCTGCCACAATGGATATCGGACGGTATAACGCCGCGACATCAAACACCGTAAGCTCAAGAGACATAATCAAGGTAAACGTTTTCGACTATAACAGCCTTTTCAATGTTATGTCATCAAATGCAGCGGTGACGGTGAACTCTTCCGGACACTCTGAAACCTGGTCATTTGTTTCAAATGGCACGGTGCAGTACAACGACTCCGAAGCCATAAACTTCGTGTTTGTTGATAACGACAACTCCGGCAGACTCACCATGAGTAACAACCGTAATAACAACAACGTGTATACGGCAAATGTTCCCGTAAAGCCCGGCATCTACAACGATGAGCTTGGATACATTCTGTTCGGAACTGACAACGGATTTGATGCCGAGACCGGAGAGGGAGTTATCGGTAAGACGTATCTCGGAGAAGGTGACTACCTGTTCCAGTACATGGATAATCCGGATAGTGAGTATTACGGATATTACTACTACGACTCCGAACTTCACGCGGCATCCTATAACAGAAGTGAGCAACGCTTCTATGTTTACGACTACCTTTCCCGTACTACAGACTCGGGAGGAGGAAGCGGAAGCGGAAAATACTCAGACTTCTTGCCCCTGAACTCACCCTACGCTAACACAAACGGAAAAACTCCAAATACATATTATTACGACGGTAATTTTGGAGAGTACGTTGGTGTTCCTCACTACGAATATGACGTTGGTCACAATCAGACAGACTGCGTAAGCACCGATATGAGCTTCGGTATCAGTATGGAGATGGATTTCTACCTTGCTGATGTTCCCGGAACCCGGGACGCTGACGGAAACTACAGTAACCTGGACCTTTACGGAAACCAGATGTCCTACACCTTCTCCGGCGACGACGACTTGTGGGTACTGGTTGACGGGGAAGTGAGACTTGACATAGGTGGTATTCACGGTGCTGTTACCGGAACCATCAACTTCTCAACAGGTATCGTAACTGTAAACGGCTCCCAGACCGGCACTCTTTATGACCTTGAGGAAGGGGACCACACCCTTACAATTTATTACCTCGAGCGCGGAAGCTCCCAGTCTAACTGTGCTATGTACTTCAACATCGCACCGAGATACAGCCTGACTATCCAGAAGGAAGACGTCCTTACTCAGGAGCTTCTTGACGGTGCAGAGTTCTCTGTATATGCTGATCCCGAATGCACAGAGCCTGTGGACCTTTGGGAATCCGAAGCAGATTACAAGGCAGACCTTTCCCCGACAAACACCTTTACCGTAGTTGACGGTGTGGCGGAAATGTGGGGAATGAGCCCAAATAAGACTTACTACATCAAAGAAACGAAAGCACCGGACAACCCCGGATACGAGCTTGCACACGGCGTAATTCGTTTCGAATTCGATATAAAGGGTACAGCCACCTTCGATATAGAAATCGTAGAGGACGATTCGGGAGAGGATATCTCCAAGGGATACACCGTCTACGGTTACCATATCAATACAGAAAATCAGGCGGCGTACATAAACGTAACCAACGCCCAGACCTGGGTGAGGGAATCAACCACTGTTCAGATCGCAAAGATCTGGGATGATAAGGTGGATCACTCCTCCGACTTTGTAAGCGTGTACTTGACGGTTACTGATTCGGACGGAACTGTTCGACGGATCCGCGAGGCTGTGCTTGGCGAAGAAAACAAATGGACGTACACCTGGACGAACCTGCCGAAATACGCAGCGGACGGGGTGACGGAAGTCAAGTATGGTGCTGAAGAATCCTACACTCCCGGATACTCGTCAACAGTTGAAAGGGTTGACAAGATCGTCATAAACGATGAAACCTGGGAGTCATACGACTTTGAGAACGGAAAAGAATACCTGCTGAAAACAAGCTACGGCTACTTGTCCGCTGCAAATGCTTCCTCCCAGACTTTGAAGTGGATCACAGAGGAAGAGGCAAAGGCAAGCTACGGAGATGATTACTCACTCTCAACCTGGGTAGCGTCTGTGTCAGGAACTTCCGTAAGGTTAACTAACAAAAACGGACAGACCCTGACCTACAACAACGGTAACAACAGCAGTAGCAGGTATTTCTACTTGACGAAATCTTCCGCATCATATCAGACCTTGACTTACTCCGACTACAGCTCGGGATACAGACTGTCAGTAAGACCAAGCTACAGAACATATTACGTATCAACGATGAATTCATCAAACGGATATCTCTCCGGTGCCACATCATCGACGCTGACCTTTACGCCAATGATACTCAACGTGACAACCACCGAGACAGAGGTTGAGGGAATTGCGTACACTATTACGAATACTCCCCTAGATGCTGAAACATCACTTACAGTAACTAAGTACTGGGATACGGGCCTCGCGGTCAACGTGCCCTACGAAACCTCCCTTGTAACCGTGAGGTTGCTGGCAAACGGAAAGGATACCGGCCGTACCGTTACACTCACTCTGAAGAACAACTGGACGGATACTTTCAGAGGACTTCCTTATGAGGATGAGGACGAAGAGGTTATATCTTATTCTGTAGAAGAGGTTTGGACCTCTGATGACTGGGATCCTATCTACGGCGAGATCAAAGCTGTGGGAGTGGGAATACCCACCTACGAAACAACCGTGACAAACTCCTATAAATACGGTCACGGATTTGAGCTGCCCTCGACAGGAGGACTCGGCTCTGCACCATGGATACTCAGTGGACTGGCGATGATGGTCGGCTCACTTGTATCAATATATGTACTTAAACGACGTTGTTTGAGGAGGAACATGAAAATGTCTTCTTGAAATAGCGCACGCATATATATAAAAAAACAAAAAACATTATTATATTTACATCAAGAAAGGGAAACAAAAATGAAAAAAGTGATTTCTTTAGTAGTAGCAGCAATGCTTCTCCTGACAATTGCGCTCCCCGTATTTGCGGCTGAGGAAACCGGATCTATTACGATCAATGGCGTAAGCGATGGTAACGTGTACTCAATTTACAGACTCCTTGACCTTGAAAGCTACAACACAACATCCGGCGCGTACTCCTATAAGGTAAATGCTTCCTGGACAGGCTTCTTTGCAACAAGCGAAGCACTTACATACGTTGCTATTGACGAGGCAGGCTATGTAACATGGATCACTGATGAAGCTGACTCCACTGTTGCTGCATTTGCAAAGCTTGCTCTCGCTTATGCAGAAGCTAACGGCATCGGCGCTGTTAAGTCCTCCGCTAACGCAGGCGAATTCACTGTTACCGGCGACGCAGGTAAGTTCACAGACCTTACGCTTGGTTACTACCTCGTAGACTCCACAATGGGTGCTCTCTGTGGTCTTACAACAACAAACCCTAACGCATCCATCAACGCAAAGAACGCTATTCCTACCATTGATAAGCAGGTTTGCGAAGATTCCACATCTCAGTGGGGTGGTAACAACACTTCAGATATCGGCCAGACTATTGAATACCGTGTAACCATTAATGTTCACGCAGGTGCTCAGAACTACATCCTCCACGATAAAATGGATAAAGGTATCACATTCAAGGCAGTTACAGGTATCGAACACGTAGTTCCCGGCACACCTTCTGTTACCACTACTGTTGATCCTTCCGAGTACACAGTAAAAACATCCGATCTCAAGGATTCTGACTGCGCATTCGAGATCGTATTCTCCGAAGATCTCTGCAATGACCTTGAAACAAACGACAAGATCGTAGTTTCCTACACAGCTATGCTTAACAGAAATGCTGTTATAGCAGGTACAGGTAACATTAACACCGCATGGCTCACATTCGGTACAGGCTCTTCTCACAAGTCCAATGAAGACTATGTAACAACATACACATTCGGTGTTGACATCGTTAAGACTGACTCCCAGAACACTCTCATTGACGGCGCTCAGTTCAAGATCTACGATGCTGATGAAGGCGGAAACGAAGTTGCAGTTGTTCTTATGGATGACGGTGTAACATATCGCCGCGCAAGAGCAGATGAAACAGGCGTTTCTATCGTTGTAAAGAACGGTCAGGTTAGAGTGGTTGGTTTTGACAATGGTACATACTACCTTGAAGAAACAATCTCTCCTGAAGGCTATAACAAGCTCACAGCTCGTCAGAAGTTCATTGTCTCAGACGGCAACCTCGATGCTGTATTCAATGATGGCATATTCTCCACAGGTTCCGGTGTTCACGTTGTAAACAAGACAGGTTCCATGCTTCCCGAAACAGGTGGATTCGGTACAACTCTGTTCATCACTCTCGGTAGCATTATGGTTCTCGGCGCAGCTGTAGTTCTCTTTGCAAAGAAGAGAATGGATCAGGTTGCTGAATAATTTTTGAATTTGGTGTATTATATCGGGTATGGGGAAGCCTGTACCCGATATGATATAATATCAGGGAGAAGCTTATGAAAAGAAAACATAAATGGTCAACCATAATTTTACTGGCTGTTTTTTTCGTGGGCCTCTCCGTGATGCTATATCCCTCTCTCAGTAGCTACTGGAACTCCCGTACTCAGTCGCAGGCGATCATTGACTACGAAAAGATGCTTGAAGCTATACCGGACAAGGACTATTCCGGGGAATTCCTGCGTGCTGACGAGTACAACAGCGCACTTGCAAAGCTGGAGGCTCCCCTTATTCAGTACAAGACCCTTGACGGATATATGGATATTCTCAACGTAAGCGGAACCGGTATTTTTGGTTACATCTCCATTGAAAAGATCGGCCTTGAGCTGCCTGTATACCATACGACCGATGACTCTGTTCTCAGCTCCGCTGTAGGTCATCTTGAAGGAACAAGCTTGCCCTCGGGCGGGATCGGGACACATTCGGTCTTGTCTGCACACAGAGGACTTCCGTCCGCAACCTTGTTTACCCATCTCGACCATTTGGAGATCGGTGACACCTTCACTATAACGATCCTTGACCGTGTGCTCACCTATCAGGTGGATCAAATAAAAATAATTGAACCCAGTACTGTTGATGATATAAAGATAGAGCCTGACAAGGACTATTGCACCCTTCTCACCTGTACCCCCTACGGCATTAATACCCACAGACTCTTGGTTCGCGGATGCCGTATTGAAACTATATCCGAAAAGAACATTTACGTCATTTCCGATGCATATCAGATAGATTCACTCATCGTAATGCCGGTTATTGCTATTCCAATGCTTCTTATACTTATGGTGGTCGTTCTGGTAACCCCTGTTAAGAAGGATGATATGGAGGATTTGTAATGAAAAGAACACTGTCAATTCTTCTGTGTGTGCTGATTTTTGCGGCGGCGGTTTCACCGTCAGTGTGTGCCATAACTCCCATTGACACCCAAAGACCCTCTTCTCTTACCCTGCAGTACACCCACGGCGGAAAGTATTTTGAAGGACTTAACATAAGAACCTACAGAATTGCCGAGGTTTTTGCTGACGGAACCTACGCACTTACGGGAGACTTTGCCTCTTATCCTGTGAAGATCTACGATGTGACCTCCCAGAGCGAATGGAGAAACATTGCCACGACTCTTGCGGCATACGCTGAGGCTGATGATATTGAGCCAACCTGCACCGGTGTCACCGATGAATGGGGAATGGTCTCCTTTACCGATATTCTTCCGGGTATGTATCTGACTGTTTCCGTGACATCTGTTGACGGGGCGACGGTTACGATCTTTGAGACTTTTCTGACAGTTGTGCCACACCCCAGTGAGGACGGAGATCACGATTATGACGTTACAGCCATTCCCAAAAGCGACTCATACACTACGGGTGGCGACATTGAATATAAGGTTATAAAGCTGTGGAAGGACGAGGGTGGCACAGACAAACGCCCTGCAAACGTGACTGTTGATATTCTTGAGGACGGGGAGCTAAAGTTCACACAGGTTCTCTCACCGGAGAATAATTGGTCATACTCCTGGAAAACAGCCGACGACGGTTCTGTGTGGTACATTGTAGAGCGGGAGGTTTCCGAGGACTATACGGTGACTGTAACCCGAGAGGGAAACACATTCATTATTGTAAATAAGATAATTCAAGAGATCCCGGAGGCTCCGCAAACCGGCGACACAATGGCGCTGTGGCCATACGCCGTTGCTATGTGCCTGTCAGGCGGTGGGCTGATCATTCTTGCAACCTGGCGAAAGAGGGCTGAAGAATGAAGCGGAGCGCAAAATTAACCCGTGCCCTTTTGATGATCGGTGTGGCTTTCATAGTGGCGGCTGTGCTGATCACCGTCGTTCCAATGATCAGCCAAAAGATCGCAAGATCAAAAAACACGGAAATTCTCGGGCAGATGTACTCACTGATCCCACAGGTAAGAGCCGGCTCGGTTGACGACAGAATTGATATGGATATGCCGTCACTTGAGATCGACGGGATGAATTTTGTGGGGATCATTGAAGTGCCGAAGCACTCTGTGCACCTTCCCGTGTACAGTAGCTGGGATGGCGGAAAAGTGTCCCGATTCCCCTGCAGATATACGGGCAGCATATACGACGGAAGCCTTATTATTGGCGGAAGTGACGGTGCGGGGCAGTTTGATTTTTCCAAAACCATTTCAATCGGTGATACGGTGTCGGTAACCGATATGACAGGCGCGAGATATTCCTACCGCGTCGCGTGGGTCGAGATAACAGATGACGTATCAAGGGAAAACCTTGCTTCCCTTGATGCAGAGCTGGTGCTGTTTATGAGAAGCTCCACATCCATCAAGTATACGGTTATTATGTGTGACAGAAAATAAAATGAAATAAAAAAAGAACCCAAAAGGGCTTGCAAAATTAGCGGAGAGTTTATAGTCAGTTGGTTCATATGGCGCAGTTTTGCTCCGCAGTAAACAAATAATTAACGCCGACAGTTTTTTAGAAATCTGTCGGCGTTTGCTATTCGATAAATTGGATTTTATACGTTTATACCAAAAAACTCCTTGTTTTTACTAATTTTTGCTTGGATAATTTCGGCTAATGCTTTCATATATTTTTTCTTACTGTACCAAAAGAACGGATTTTTAAGACCAAATATCCATCTTTGATGTTTTTCTAATATTGCGTTATTATCCCAAACATTCAACTGTCTTTGCTTTAAATCAGGATAAGCAGTTGAAAAAACATCAGAAAAATAAAAATCTATTTCATCTCTTTGCAACAATTCAGATATTGTAAAGCAGCCACTATCATTATAAAAACTATAAGTTTTTGTTACCCAATTACCAAATGGAGTGCTCT